>JBIKWU010000211.1:0-6917 GCA_044356115.1 Burkholderiaceae bacterium
ACCCCTCCGGTTCGGGCTTTTTTTTGCCTCACGGAAGCCTTTGACTTGGGAGGCGAGCCCGCGATAGAATAGCAGGCTTTCCGCCGTGAACAGGTTGAACGGCGGGGCGCTGCGGAGCCCCCTTGAGAGGGCGGCAGTGCGGTCTGGCAATCGACCGGATCACCCGACCGGATCGGTTGCGGTCGGATCACCCAAGAACAGGAACAGTGATGAAGACGTTTTCCGCCAAGCCTCATGAGGTGGTGCGTGAATGGTTCGTGGTCGATGGCACCAATAAGGTGCTGGGCCGTCTGGCGGCCGAGATCGCGCTGCGTCTGCGCGGCAAGCACAAGCCCGAGTACACGCCCCACGTGGACACCGGTGATTTCATCGTCGTGGTGAACGCCGGGCAGATCCGGGTCACCGGCAACAAGGCGCTCGGCAAGAAGTATTACCGGCACAGCGGCTACCCTGGCGGCATCACCGAGACCGACTTCGGCAAGATGCAGTCCCGGTTTCCGGGGCGCGCGCTTGAGCACGCGGTGAAGGGCATGCTGCCCAAGGGCCCGCTGGGCTACGCCATGCTCAAGAAACTGAAGGTCTACGCCGAGCCCACCCACCCCCATACGGCTCAGCAGCCCAAGGCACTGGAGATCTGACCATGATCGGCGAGTTCTATTACGGCACTGGCCGGCGCAAGACGTCGGTGGCCCGCGTGTTCCTCAAGAAGGGATCCGGTCGCGTGGTGGTGAACGGCAAGCCGCTCGACAGCTACTTCGCCCGTGAAACCGGCCGCATGGTGGTGCGTCAGCCGCTCGAACTGACCAACAACCTGGAAGCCTTCGACGTCAAGGTCAACGTCAAGGGTGGTGGCGAAAGCGGTCAGGCTGGCGCGGTCCGTCATGGCATCACCCGAGCCCTGATCGATTTCGACGAGACCCTCAAGCCGGCGCTGTCGCGTGCCGGTCTGGTCACCCGCGATGCCCGCGAGGTGGAGCGCAAGAAGGTCGGTCTGCACAAGGCCCGCCGGCGCAAGCAGTTCTCCAAGCGCTGATGCATGCGGCCCGGCGCCTGTCGCGCCCGGCCTTTGCCAGTCACCCAGAGCCGCCGCGTGCGGCTCTTGTCTTTCCGGGCCTACCCGAACGTGGCGGTCCGGGGCGATAGCCGGACCGGGTGCAGGGTTTGTTCCTGACCGTTACACTGTGGTATTCACCGGAGAAACCGACATGAACGCCGTTGCCGAGATGCCCGCCCCGCTGATCTTCACCGACAGCGCGGCCGACAAGGTGCGCCAGCTGATCGACGAGGAAGGCAACACCAACCTGAAGCTGCGGGTGTTCGTCCAGGGTGGCGGATGCTCCGGCTTCCAGTACGGGTTCACCTTTGACGAAGAGACCAACGAAGACGACACCGTGATGACCCGCAACGGGGTCACGCTGCTCATCGATGCGATGAGCTTCCAGTATCTGGTGGGTGCCGAGATCGACTACAAGGACGATCTCAACGGCGCGCAGTTCGTCATCAAGAACCCCAACGCCACCACCACCTGCGGCTGCGGTTCCTCGTTCTCGGCCTGAGGCCCTTGTCAGCCCGGGGGCTGATGCCCCCGGTAGAACGCGCCCAGCACGCGGGGGCCGCTGGCCCCCGTCACTGAGGGCAGGTTGCCGGGCTCGTCGTGCAGGCGCTGCCTGGCGAGCCACGCGAAAGCCACCGCCTCCACCGCCTGCGCGGGCGCGCCGAGCGCATCGGTGCGGGCCACGCGGGCCGGAGCGCACAAGGCAGCCAGTCTGGCTGCGAGCACCGGGTTGGCAGCGCCGCCACCGCACAGGAACACCGCCTGGGCACCGAAGGCGCGGCAGTCGCGCGCGACTGTCAGCGCGGTGAGCTCGAGCAGGGTGGCCTGAACATCCGCTGCCTGCTGTTCGGCATCGGGCAAGGCGTCGCGCAGCGCGGCATCCAGCCAGGCCGGCGTGAACAGGTCGCGCCCGGTGCTCTTGGGCGCGGCGCGCGAGAAATAGGGATCGGCCAGCAGCCTGGCCAGCAGACCGGCGTGCGGGCGGCCGCTAGCGGCGAGCGCGCCGTCGATGTCCATGGCGGTGCCGAGCACCCGTGACGCCCAGAGATCGAGCAGCAGGTTGGCCGGGCCCGTATCGTGCCCGAGCACGCTGCCGTCACCGGCCAGCAGGCTGACATTGGCGATGCCGCCCAGGTTCACAATGGCTCGGCGCTCGCCGGCTTGTCCGAACACCTCGGCATGGAAGGCGGGCACCAGGGGCGCGCCCTGACCACCGGCGGCAATGTCGGCGCTGCGGAAGTCGCAGATCACATCCCAGCCAGTGAGTTCGGCGAGCAGCGCGCCATCGAGCAACTGCACGGTGTAGCCCTGGTCGGGCTGATGCCGCACCGTCTGGCCATGCGCGCCGATCAGGCCAGGACGGCTTGCCTGCCGGGTCTCTGCCTCCCGGATGAGAGGCTCGCAGACCGCGGCGTAGGCGCGCGCCAGCGCGACGGCAGCGAGCCGGGATCGGTGCAGTTCATCGGGCACCGGCGCCTGCAGCGCGAGCAGTTCGGCCCGCAGCGCCGGTGGCATCGGCTGGGACTGGAAGGCGAGGGTCTGCGGGCGGCCTTCATGCCAGCGCACCAGGGCGCCATCGATGCCGTCGAGGCTGGTTCCCGACATCAGGCCGATGGTGAGCGGGGTGGCAAGCGGCGTGCGCATGGGCAGGCTGGGCGTGGGCGGCGTGCGCTGGAAGAATCGGCCCGACGCGGTGGGCGGCGCTGTGGCCCCTAGGTGAACACCTGGCGGGCCGCGCGCCCGACCGGGGCTGAACCGCTACTGGAAGCTGGCGCTGCGCAGGGTGTCGAGCAGGGCTAGCCGGTGCCGCAGCGGACCGAGCGCCGCGGCGAATGCCGTGCGTTCGGCAGGCTCGAGCGCGCGGGCTTCGGTGGGCGCGACCTTCAGCGGGTCGACGTGCTCGCCGGCGATGCGCAGTTCATAGTGCAGGTGGGGGCCGGTGCTCCAGCCGCTCATGCCCACTGCGCCGATGACGTCACCCTGGTCTACCCGGGCGCCGGCGCGGATGCCGGCGGCGAAGTCCTGCAGGTGCGCATAGAGCGTGGACTTCTGGTTGGCGTGGCGGATGATGATGACATTGCCGTAGCCGCGTTGCTGGCCGGCGAACTCGACCACGCCGTCGGCGGCGGCGCGCACCCTTGTGCCCACCGGCGCGGAGAAGTCGACGCCGCGATGGGCGCGCCAGTCTCGCATGATGGGATGCAGGCGGGCCTCGCTGAACCCGGAGGACACGCGGCTGAACTCCAGCGGGTTGAGCAGGAAGGCCTTCTTGAGGCTGCGGCCCTCGGCATCGAAGTATTCGCCCTTGCCGCGACGCTCATGCCAGAAGGCGCGGTGCACCTTGCCGCCGGTGACGAATTCGGCGGCCAGTACCCGGGTGGCCACCGGGGCATCGAGGCTGTCGGCCTCCCGGAGCAGGTCATAGACGACCCGCAGGCGGTCACCGCGACGCAGGTCTCTCTGGAGATCGACGTCACCGCCGAAGATCTCGGCGATCTGCACGGCGACCGACTCGGGAATGCCGGCGCTGTCGGTGGCGGCAAAGAGCGAGGTGCGGATCTCGGTGGCGCGCATCTCGGTGCTGCGGTCGATGGGCACCGATTCCTCGTGGGCGCTGAAGCCGGTGTCAGCGCGGCGGATGATCAGGCGCCGCGCAGCCTGGGCGGAGCGGGGGTCATCCTCGAAGCCGGTGCCGCGGTAGGCAAGGCGCTGCACCCGACCGAGGGAATCGATCTCGGCCCGCAGGCTGCGGCCGGGGCGCAGCACCAGCGCCCGGCGGGCGACGGGATCGGTGGCGGCAAAGCGCAGGAATTCGGTGTCGTTGGCGCCGAGGCGGGCGAGCACGATGGCCAGGCTGTCTCCCCGGCGGACGAGTTCACTCTGCAGGAAGCTCTCGCTGCCATCGGCCGCGCTGACCGAGACCGCCAGGGACTCGGTGACCGTGAGCACCTCGGGTGCCGCCGCGCCGGCCAGCGGATCGGTGCCGAAGGCCGTGACCGCGCCGAGCCCGCCCACGAGGGCGACGGCCAGCGAGATCTGGCGGAGGCGACGAGCGGGCAGCGGCATGGGCAAGGGCGGGTAGGACTCGGTCAGCAGGACGACGGTGTCGGGAGGCAGCCGGCTTGGACAGGCGCTTCGGTAGAATCCGGGGTTTCTGCGGTTCAAGCCGGGTTTCCGGCGGCAGTCTTGCGGCCGGCAGGCAGACGACAGCAGCCGGCGACCAAAGACAGCGAACCCGGAGTGTAAACCATCCGATACAAGGTCCCAACAGGCTCCCCCATGAACGCCCCGGATTCCGCGATCAGCGAGCAGGCCCGCGACGCCCTGCGCATCAGCCTGAGGGGCTGCGACGAACTGCTCATCGAGCAGGAGTGGCTGCGCAAGCTGGCGCGCAGCGAGCGCACGGGCGTGCCGCTGCGCATCAAGCTGGGGCTGGACCCCACCGCGCCCGACCTGCACATCGGCCATACCGTGGTGCTGAACAAGATGCGCCAGCTGCAGGACATCGGTCACACGGTGATCTTCCTGATCGGCGACTTCACCGCCATGATCGGCGACCCCTCGGGGCGCAACACCACCCGGCCGGCGCTCACCCGCGAGCAGATCGAGGCCAATGCCCGAACCTACTTCGAGCAGGCCAGCCTCGTGCTCGACCCGGCCCGCACCGAGATCCGCTACAACTCCGAATGGAGCGATCCGCTGGGCGCGCGCGGCATGATCCAGCTCGCCTCGCGCTACACCCTGGCGCGCATGCTCGAGCGCGATGACTTCACCCGGCGCTTCAAGGGCGGCGTGCCCATCTCGGTGCACGAGCTGCTCTATCCGCTCATGCAGGGCTACGACTCGGTGGCGCTCAAGAGCGATCTGGAGCTGGGCGGCACCGACCAAAAGTTCAACCTGCTGGTCGGGCGGCACCTACAGCAGGAATACGGGCAAGAGCCGCAGTGCATCTTGACCATGCCCCTGCTCGAAGGCCTGGACGGCGTGGACAAGATGTCCAAGTCCAAGAACAACTACATCGGCATCACCGAAGAGGCCAACAGCATGTTCGCCAAGGTGCTGTCCATCTCCGACGATCTGATGTGGCGCTGGTACACCCTGCTGTCCTTCAAGACTTTGGCGGAAATTGACGCCCTGCGCAAACAGGTTGAGGCCGGGCTCAACCCCAAGCAGGCCAAAGTGATGCTGGCCAAGGAAATCACCACCCGCTTTCACAGCGCCGCTGCAGCTGAGTTGGCCGAGCAGGACTTCATGCTGCGCAGCCGGGGCGGCGTGCCCGACCAGATTGACGAGGTTCATCTCACTGGCGCTCCGCTGGGCATCGCCGCCCTGCTCAAGTCAGCCGGCCTGGCCCCCTCGACCAGCGAAGCGAACCGCCTGATTGATGGCGGTGGCGTACGCATCGAGTCGAGCGTGGTCTCGGACAAGGCGCTCAAGCTGCAGCCCGGTACCTATGTGGTGCAGGTGGGCAAGCGCAAGTTTGCCCGCGTGCACCTGCGCTGAGGCCCGCTCGGGGGCTCGTCTGACAGCTCACCGCGCACCAGCGGCCCGATATAGCCCCCATGAAAGACCTCTCTGCATGGCTGACCCCGCATCGGCTCCTGATGGCCTCGGTGGCCATGGCCGTCGTCACCATCGGCCTGAAAACCCTGGCCTGGTGGCTCACCGATTCCGTGGGCCTGCTCTCTGATGCGATGGAATCGTTGGTCAATCTGGCCAGCGCGGTGTTTGGCCTGACCATGGTCACCATTGCCGCCCGACCCGCCGACGAGGAGCATCCCTACGGACATCACAAGGCCGAGTATTTCTCTTCAGGCTTTGAAGGCGTCCTGATCATCGCCGCTGCGCTGGGCATTATTTGGGCCGCAGCCCACCGTCTGTTTGATCCTCAGCCCTTGCAAGAGGTCGGCTGGGGGCTGGCCTTGTCCCTGCTTAGCTCGGCCCTCAACGGCCTGCTGGCCTGGGTGATGTGGCGCGCTTCGCGCACCCACCGTTCGATGGCGCTAGAGGCCGACGCCCGCCACCTTGTTGTGGACGTGTGGACTTCTCTGGCGGTGGTGCTTGGCATTGCGCTGGTGGTTGTGAGCGGCTGGCTGTGGCTGGATGCGGTGGTAGCCATGTTGGTGGCCCTGAACATCCTGCGCGAAGGCGCCGCACTGGTCTGGCGCTCGTCCCAAGGTCTGATGGACGAATCTCTGGAGCCTGAGGTGCGGCGCCTCATTGACGAGGTGCTGGCCGGCTTTGCCCACCAGCGCGGCGAGGCGGTCATCATCCGCTTTGACCATGTCAACAGCCGCAAGGCCGGGCAGCGGCGGTTTGTCGATTTGCACATGCACATGCCCGCCAGCTGGACCCTGGGCCGAGCCGCCGCCTTGCGCACCAGCGTTGAGCAGGCCCTGATGAGCGCCGTGCCCGGCCTGCGTGCCACGATACAGCTCTTGCCCAGCGATGTTGAAGCCCACTTTGACGACCCCAGGGACCTGCTTTGATCACCCTGCTGCAGAGCGCCCGCCAGAGCTACCTCGTTGGTTGCGCTCGTCGTCTCTTTATCTCCTGGGGTACAACTGTGCAGACAAGCAGGACCTTTTCTGTCACCGCAGGTCCGGCTCGACGACCGGCCCAGATTTCAGCCACAGCCCCTAAGGTTGCGCGCCAGGCAGTCGCGTGCCAGCTTTTGCGCCTCTGCAATTTGTTGGGGCGTCATAAGCTTGGCGACCCGATCTCGGTGCTTTGCCCCGTCTCCGACCCCTTTGGCGCTGGCCAAGCTAAGCCACATATGCGCCATTACAGCGTTTTGCGGTGAGCCTTGTCCCTCGGCATACCAAACTCCCAGGTTGTACTGCGCGAAGATATAGCCCCGCGC
>JBIKWU010000212.1:0-6912 GCA_044356115.1 Burkholderiaceae bacterium
GTACCGCATCAACCCGGGCAATGTCGGCACCGGCAGCCGGCGCGACGACAACTTCGCGCAGATGATCGAGGTGGCCTGCCGGCACGACAAGCCGGTGCGCATCGGCGTCAACTGGGGCAGCCTCGATCAGGCCCTGCTTGCCCGGCTCATGGACGTCAACGCCGCCCGCGCCCAGCCCTGGGAGGCCTCGGCGGTCATGCGCGAGGCGCTGGTCACCTCGGCGATCGAGAGCGCGCAGCGTGCCGAGCAGATCGGCCTGCCCGGCGACCACATCATCCTGTCGGCCAAGGTCTCGGCGGTGCAGGACCTGATCGCGGTCTACCGCGAGCTGGCCCGGCGCTGCGACTATCCCCTGCACCTCGGGCTCACCGAGGCCGGCATGGGCAGCAAGGGCATCGTGGCGTCCACCGCCGCGCTCGCCGTGCTGCTGCAGGAGGGCATCGGCGACACCATCCGCGTGTCGCTCACGCCCGAGCCCAACGGCGATCGCAGCCGCGAGGTGGTGGTGGCCCAGGAGATCCTCCAGACCATGGGCCTGCGTGCATTCACGCCCATGGTGGTCGCCTGCCCGGGCTGCGGGCGCACCAGCAGCACCTTCTTCCAGGAACTCGCCGATCGCATCCAGCGCTACCTGCGCGAGCAGATGCCGGTCTGGCGCGGGCATTACCCCGGCGTCGAGACCATGCAGGTGGCGGTGATGGGCTGCGTGGTCAACGGCCCCGGCGAGAGCAAGCACGCCGACATCGGCATCTCGCTGCCCGGCTCGGGCGAGGCGCCGGTGGCACCGGTGTTCATCGACGGCGTGCGCGATGTCACCCTCAAGGGCGATCGCATCGCCGAAGACTTCCAGGCGATCGTCGAGAACTACGTCCGGCGCCGCTACTCCCTGGAGAAGACGGCCACATGATCGATTTCCTCCCGCTCGCGCGGCGCCTGCGCGCCACCGGGCGCCCACGCCGATGAGCGCCGACCGCATCCAGGGCGTGCGCGGCATGAACGACGTGCTGCCCGCCGACGAGGCCCTCTGGCAGCGCTTCGAGGACACCGTGGCCGCGTGCATGCGCGCCTACGGTTATCAGCGCATCCGCACGCCCATCGTCGAGCACACCCGCCTGTTCGTGCGCGGCATCGGCGAGGTCACCGACATCGTCGAGAAGGAGATGTACTCCTTCACCGATGCGCTCAACGGCGAGCAGCTCACCCTGCGGCCCGAAGGCACGGCCGGCGTGGTGCGCAGCGTGATCGAGCACAACCTGCTCTACGACGGGCCCAGGCGGCTCTGGTATGCCGGGCCCATGTTCCGCCATGAGCGCCCCCAGAAGGGCCGCTACCGCCAGTTCCACCAGGTGGGCCTCGAGGCGCTCGGCATGCCCGGCCCCGATGTCGATGCCGAGGTCATCCTGCTGTGCCATCGGCTGTGGGCCGATCTCGGGCTGCAGGGGGTGCGGCTCGAGATCAACACCCTGGGTCAGGCCGACGAGCGCCGCGCGCATCGCGAGGCCCTCATCGCGCACTTCCAGCGCCACGCCGATCAGCTCGACGAGGACGCGCGCCGCCGGCTGCACAGCAACCCGCTGCGCATCCTCGACACCAAGAACCCCGCCATGCAGCCGATTGCGGAAAGCGCACCGCGGCTGATCGATTTCCTCGGCGAGGACTCGCTCGCGCACTTCGAGGGCCTGCAGTCGCTGCTGCGCGCCCAGAACATCCCGTGGCGGGTCAACCCGCGGCTGGTGCGCGGCCTTGACTACTACAACCTCAGCGTGTTCGAGTGGGTGGCCGGCGATGGCCTCACCCTGTGCGGCGGCGGCCGCTACGATCCGCTGGTGGGCATGCTCGGCGGCAAGGCTGCCCCGGGTTGCGGGTTCGGGATCGGCGTGGAGCGGGTGCTTGACCAGATGCGCGCCCAGGCCGGCGAGCAGCCCGGCTCGGCCTGCGACGTGTACGTGGTCCATCAGGGCGCGGCCGCGCTGCCGGCCGCGGTCCAGGCCGCCGAACGGCTGCGCGATGCCGGCCTTGACGTCATCCTGCATGCCGGCGCGGGCAGCTTCAAGTCGCAGTTCAAGCGTGCCGATGCCAGCGGCGCCTTTGCCGCTGTGGTCATCGGCGAGGACGAGGCCGCCGCCGGCGAGGCCACGGTGAAGTGGCTGCGCGATGCCGGCGCGGCGCCGGGCGAAGGGCGGCAGCAGAAGGTGGGCATGGCCGCGCTGCCCGACCTTATCGTCGACGCCCTGGTCGCTGCCGATCCCGAGGCCTGAGTCACCGGCCCATCCCCCCTCACAGGAGACGCAGGCCATGGCCTACGACTTGGAAGAACAGGAACAGCTCGCCACCCTCAAGGCGTTCTGGAACCGCTACGGCAACTTTCTGCTCACCGTGGTCACGCTGGTGCTGCTCGCGATCGCGGGCTGGCGCGCCTGGGGCTGGTACCAGGCGCGCGAGGCCGCGGCCGCCTCGGTCATCTACGACCAGCTCCAGGTGGCCGCGCAGGCCCGTGATGTCGACAAGGTCAAGGCGGCGGCCGGCACGCTGGTCGAGCAGCATGGCCGCACCGCCTACGGGCCGATGGGGGCGCTGCTCGCCGCGCGGGTGTACTTCGAGGCCGGTGACCTCAAGGCAGCGCGCGCGCCGCTGCAGTGGGTGATGGACAACGCCGCCGACGAGGCGATGCGCCATCTCGCGCGGGTGCGTCTGGCCGGCGTGCTGCTTGATCAGCAGGCGCATGACGAAGGCCTGAAGCTGCTGGCCGGCGCCGCGCCCGCCGGCTTCGAGGCCGAGTGGGCCGACCGCCGCGGTGATCTGCTGCTCGCCCAGGGCAAGCCCGAGGAGGCCCGCGCCGAGTACCGCACCGCCCTCGAGAAGGCGGGCAAGTCGGCGCCGCTGCGCCGGATCATCCAGATCAAGCTCGATGCGCTCGGCGGGGCGGGCGCATGAGGGCGGTCCGCGCACTTCTCCTCGGCGCGCTGGCGCTCGCGCTTTCGGGCTGCGGCAGTCTCTGGCCCTGGGGCGGCGGCACCAAGCGGCCCGATCCGCCTGCGCCCACCGCGAAGGCGGGCGCGCGCGTGGCCTGGAGCCTGAAGCTGCCGGCCGCCGGCGTGGGCTTCGCGCCGGTGGTGGCTGGCGGAGCGGTCTATGCGGCCGCCGCCGACGGCACGCTCGCGCGGGTCGATCCCGACTCCGGCCGGGTCGCCTGGCAGATCAACGCCGGTCGCAAGCTCGCGGCCGGCGTGGGCAGCGACGGAGACGTGGTGGTGGTGGCCTCCCGCGATGGCACCCTGCTCGCCTTCGGCACCGACGGCAAGCCGCGCTGGACCGCGCCGCTCGGCGCCGAGGCCGTGTCGGTGCCGGCCGTGGGGCTTGGCCTGGTGGTGCTGCGCACCAGCGACAACCGCGTCTCGGCCTACGAGTCGATCAGCGGCGCGCGGCGCTGGAGCGTGTCGCGTCAACTGCCGCCGCTGGTGCTGCGCCAGACCGCCTCGGTGGCGATCGCCCCCGGCACCGCCTACACCGGCCTGCCGGGCGGGCGGCTGGTGGCCATCGGCCTCGAGAACGGCGCGCAGCGCTGGGAGACCGTGGTGTCCACGCCACGTGGCGCCAACGAGATCGAGCGGATCGCCGACGTGGTCGGCTCGCCCCTGGTCAGCGGGCGCGAGGTCTGCGCGGCGAGCTTTCAGGGGCGGGTGGCCTGCTTCGAGGCGGCCACGGGCCGCTCGCTGTGGAGCCGCGAACTGCCGGCGCAGGGGGGCATCGATGTCGATGCCCGCCTGGTCAGCGTGAGCGACGCCCGCGGCCACATCCACGCCTTCTCGCGTTCCGGCGCCAGTGTCTGGCGCCAGGAGGCGCTCGCCCGCCGCGAGCCGTCCGCGCCGCTGTCGGTCGGCCCGTTTCTGCTGGTGGGCGACATCCAGGGCTACCTCTACCTGCTGCAGCGCGATGACGGCGCGATCGCGGCCCGCTTCGCGAGCGACGGTACCCCGGTGGTCTCGCAGCCCGCGGCCCATCAGCGCTCGGCGCTGGTGCAGACCGCCGGCGGCACGCTGCTGTCCGTCACCCTCGACTGACCGGAGACGCCATGAGCGGCATTCCGGTGGTCGCGCTGGTCGGGCGGCCCAACGTGGGCAAGAGCACGCTCTTCAATCGCATGACGGGCAGTCGCGCCGCGCTGGTGGCTGACCGCCCCGGCCTGACCCGTGACCGCCATTACGGTCGCGCGCGGGTGGGCGAGGGCCACTGCATCGTGATCGACACCGGCGGCTTCGAGCCGGTGGCCAAGTCCGGCATCGAGTACCAGATGGCCCGGCAGGCCCGTCAGGCCGTGCTCGAGGCCGATGTCGTGCTCTTCATCGTCGACGGCCGTCAGGGCCTCACCGGCCATGACCGCGACATCGCCACCGAGCTGCGGCGCAGTGCCCGGCGACTGCTGGTCGCGGTCAACAAGACCGAGGGCATGCCCCGCGAGCAGGTGTCGGCCGAGTTCCACGAGCTCGGCCTGGGCGCGCCCATGGCGGTGTCGGCCGCCCACGGCGACGGGGTGCGCGAGCTGCTCGAGATCGCGCTCGAGGGCCTCATGCCGGCATCGGCGCCGCCCCCTTCGCCCGACGCGGCCGATGATGCCCATGAGCCTGCCGCCGCCGGCACCGCCGCGGCGCCCGCCGGCGCCACCGACCAGCTGCCGCCGCGCCGCATCCGCGTGGCGGTGGTCGGTCGCCCCAACGCCGGCAAGAGCACGCTCATCAACACCCTGCTCGGCGAGGAGCGACTGATCGCCTTCGACCAGCCCGGCACCACGC
Organism: Burkholderiaceae bacterium; assembly: GCA_044356115.1. Taxonomy (GTDB): domain Bacteria; phylum Pseudomonadota; class Gammaproteobacteria; order Burkholderiales; family Burkholderiaceae_E; genus Quisquiliibacterium. The sequence continues at coordinate 4,791 of JBIKWU010000212.1, forward strand.
GCGATGCCGTGGCCATCGACTTCGAGCGTGGCGGGCGTCCCTACACGCTGGTCGACACCGCGGGCGTGCGGCGTCGCGGCAAGGTCACCGACATGATCGAGAAGTTCTCGGTGGTCAAGACCCTGCAGGCGATCGAGGACTGCAATGTCTGCGTGCTCATGCTCGATGCCCTCGAGGGCGTGGCCGAGCAGGACGCGAACATCGCCGGGTACATCCTCGAGGCGGGCCGGGCGCTGGTGGTCGCGGTCAACAAGTGGGACGCGCTGCCCCCGGCCGAGCGCGAGCGCCTGAAGTCCGAGTTCGACCGCAAGCTGCACTTCCTGCGCTTTGCCCGGCTGCACATGATCTCGGCGCGCACCGGCCTGGGCCTGGGCGCGCTGATGCGCTCGGTCGACGAGGCCTGCGCCGCGGCCTTCCGCAAGCTGCCCACGCCCAAGCTCACCCGGGCGCTGCACGAGGCGGTGGAGCGCCAGCAGCCGCCGCGCCGCGGCCCGGTGCGCCCCAAGCTGCGCTACGCCCACCAGGGCGGGCAGAACCCGCCGATCGTGATCGTGCACGGCTCCTCGCTCGACAACGTCCCCGAGACCTACCGGCGCTACCTCGAGACCTGGCTGCGCGAGCAGTTCTCGCTGGCCGGCACGCCCCTGCGCATCGAATTCCGCAGCGGCGCCAATCCCTACGCGGCCCGGTGACGTCACGCCGGCGGCTGCCCGTCGCGGTATAGTGGTCCGGCGGTTTCCGGCCGCCGCGCGGCGGGCTTGATTCCCCGCGCGTCGGCCCCATCTCCCAGACCCAGAAGAACACGGAGTTCCCATGAGCAACAAAGGGCAGCTGCTACAAGACCCGTTCCTCAACCTGCTCCGCAAGGAGCATGTGCCGGTGTCCATCTACCTGGTCAACGGCATCAAGCTGCAGGGCCACATCGAATCGTTTGACCAGTACGTGGTGCTCCTGCGCAACACGGTCACCCAGATGGTCTACAAGCACGCCATCTCCACGGTGGTGCCCGCCCGTCCGGTGCAGTTCCAGCAAGAGAGCACCGAAACCTGACCGCCGCCCCAGCTCCGGTACGCGCCCTCGTGGTCGGTGTCGCCTTCGGCGGCGCCGGCACCGACCGCGCCAGCCTGGACGAAACCTGCGCGCTCGCCCGCTCGGCCGGCATCGAGCCGGTGGATGTCATCGCGGTGCGGCGTCCCAGGCCCGACGCCGCCCTCTCGGTGGGCAGCGGCAAGGCCGAGGAGATCCGCGAGCGGCTCCAGACGCTCGGCGCCGAGGCGGTGATCTTCGACAACCCCCTCACCTCGGTGCAGCAGCGCAACCTGGGCCGTCTGCTCGAGGTGCCGGTGATCGACCGCACCGAGCTCATCCTCGACATCTTCGCCCAGCGGGCCCGCAGCAACGAGGGCAAGCTCCAGGTCGAGCTCGCCCGCATCGAGCACCAGCTCTCGCGCCTGGTGCGCGGCTGGAGCCACCTCGAGCGCCAGCGCGGCGGCATCGGCCAGCGTGGCGGCCCCGGCGAGAAGCAGATCGAGCTCGACCGCCGCATGCTCGACGCCAAGGCCCGGCAACTGCGCCAGCGCCTCGACAAGCTCGCCCGCCAGCGGCTCACCCGGCGCCGCGCCCGCCTGCGCCAGGATGTCTTCTCGGTCTCGCTGGTGGGCTACACCAATGCCGGCAAGAGCACGCTCTTCAATGCGCTCACCGGCGCCGGCACCTTCGCCGCCGACCAGCTCTTCGCCACGCTCGACACCCTGACCCGTCGGCTGCGGCTGCCCGAGGGCGCCGAGGTGGTCCTGTCCGACACCGTGGGCTTCGTGCGCCAGTTGCCGCACAGCCTGATCGAGTCGTTCCGGGCCACGCTCGAGGAGACCCGCGACGCCGACCTGCTGCTGCACGTGGTCGATGCCGGCGCGCCCGATCGCGACGACCAGATCGCCGAGGTGGAGCGGGTGCTGCAGGAGATCGGCGCCGGTTCGGTGCCGGTGCTCATGGTCTACAACAAGATCGATGCCGCGGGATGGTTGCCTCAGGCCGAGCGTGACCCCTGTGGTAGCATCGTGCGAGTCATGGTCAGTGCCCTGACCGGGGCTGGCCTGCCGGCTCTGCAGCAGGCGCTGACCGA
>JBIKWU010000029.1:0-22312 GCA_044356115.1 Burkholderiaceae bacterium
GTCGCGGGTGATGCGCTTCTCGATCACGGGGATGCCGAGATCGCGGGCCATGGTGATCACCGCATCACGCGTGATGCCGTCCAGGCACGAGGCGAGATCGGGCGTGTAGAGACGGCCGTCGCGCACGATGAAGACGTTCTCGCCCGAGCCCTCGGAGACGTAGCCCTCGGTGTCGAGCAGCAGCGCCTCGTCGTAGCCGTGGGCGGTGACCTCCTGGTTGGCCAGGATGGAGTTGATGTAGTAGCCGCTCGCCTTGGCCCGCACCAGCGAGACGTTGACATGGTGACGGGTGAACGAGGAGGTCTTGACGCGGATGCCGCGCGAGATGCCGTCCTCGCCGAGATAGGCGCCCCAGGGCCAGACCGCGATCGAGCAGTGGATGCTGTTGCCCTTGGCCGACACGCCCATCTTCTCGGAGCCGATCCAGGCCAGCGGCCGGATGTAGCAGGAGTCGAGCTTGTTCAGGCGCACGCAGTCCTTCTGGGCCTGCATGAGTTCCTCGGGGGTGTAGGGGATCTTCATCTGGAAGATCTTGGCCGAGTTGAAGAAGCGGCGGGTGTGCTCGCTCAGCCGGAAGATGGCGGTGCCGGCGGGGGTCTGATAGGCGCGAACGCCCTCGAAGACCGCCATGCCGTAGTGCAGGGAGTGGGTGAGCACGTGCAGCTTGGCATCGCGCCACTCGACCATCTTGCCGTCGAACCAGATCAGTCCGTCGCGGTCGGCCATCGACATGGGGCAGCTCCTGGAAGGGGAAGGTTTTCTGTCGGAACCGGTCATTTTATCGGAATGAGGGCCGTCGCCCCACAAGCCGGTTCCGGGCGGTGGGGGTACGCGGCCGGGCTACACTGCGGCGATGCTCCGATCCCTGCGCGCGCAGGTGGGCCTTCTGGCGACCATGCAGGCGCTGGTGCTCACCAACAACGTCACCCTGGTGGCCATCACCGGCCTGGCCGGTTTCCAGCTTGCCGACAACAAGCTCATGGCCACGCTCCCGGTCACGGGCTACGTGCTGGGCGGCGCCATCTGGGCCATGCCCGCGGCGGCGTTCATGCGGCGCTTCGGGCGGCGGCTGGGCTACACCGTGGGCTCGGTGGCCGGCATGGCCGGCGCGCTGGCGGCCTGGTGGGCCATGACCCAGGCGAGCCTGCCCATGCTGTGCGCGGCCACCTTCATCACCGGCCTGTACAGCGCCTTCTCGGCCAGCCTGCGCTTTGCCGCCGCCGATGTCGCCGACGCCTACCGGCCCGGGTTCAAGGCCCGCGCCATCTCGCTGGTGCTCACCGGCGGCATCGTCGGTGGCGTGATCGGGCCCGAGGTCTCGAAGTGGTCGCGCACCTGGCTGAGCACGCAGTTCGCGGGGTCCTACCTCACGCTGGCCGGGTTCGCGCTGCTCTCGCTGCTGCTGGCCCAGTTGCTGCGGGTGCCCAGCGCGGCCCAGGCGGCGCAGGCCGCCCAGGACACCCGCCCGCCGCGGGCGCTGGCCGAGATCGTGCGCCAGCCGGCCTGCTGGACGGCCGTGCTCATCGCTGCGCTCGGCTACGGCATCATGAACCTGCTGATGGTCGCCACGCCGCTGGCCATGGAGGTCTGCCGCCACCCTTACGCCTCGGCGGCGCTGGTGCTCGAGTGGCATGTCATCGGCATGTTCGCGCCGGGCCTGTTCACCGGCTCGCTCATCCAGCGCGTTGGCGTGTTGCCGGTGGTGGTCACCGGCTGCCTGATGATGGCCGCCTGCGTGGCCATCGCGCTCGGCGGGGTCGACCTCATGCAGTTCCTGCTTGCCCTCACGCTGCTGGGGGTGGGCTGGAACTTCATGTACACCGGCGCCACCACCCTGCTCACCAGCGCCTATCGGCCCTCCGAAAAGAACAAGGTCCAGGGCTTCATGGACCTGTGCGTCTTCACCACCATGGTCACCACCTCGGCCTCGTCCGGCGCCATGCTCATGGTCAACGGCTGGTCCGTGCTCAACCTGCTGTCGCTGCCGGTGGTAATGGTGGCGCTGGCCAGCGCCCTGTGGCTGGCCGCGCGCAGCGGCTGGGCCCTGGGCCGCGTGCCCGCCGCCGGCGGGCGCTGAGCCGCACGCGGAGCAGGGCGTGGGTGCGCGCGCGGCCCTGCTGGCCCGGCCTGCGCGCCGGCAGCGTTTTCGCCAGGGGCTGGCGGCGGTGGCGCCGGCGCTGCCCGGCGTGTTCGCGTGGGGAATGGTCACCGGCATCGCGCTGGTCAAGGGCGGCCTGACCGTCGCCCAGGCCCTGGGCATCAGTTTCCTGGTGCTGTCGGGAACCACCGCCCTGGTGGCGGTGCCGCTGCTGGCCGCGGGCGTGTCGCTGCCATTCATCGCGCTCACCGCGGTGCTCACCGGCCTGCGTTTTCCGGTGTACTCGGCCGCGCTCTCTCCTGACCTCAAGCACCTGCCTGCCCGCTGGCGCTGGCTGGCCGGTTTTCTCATGACCGATCCCGGCACCGCGGTCTATCTCGACCGGCGCGGCCGCGAGCGCCCGTTCGTCAATCGTCTGGCCTTGTACGCCGGCGTGACCGGGCTGGTCTGGCCGGTATGGCTGGCAGGCTCCACGGTCGGCATCGGGCTCGGTGCGGTCCTGCCCGGCGCGGGTCGCCTGGGCTATCTGGGCATCCTCGCGATGCTCGCCCTGGTGGCGCCCATGCTCCGGGGCGCGCCAGCCTGGGCCGCGGCGCTGGCCGCGGCCGGGGTGGCGCTGCTCGGCGCGGGCTGGCCCTGGAAGCTCGGCCTGCTCGCAGCGGTGCTTGCCGGCCTGCTGGCGGCGCTGCTCGCCGAGATGGCGGCGATGCGCCGGCCTGCCGGGCCTTCCGATCAGGAACAGGCATGAAGACCGACGCCGCCGGCATCTGGCTGGCCATCGCGATGCTGGCCGGCATCATCGTGCTGCTGCGCTCGCTCTACCTCTACGCGCCGCGCCGCTGGCATCCGCGCGGGCTGGCCTCGCGCGCCCTGCGCTACTCGCCGATGGCCGCGCTGGTGGCGGTGGTGGTGCCGGAGGTGGCCGCGCCCTGGCGCGAGGCCACGGCGCCCGGCTGGGAGCTGCTGCTCGATGCCCGCCTGCTCTCGGCGCTGGCGCTGCTGGTGGTGGCGCGCCTGAGCGGCAACCTGCTGGCAGCGCTGGGCGTGGGCGCGCTGGTGCTGCTGCTGGCCTGACTCAGCCCAGCACCGCGGCCCACAGGGCGCGCACCGCAGCGCGTTCGGCCGCGAGTTCCTGCGGCGCCACCCGCGCGTACGAGGCATCGTTGAGCCGCAACTGGTGCTGCTGCTGGCGCAGCCGCCGGTAGGCGTCGGCCACCTCGGTGGCCAGTCCGTCGTCGATCAGGCCGGCCCGCGCCGCCCGGCCCAGCAGCGCGATGTTGCCGACGTTGTCGAGCAGTTCCGGATGCACGGCGGCATGGGCGAGCACCAGGTACTGCACGATGAACTCGATGTCGACCATGCCGCCCTGGTCGTGCTTCAGGTCGAAGCGCTCGCTGCGGTTCGGATGGCCCTCGTGCATCCGCTCGCGCATGCCGATGACCTCGGCGCGCAGCGGCGCGGCCTCGCGCGGGCGCGCCAGCACCGCGCGGCGGGTGGCCTCGAAGGCGGCGCCGATCGCGGCGTCGCCGGCGGCGTGGCGGGCGCGGGTGAGCGCCTGGTGCTCCCAGACCCAGGCCTCGTCTTCCTGGTAGCGGGTGAATCCCTCGAGGGTGGTGACCAGCAGGCCGGCGTTGCCGTTGGGCCGCAGCCGCAGGTCGATCTCGAACAGCTGCCCGGCGCGGGTGCGCGCCGACAGCCAGTTGGCCAGCCGCTGCGAAAGCGTGGCGTAGGCCTGCGGCGCGCGCTCGTCGTCGTCGTCGAACAGGAAGACCAGGTCGAGATCGGACGCGTAGCCGAGTTCCTTGCCGCCGAGCTTGCCGTACGCGATGACCGCGAAGCGCGGCTGCTCGCGGTGCCGCCCGGGCACGGTGCGCCAGACGCAGTCGAGCCCGATGGCGAGCATGCGGTCGGCGAGCTCGGAAAGCAGGTCGGCCAGGCGTTCGACGCTGTGCAGCCCTTCCAGGTCCTGGACCAGCAGGCGGAAGACCTGCGCGTGGTGGGCCTCGCGGGCCAGATCCATCTGGCGCTCGACATCGGGCGCGCCGTCGGGCGTGACGGCGGCGGCCAGCGCCGCGCGCAGAGCCTGCTCCCAGCCGGCGTAGTCGACCGGTTCGAGCAGCTGGCCGTCGAGCAGTTCGTCGAGCACGATCGGGTGGTGGGTGAGGTATTCCGCCGCCCAGCGTGACAGCCCGAGCAGGCGCATGACCCGGCTCATCGCCTGCGGGTACTGCGAGAGCAGCGCGAGATAGGCGGGGCGGCCGGTGACCGCCTCGATCAGGTCGATCAGCCGCCCGAAGGCGGCGGCATCCACCCGCTCGGCCAGCGCCCTGGCCAGCAGCCGCTCGACGGCCTGCCGCGTGTCCTCGCGGGCGGCGCGGTAGCGCGAGCTCGCCCGCAGCTGGGCGAGCCGGTTGCTCATGTCCTCGCCGAGCCCTTCCTCGGCAGCGGCCGCGCCCCCGCCGCCCGCGCCGCTGTCGTCGGCCTCGCTCAGCAGGCCGTCGAACACCCGCTGCACGTCGGCGCGGGCCTGCTCCAGGCTCGCCTCGAAGGCCTCCGGTGACAGGCGCAGCATCGCCGCCACCTGCGCACGGCCCGCCGCGTCGGCAGGCAGGCGGTGGGTTTGCGCGTCCTCCCGGTACTGCAGGGCATGCTCGGTGCGGCGCAGCAGGTCGTAGGCGCGGGCGAGCGCCGTGGCGTCGCCCACCGGCAGCACACCGCGTCGGGCAAGCGTCTCGAGGGTGGCCAGGGTACGCCGGTCGCGCAGCAGCGGGTCACGACCGGCGCGAACCACCTGGAAGAGCTGCGCGGCGAACTCGATCTCGCGGATGCCGCCGCGGCCCAGCTTGACATCGATGCTGCCGGCATCACGCGCGTCGCGTCGGGCGACCTCGCTGCGGATCATCGCGTGCAGACTGCGCAGCGCGCCGAACACCCGGAAGTCGAGATAGCGCCGGAACACGAAGGGCGTGACGATCGCCGCGAGCGACTGCTCGTCGCGGCGGCGCGCCTGCGCGCCGGCCAGCCCGCTGTCGGCCACCACGGTGCCCTTGAGCCAGGCGAAGCGCTCCCACTCCCGACCCTGCGCGTAGAAGTACTCCTCGAGCATCGCGAACGACACCACCAGCGGCCCGGCATCGCCATTGGGCCGCAACCGGGTATCGACCCGGAACACGAAGCCGTCGGCGGTGGGCTCGGCCAGCAGGCCGATCGCGCGGCGGGCGACGCGGTGCATGAACTCGCTGGCGGCCATCGGGCCACCGCGGCCCGCCGGTGCGTCGGGCGGCGGCTGGCACTGGCCCTCATCGCGAAAGACGAAGACCAGGTCCAGATCCGAGGACACATTGAGCTCATCGGCGCCACCCTTGCCCATGGCCACCGCGAGCAGATCCTGCGGCTGGCCCAGCGCGTCGTGCGGCACGCCGAACTGCGCGGTCAACTCGCGCGCCGCGCCGGCCAGTGCCGCCTGCGTGCTGGCGGCCGCGAAGGCGGACATCGCGCGGCAGACCTCCGCGAGCGGCGCCTGGCCGCGCAGGTCGCGCTCCATCAGGGCCATGATCAGCAGCAGGCGTGTCCGCCGCAGTTCGCGCCCGAGGTTGGCGGCCGGCAGCGACGGGTCCACGCTCAGCGCCGAGGCCCGGGCGGCGCGGGCCAGGCCCTCGTCGACCAGCGCCTGCACCCGTGGCGGGTCGATCGGCGCGTCGATCAGGGCCTGCAGGCGCGCGACACCCTGCTCGGGCGGTCGAGACTGCAGGGCGCCCAGCGAGCGGCGGAAGAATCCGGAATGACGTTCGGCTTCGAAGGACATCGGCTGAGCGCGCGTCGGGCGCAGGCAAGCGAAAGGGTTATCCTACCGGCACGACGGCATGCCGCCGGCGAGCCAGCTGATGCCTCCGCACCGTTCCGTGACCGCGGCCCCGCCCGTCCGCTCCGCCCTGCGTCGGCGCCCGTCACGCCTCCCGGCCCTGCTGGGCTGGTGTCTGCTCGGCGCCTGGCTGTGCCTGCTCGCGGGCTATCTGGTGCTGCGGCATCAGGTCTGGCCCGGCCTCGATACCTGGCGCGAGCCCATCGCGCAACGCCTGTCTCTCATGGTGGGCCAGCCGGTGCGCATCGGGCGCCTCGACCCCGGCTTCGAGGGTCTGTTGCCGCGGTTGACGCTGGAGCGCCTCGAGCTCGGTCAGCCCGATCAGCCCGAGCTCAGTCTGCCCAGGCTCACCCTGGTCATCTCGCCGCGCAGCCTGTGGGCGCTGGCCCCGCGCTTCTCGCTCATCGAGTTGCAATCGCCGCGGGTCCGGGTGATCCCTCTCGGTGGCAGCCGCTGGCAGATCGCTGGCGTCGCCCTTGACCTGTCGGGCGGTGGCGAGCCGGCGCTGCCCGAGCTGCTCGCCCAGCAGCGACGGGTGCTGGTGCGCGATGCCCGGATCGCCTGGACCGACGCCCGAGGCGGTGCGGGCGAGCTGGCCGGCATCGACCTGCAGCTCGGCAGCGTCGGCCGCCGCCATCGGGTGTCGCTCGCCGTGCCCGCCCTGCCGGGCTGGTGGGAGAACTGGCAGCTGGCCGGCGAGATCTTCCGCACGCCGCGCTCGGCGGTCACCGACTGGCGTGGCTGGAGCGGCGAGCTCTATGCCGGCATCGACGCGCTCGAACTCGGCGCGCTTGCCGGGTTGCCGGTGGCGGTGCTGCCGCTGGCCGATCGGCTGGCGCCGCTGCGGGAGGGGCGGGCCGACCTGCGCGCCTGGCTGCGCCTGCAGGCCGGTGGCCAGCGCGAGGCCACGCTCAAGCTGCAGCTCGCACAGGCCGCCTGGCAGCCGGCCGCCGCGCCCGACGGCGCGCCGCTGCGGCTTGCCGCGCTCAGCCTGGAGGGACAGGCAGTGCTCGGCGCCGATCGCACCCGGGTCGTGCTCGATGCCTGGCAGGTGCGCGACCCTGGCGGGCATGTCATCGGTGCCGATGGTCCGCTGAGTCTCGAGCTCGATGAAGGATTCCACCCGGTGCGGCTGCAGGCGGCCTTGCGCGCCTTCGAGGCCGGACCGGCCCTGGCGCTGCTGCGCCGCGTGTCATGGCCGGCCCCCTGGGCGGCGCGCCTGGCAGCGCTGCGGCTCGACGGCCGCATCTCGGCGCTGGCCGTGCGATGGCAGCGACCACCCGCCGACGCGGCACCCGAGGCCGGGCTGGAAGTCACCGCCGGCTTCGAGCGGCTCTCGGGCCGGGTGTCCGAAGCCGGTCCCTGGGCCGACAATCTCGCGGGCGAGGGCCGGCTCACCCGGGCCGGCCTCGACCTGCGGCTCGACGCCCGGGCCGCCGTGCTCGGGCTTCCCGGCATCTTCGCCGAACCTGCCATCAGCCTCGATGAGCTGCAGGCGCGCCTGCGGGTGGCGCCGGTGGGCGAAGGCGCCGGCCGCGGCGTCGAGCTGTCGCTGAGCGAGGCGCGATTCGCCAACGCCGATGCCGCCGGCAACCTCGCCGGCCGCTACCGCAGCGGCGGCCGTGGGCTGGGTCTGGTCGAGTTCGCCGGGCAGGTGGAGCGTGCCGATGCGCAACGGGTATGGCGCTACCTGCCCCTGGGCATTGCCGAACCCGTGCGCGACTGGGTTCGTCAGGCCGTGCTCGGTGGCCGGCTCGACGACGCGCGCTTCCGCGTCCGCGGCGATCTGGCCGACTTTCCCTTCGCGCAGCCTGGCCTGGGCGAGTTCCTGGTCGATGCCCGCCTCAATGACGGCGCCCTGCGCTATGCCCAGGGCTGGCCGCGCATCGACGCGGTCCAGGGGCGCCTGCGCTTCGAGCGCAACGCCTTCCAGGTGAGCGCCCGCTCGGGTCGGGTGCTCGAGCTGCCACTGGGCCCCAGCCTGGCCGGCGTACGGGATTTCGACGAGGGTGTGCTGCGCGTGGAGGGCGGGGGCGAGGGCGAGGCCCAGCAGATGATCCGCTTCCTCAACGAGACGCCGCTGGCCACCCGCCTGGACGACTTCACGCGTGACACCCGGGTCGAGGGGGACGCCCGGCTGCAGCTGCGTCTGGAAGTGCCCTTGCATCAGCCCGAGCATTCACGGGTCGCCGGCACGCTGCAGTTGCGGGGCAACCGGGTCCGGCTCGACGACACCATCCCGCCCTTCGAGGCGGTCACCGGTGTGCTCGACTTCACCGAGCGCTCGCTGGCCCTGCGCGACATCAGCGCGCGTTTCCTCGGCGGACCGCTGCGGGTCTCGGGCGAGACGCCCGAACCCGGCCGTCTGCTGCTGCGGGCCGAGGGCCGGGTCGGTGCCGAGGCGATGCGCGCGGTGGTCGACAATCCGCTCACCCGGCGCCTGGCCGGCGAGGCGGGTTTCAGCGGCGAGCTCGACATCGCCCGGCGCGCGGTCTCGATGCAGTTGTCCTCTGACCTCATCGGCCTGGGCCTGGCCATGCCGGCCCCCTTCGACAAGCCCAGCAGCGGCGCCTGGCCGCTGCGGGTCAGCGTGAAGGCGAATCCCGGCGCCGACGCGCAGGCACGCTCGCCCGGTGACGCGATCCGGGTCGAGCTCGGCGAGGCCATGTGCCTGGTGCTCGAGCGCGAGCGCGATCCGGCCAGCGGGCGGCTGCGCATCCTGCGCGGCGGCTTCGCCACCCGCGGCGAACCCGACCTGCCGGACAGCGGCCTCGCCCTGCGGGTGGAGGCCGAGCGCCTCGATCTCGATGCCTGGATGCCGCTGCTCACCGGCACCGAACTGCGCGACGTCGAGCGGCGCGCCGACGAGGGTTTCGCGCCGGGCTTCTCCCTGCTGCCCTCGGCGATCGCGGCGATCACCGGCGAACTGCAGATCGGTGGCAAGCACTTTCACCAGGTGGTGATCGGCGCCACCCGCGAGGCTGGCGTCTGGCAGGCCAATGTGGTGTCGCGCGAGGTCGATGGCCACTTCAGCTGGCGCGACGCGCTGCCCGGACAGCGGGTGGGAGCGCTCACCGCCCGCTTCAACCGCCTGGAGATCCCCAGGTCGCGTGCCGGCGAGTTCGAGGCGCTGCTCGATTCCCCACCCGAGGCGCTGCCGGCGCTCGATGTGGCTGCCACCGAGTTCATCCTCGGCGAGCGCCGGCTCGGGCAACTCACCCTGATGGCCACCAACACTGCCGGCGCCGGCACGCCGGTCTGGCGCCTCGACGAGCTGCGGGTCACCCACCCCGCCGCGCGTCTGCTCGCGAGCGGCCGCTGGGCGCCGGCCCGCGCCGGCGGCGGTCTTGCCACCGATCTCGACTTCCAGCTCGAGGTGATCGACGCGGGCGAACTGCTCGCGGTCTACGGCATTCCCGACAGCGTGCGTGGCGGCAGCGGTCGGCTCTCGGGCCGCCTGGCCTGGCAGGGCTCGCCGCTGGCGATCCACTATCCCAGTCTCGATGGCGCCATGCGCCTGCAGATCGGCAAGGGCCAGTTCCTCAAGACCGAGCCCGGCCTGGCCAAGCTGATCGGTGTGCTCAACCTGCAGTCGCTGCCGCGCCGGCTCTCGCTCGACTTTCGCGATGTCTTCTCGGAGGGCTTCGGCTTCGACGCCATCGAGGGCGATGTCGACATCAAGGCCGGCATCGCCCGCAGCACCGGGCTGCAGATGCGCGGGCTGCAGGCCCAGGTCGACATCCGCGGCGAGGCCGACCTCGAACTCGAGACCCAGTCGCTGGTGGCCACCATCCGGCCGGAGCTCAACGTGGGCCTGGCCTCGCTCGCCTATGGCGCCATGGCCAACCCGGCGATCGGCCTGGGCTCGTTCATCTTCCAGTTCGCGCTGCGCCGGCCGCTGCAGGAGCTCTTCACCTACCAGACCCGCATCACCGGCTCGTGGGCCGACCCGCAGGTGACCGAGGTACCGCGCCAGCCGGGTGAGCCCGCTGCCAGGCCCTGATCCGGCTTGGGCTACGATGCCTGGCTTGCCACCCGGAGACACCCATGTCCGATCAGCCTCCAACCGCCGTGCCCGCCGCCACGCCCACGCTGGCCGTGGCGGGCGTCCAGATGGTGTCGGCCACCGACCCGGCGGCCAACCGCGCAGCGGCGGCCGGTCTGATCGCGCGCGCTGCCGGAGGCGGGGCTCGGGTGGTGGTTCTGCCCGAGTACTTCTGCCTGCTCGGTCGTCGTGATACCGACAAGGTCGAGCTTCGTGAGGCCGCGGGCGCCGGCCCGCTGCAGGACTTCCTTGCCGAGCAGGCGGCGCGCCACCGCATCTGGCTGATCGGCGGCACGGTGCCCCTTGCCACCAGCCGACCCACCCGCGTGCGCAACACCTGTCTCGTGCACGGGCCCGATGGCCGCCAGGTCGCGCGCTACGACAAGATCCACCTGTTCGGTTTCCAGCGCGGCGCCGAGCGCTTCGACGAGTCAGCCACCATCGAGGCTGGACGCACGCCGGTGGTGATCGACATCGAGGGCTGGCGGGTCGGCCTGTCGGTCTGCTACGACCTGCGCTTCCCCGAGCTCTACCGCGTGCTCGCGCCCTGCGATCTCATCGTCGTGCCCTCGGCCTTCACCCACACCACCGGCCAGGCCCACTGGGAGGTGCTGCTGCGGGCCCGGGCGATCGAGAATCAGTGCTATGTTCTCGCGCCGGCCCAGGGCGGACTGCACGAGAACGGCCGCCGCACCTGGGGTCACAGCCTGCTGGCCGATCCCTGGGGCGAGGTGCTGCAGGTACTGCCCGAGGGAGAAGGCGTGGTGGCCGGTGTGCTGCAGCGCCAGCGCATCCTGGAGGTCCGCCAGAGCCTCCCCGCGCTTGCCCACCGAATCCTCTGACCCCGCTGCCAGGAGTCCCCGCATGAATCCCGTCGACCAGGGCATCGATCGCCTCGCGATCGCCCGCGAACGCCTTCTCGAACCCACCGGCCTGGACGAGCGCGACCTCGCCCGCGCGCTGGCCGAGGTCTTCCAGCACAAGGTCGATTACGCCGACCTCTACTTCCAGTACACCCGCAGCGAGGGCTGGAGCCTCGAGGAGGGCATCGTCAAGTCGGGGAGCTTCTCCATCGAGCAGGGCGTGGGCGTGCGCGCCGTCTCCGGCGAGAAGACCGCCTTCGCCTACTCCGACGAGATCAACGCCAGCGCCCTGCTGTCGGCCGCGCGCGCCACCCGCAGCATCGCGCGTGCCGGTGCCGGGCGGGTGAAGGTGGCGGGCAGCCTGCAGCCCCATGTCGGCCGCAACCTCTTCTCGGCCACCGATCCCATCGCCGGGCTCGACGCCACCGCCAAGGTGGCGCTGCTCGAGCGGGTCGAGCGCCTGGCCCGGGCCCGCGATCCGCGAGTGGTGCAGGTGATGGCCGGGCTCGCCGCCGAGCACGACCTGGTGCTGGTGGCTCGCTCCGACGGCGTGATCGCTGCCGACGTGCGCCCGCTCATCCGCCTGTCGGTGACCGTCATCGCCGAGAGCCACGGCCGACGCGAGCAGGGCAGCAGCGGTGGCGGTGGTCGCTTCGGGCTGGCCTATTTCGACGAGGCCATGGTCGAGCGCTATGTGCGCGAGGCGGTCGACACCGCGCTGGTCAACCTCGACTCGCGCCCCGCGCCGGGCGGCGTGATGCCGGTGGTCCTCGGCCCGGGCTGGCCGGGCGTGCTGCTGCACGAGGCGATCGGCCACGGCCTGGAGGGCGACTTCAACCGCAAGGGATCCTCGGCCTTCGCCGGCCGGCTCGGCCAGCGGGTGGCCGCCCCTGGCGTGACCGTGATCGACGACGGCACCATCCGCGACCGCCGCGGCTCGCTGAACATCGATGACGAAGGCAACACCACCCAGCGCAACGTGCTGATCGAGGACGGCATCCTGCGCGGCTATCTGCAGGACACCCTGAATGCCCGGTTGATGAAGGTGCCGGTCACCGGCAACGGCCGGCGCGAGTCCTTCGCGCACCTGCCCATGCCGCGCATGACCAACACCTGCATGCTCGCCGGCGACCGCGATCCGGCCGAGATCATCGCCTCGATCGACCGCGGCATCTACGCCGCCAACTTCGGCGGTGGCCAGGTCGACATCACCAACGGCAAGTTCGTGTTCTCGGCCTCCGAGGCCTACTGGGTCGAGAAGGGCCGCATCCAGTACCCGGTGAAGGGCGCCACCCTGATCGGCAACGGGCCCGATGCGCTCACCCGGGTCACGCTCATCGGCAACGACATGCGGCTCGATTCCGGGGTTGGCGTCTGCGGCAAGGACGGGCAGAGCGTGCCGGTGGGCGTGGGCCAGCCCACGCTGCGCATCGAGGGCCTCACCGTCGGCGGAACCGCCTGAGCCGGGCGCGGCTTGCGGGCCGCGCGCCTGCCGCTTAAGATTGCGCCATGCGCCTGATCGTCTATGCGTTTGCGTTCTATTTCGGTCTCCCCGCCGGCGGTGGGAGAGTTCCGGAGCCCGCGCGCCAGTAGCCAGGCCCCCGAACCCAACCCAGCAACCGCCGGCCCTCGCGCCGGCGGTTCTGTTTTGGGCGTCCCGTTCGCAGAATGCCCACGCACACCGTTTCGTTGCCAGACCCAGCGCCAGGATCTTCCGATGCCCACCACCGACGATGTCCGAATCCGCGAGATCAAGGAACTCGCCCCGCCCTCCCATCTGCTGCGCGAACTGCCCTGCACCGAGCGCGCCGCCGAGGTCACCTACCAGGCCCGTCAGGCGATCCATCGCATCCTGCACGGCATGGACGACCGGTTGCTGGTGGTGGTCGGGCCGTGCTCGATCCATGACGTGGGCGCGGCCATGGAGTACGCCCGCCGGCTGGCGCCGCAGCGCGAGCGCCTGCGCGACGACCTCGAGATCGTCATGCGGGTCTACTTCGAGAAGCCGCGCACCACGGTCGGCTGGAAGGGACTGATCAACGACCCCGATCTCGACAACAGCTTCCAGATCAACCGCGGCCTGCGCCTGGCCCGCGAACTGCTGCTCTCGGTCAACGAACTCGGTCTGCCGGCCGGCTCCGAATTCCTCGACATGATCACCCCGCAGTACCTTGCCGATCTCATCGCCTGGGGCGCGATCGGTGCGCGCACCACCGAGTCGCAGGTGCACCGCGAACTCGCCAGCGGCCTGAGTTGCCCGGTCGGCTTCAAGAACGGCACCGACGGCAGCCTGCGCATCGCCTTCGATGCCATCAAGGCGGCTTCGCAGCCGCACCACTTCCTCTCGGTGACCAAGGGCGGCCACTCCGCGATCGTGTCCACCAACGGCAACGAGGACTGCCACGTCATCCTGCGGGGCGGCAAGGCGCCCAACTACGACAGCGCCGCGGTCGATGCTGCCTGCCACGAGGCAGCCACGGCTGCCATGGCCTGCCGGCTGATGATCGATGCCAGCCACGGCAACAGCCAGAAGAAGCCCGAGAACCAGATCCCGGTGTTGCGGGACATCGGCGGGCAACTCGCCGCTGGTGACACCCGGATCTTCGGCGTGATGATCGAGAGCCACCTGGTGGCCGGGCGTCAGGACCTCGTCGCCGGCCGCCCGCTCACGCACGGCCAGAGCATCACCGATGGCTGCATCGGCTGGGAGGACACCCTGGGTTGCCTGGAGCACCTCGCCCAGTCGGTTCGCGACCGTCGGCTGGCAGTGGCCGACTGACCTGACCCGCGTGGCGATGCCCGGCCCCCGGGCGGGGGCGTGGTATATAGCCGATGTCTTCCCGGAATCCGCCCATGCCAGAGCGTTCGCCGGCGTCCCTGCCCTCCGAGGGCGCCGGCGCCCCTGCCCGCCGCACCCCGCACGAGCGCCTGCTCGCGGCTGGCCTCGCGCCGATCGGGCCGGCCGCGGAATTCGCCGATGACATCCATCGCCTGATGGCCGACACCCCGTTGTTCGCGGGGCTCGACATCGATCAGAGCCGTCGTCTGGCCGGATTGATGTTCGTCTACGAGGCGCGCCCCGGTACCCAGATGATCGGCGAAGGCGATTCCGGCGATTTCCTCCTGCTGCTGATGAGCGGGCTGGCCGATGTGCTCCGGCGCAACCGCCACGACTACCCGGCGCGCATCGCGGTGGCCAGTGCCGGCCACTGCCTGGGCGAGATGTCGCTGTTCGACGGCGAGCCGCGTTTTGCGTCCTGCGTGGCACTCGAGCGCACGCGCATCGCCGTGCTCACCCGCGATGCCGTCCAGCGGGTGCTCGCCGACGATCCCGTGCTCGGCAACAAGATCCTGCTGCGTACCGTGCAACTGCTCTCCGAGCGTCTGCGCCAGACCAGCGCCAAGCTGGTCACCTTCCTCGACGCCGCCCGCGATACCTGAGGGTCGGGCTCGCCCGGGCAGCCTCCGGCCGGCGATGGCCACATCGCGGTGCACGATGCACCGCCACAGGGAACATCCCTCCGATGCGCCGGCTGCCCTGCCGCCGGTCGCTGGCGCGTCGACGCCGCGAGTCGCGTGGCACAGGTCTTGCAACGAAGGTCCCGGTCAGCCGGGCCACCATCGTGGTCGTCCCGGTCATGCGTCCTCGGGAGTCTTCGATGTCCGATCTCTACGGTCCCTACGATGCCTATCGCCGGCTGGGTCCGGCCTGCGCCCGCTGCGGGGTGTTCCACGCTGGCGATGCCCATCCCGAGGCCAGTCCTCAGGCCGCTTCCGCGTCGGTCGCGTTGGCGCCGCCGGACGACGCAAGCCCGCCGCCCTCGCCCGATGCACTCTCGGCGCAGTTCGTCGAGGCGGTGCTGGTCAAGGCCCTGTTGCCCGACGAGGGGCTCCGTCGGCGCTTCCTGCAGGCGGTGGGCGCGAACACCGCGCGCGCGGCGATCGCCAGCGTGCTGCCGCTGGGCGCGATGCAGGCCATGGCCCAGGAGAAGGCGCCGCTCGAGAAGAAGGAACTCAAGCTCGGCTTCATCGCGATCACCTGCGCCACACCGCTGATCATGGCCGACCCGCTCGGCTTCTACCGTCGCCAGGGCCTGTCGGTGCAGCTCAACAAGACGGCGGGCTGGGCGCTCATCCGCGACAAGATGATCAACAAGGAGCACGACGCATCGCACTTCCTGTCGCCGATGCCGATCGCGATCTCGATGGGCCTGGGGTCGGTGGCGCAGCCGATGAATGTGGCCACCATCCAGAACATCAACGGCCAGGCGATCACGCTTCATGTGAAGCACAAGGACAAGCGCGATCCGAAGTCCTGGAAGGGGTTCCGCTTCGCGGTGCCCTTCGAGTACTCGATGCACAACTTCCTGCTGCGCTATTACGTGGCCGAGCACGGACTCGACCCCGACCGCGACATCCAGATCCGGGTGACCCCGCCCCCCGAGATGGTGGCCAACCTGCGGGCCGGCAATATCGACGGGTTCCTGGGGCCTGACCCCTTCAATCAGCGCGCGGTCTACGACGAGGTGGGCTTCATCCACCTGCTTTCCAAGGAGATCTGGGACGGCCATCCGTGCTGCGCCTTCGGTGTCTCGGAGGCCTTCATCCAGCAGAACCCCAACACCTTCGCCGCTCTCTACCGTGCGGTGCTCGAGGCGGCGGCGATGGCTCGCGATCCGAAGCACCGACCGCTGATCGCCAAGGTGATCTCGCCGGCGGCCTACCTGAACCAGCCCGAGACGGTGGTCGAGCAGGTGCTCACCGGCAAGTTCGCCGATGGCCTGGGCGCGGTGCGTTCGGTGCCCGATCGCGCTGACTTCGACCCGGTGCCCTGGTACTCGATGGCGGTGTGGATGCTCACCCAGATGAAGCGCTGGGGCTACATCAAGGGCGATGTCGCCTACAAGGACATCGCCGAGAAGGTCTTCCTGCTGACCGACGCGAAGAAGCGCATGGCCGAACTCGGCCAGAAGGCACCCGAGGCCGGCTACCGGAAGTTCAAGGTGATGGGCCGGGAGTTCGATCCGGCCAAGGCTGCCGAATACGCAGCCAGCTTCGCGATCCGTCGCGGCTGAGCGGGCTGGCGCCGACATGTCCGCCAGCCTCAACCTGAAAGCGGCACTGCTCTCGCTGCTGCTGTTCGCCTGCCTGCTCGGTGCCTGGCATCTCGGTACGGCGCCGGCCGAGCGCTCGCCGGCCAGCGCCGCCCAGGACGAGTACGCGAAGCTGATGGGCCGCGCCGGCGGCGTGGCCAAGAGCGGCGGCCTGCCCACGCTGGCGCAGATGGGCGAGACCATCGCGCGCCACGTGGCCGACCCCTTCTACGACAACGGCCCCAATGACAAGGGCATCGGCATCCAGGTGGGACACTCCCTGGCGCGCGTGGCGGCCGGCTTCGGGCTCGCCGCGCTGCTCGCCATCCCGCTGGGCTTCCTGATCGGCATGTCGCCGCTCGTCCATCGGGCGCTCGATCCCTTCATCCAGGTGCTCAAGCCGATCTCGCCACTGGCCTGGATGCCGCTGGCGCTCTACACCATCAAGGATGCCGCGGTCTCGGGCGTGTTCGTGATCTTCATCTGCTCGATCTGGCCGATGCTGATCAACACCGCGTTCGGCGTTGCCGGCGTGCGCCGCGAATGGCTCAACGTGGCCCGCACGCTCGAGGTGAGGCCGCTGCGACGCGCACTGCGGGTGATCCTGCCGGCGGCTGCGCCCACGATCCTCACCGGCATGCGGATCTCGATGGGCATTGCCTGGCTGGTGATCGTGGCTGCCGAGATGCTGGTGGGCGGCACCGGCATCGGCTACTTCGTGTGGAACGAGTGGAACAACCTCTCCCTCACCAACGTGATCTTCGCGATCCTGCTGATCGGCGTCGTGGGCATGCTGCTCGACGCGGTCTTCGCGCGCTTGCAGCGCGCGGTCACCTGGCGGGAGTAGGGCATGGATCCCTTCCTGTCGGTGCAGGGCCTGGGCAAGACCTACACGGTGGCCGGCCGTTCCGCGCCCGCGCCGGTGTTCGAGTCGGTGAGCTTCGGCGTCGAGCGCGGCGAGTTCGTCTGCATCATCGGCCATTCCGGCTGCGGCAAGACCACCATCCTGAACATCCTCGCCGGCCTCGAGCAGGCGAGCGAGGGCTACGTGTTCATGGACGGGCGCGAGGTGCGCGGGCCCAGCCTCGATCGCGGTGTGGTGTTCCAGGGCCATGCCCTGATGCCCTGGCTGTCGGCCCTGCAGAACATCGCGTTCGCGGTGCAGTCGCGCTGGCCAGACTGGTCGCGCGCCCGTGTCGATGACCACGCCCGGCGCTTCGTGGCGCTGGTGGGGCTGGAGGGCGCCGAGCACCGCAAGCCGGCCGAGCTCTCGGGCGGCATGAAGCAGCGCGTGGGCATCGCCCGCGCCTTCGCGATCCAGCCGCGCATGCTGCTGCTCGACGAGCCCTTCGGCGCGCTCGACGCGCTCACCCGCGGCGTGATCCAGGACGAGTTGCTGCGCATCTGCGCCGAGACCCGACAGACGGTGTTCATGATCACGCACGACGTCGACGAGGCCATCCTGCTCGCCGACCGCATCCTGCTGATGAGCAACGGTCCGCGGGCACGGGTGGCCGAGGTGGTGCGCAACACCATGCCGCGCGACCGAACCCGGCTGAGCATCCATCACGACCCGCAGTACTACCGCATCCGCAACCACCTGGTCGACTTCCTGGTGCACCGCTCGCGGCTGATCCAGCAGGGCGCGGCCGATATCGCCAGCGCCGATGGCCAGGCGGCGCCGCGCGAGGTCAGCCCCGGACTCGAACCTTCGCCAACCCCCCAGGAGATACCCGCATGAATCGCAACGACATCACCGAGAAGATCTACGAGACCAAGGTCCGCAAGGGCATCAAGTGGGCCGATGTGGCCGCCAAGGTGGGCCAGAGCAAGGAGTGGGTGACCGCGGCCTGCCTCGGCCAGATGACCATGACCGCCGCCCAGGCGGCGGTGGTGGCCAAGATCTTCGGGCTGACCAAGGAGGAGGCCGCGTGGCTGCAGGTGGTGCCCTACAAGGGCTCGCTGCCCACCGCGGTGCCCACCGATCCGCTGATCTACCGCTGGTACGAGATCGTGAATGTCTACGGCACGACGATCAAGGAACTCATCCACGAGGAGTTCGGCGACGGCATCATGAGCGCGATCGACTTCTCGATGGACATCGTGCGCGAGCCCGACCCCAAGGGTGATCGCGTGAACGTGGTGCTCAGCGGCAAGTTCCTGCCGTACAAGACCTACTGAGCCAGACCTGCCGGACTGGGCGCGCGCTGCCGCGCCCGCCCACGGCGCGAGCGTTCAGCCCGGCTTGTTGCGGCCCTGTTGCCAGAGCACGTCGCTGCCGCCGGCGTGCCGGTTGAGCACACGCGAGAGCACGAACAGCAGGTCGGACAGCCGGTTGAGGTACTGCCGGCAGGCCGGGCGCACCGTCTCGGCGGCGCCCAGCGCCACCACCGAGCGTTCGGCGCGCCGGCACACCGTGCGCGCCATGTGCGCGATGGCCGCTGGCCGCGAGCCGCCAGGCAGGATGAACTCCTGCAGCCTTGGCAGCGTGGCGTTGTGGGTGGCGAGCAGCGCATCCAGGCGCGCCACCTGCGCGTCGCTGACGTTCTCGTAGCCCGGAATGCACAGTTCGCCACCGAGGTCGAACAGGTCGTGCTGGATGTCGGTGAGCGCCTCGCGCACCGCCTCGGGCAGCGGCTCGGTGATGAGCAGCCCGAGGGTGGAGTTGAGTTCATCGACATCGCCGAGCGCGGCCACGCGCAGGCTGTCCTTGGGCACGCGGCTGCCGTCGCCCAGGCCGGTGGTGCCGTCATCGCCGGTGCGGGTGGCGATCTGCGTGAGTCTGTTTCCCATGGCGGCGATGTGTCCGGAAAAGTGGTGGGCGGATCAGCGCGGCCGTTCAGGCGCCGAGCAGGTCGGCGAGCCGCAGCCGCGCGATCTGGCCGATCTGGGCCAGGGCGTTGTGCAGTTCCTGCTCGCGCTGGTTGTGCAGCCGGGCGCGCAGCGTGCCGAAGATCGCCTCGCGGCTGTTCAGGCGCGCGCAGATGATGAAGGGGAAGCCGAAGCGCTCGGCATAGCGCCGGTTGAGCTCGACGAGCTCGGCGCGCTGCGCGGGGTTGAGCAGACCGAGCCCGGCCGCCGCCTGCTCCTGGGTGGACGCGGCGGTGAGGGTGCCGGCCTGCGCCTCGCGGCCGGCCAGCTCCGGGTGCGAGGCGATCAGCGCGAGCTGCTCCTCGGGGCTGGCGGCCTGCACCACGCCCCAGAGCGCGAGCAGCAGGTCGGTGGCGCTGGCGAATGGCCGACGCGCGAAGGCGCGCTGCGCGATCCAGGGCGAGTGCTCGTAGACCGCGCCGAAGGCGGCCGAGAACGCGTCGGGCGTCATCGCGTTGATCTGCGCGAGGGTGGTCATGGCGAGCCTGTGGGGTCGACGGTGGGTCGCCGGCAGGCCGGCGATCGGGCAGGGGTCGGATGCTACCATCCGGGCCCGATGCTTCCGGGGGTGTGGCCATGTTGACCGATGACGATCAGGCCCTGGGCGTCCGCCTGCTCGCGCAGGCCGACGCGCTGGCCGCCTTCACCGAGGATGCCCCGGCGCTGACCCGCACCTACCTGGGACCGCAGCACCGTGCCGCCGGCGACTACCTCGCCGGGCTGATGCGCGAGGCCGGCATGCAGGCTGGCTATGACGCGCTGGGCAATCTGGTGGGCCGCTACCCGGGCGCGCAGCCCGACGCCCCGGTGCTGATGATCGGCTCGCACATGGACTCGGTGCGCAACGCCGGCCGGTATGACGGCCTGTTCGGCATCCTGTCGGCGATCGCCTGCGTGGCCGGGCTTCATGCCCGCGGCGCCCGGCTGCCGGTGGCCCTGGAGGTGGTCGCGTTCGGCGACGAGGAGGGGGTGCGCTTCGGCATCACCCTGATCGGCAGCAAGGCCATGGCCGGTGCCTTCGACCCGGCCTGGCTCGCGGTGCGTGATCGCGACGGCATCAGCCTGCGCGAGGCGCTCCTCGCCTTCGGCGCCGATCCCGAGGCCTGGCCGAGCGTCGATCGGCGCGCCCGTCCACCCATCGCCTTCCTGGAGTCGCACATCGAGCAGGGCCCGGTGCTGCTTCAGGAGGGGCTGCCGGTGGGCGTGGTCACCGCCATCGCCGGCGCCGAGCGTGCGCTCGTGCATCTCACCGGGCTGGCCGGCCACGCCGGCACCGTGCCGATGGGCTCGCGCCAGGACGCGCTGGCGGCCGCCGCCGAGATGGTGCTGGCGGTCGAGCGCATTGCCCTCGGTCGCGGCGACGTGGTGGCCACGGTCGGCCGCCTGGAGGCGCGGCCCGGCGCGGTCAATGTCATCCCCCAGGACGTGAGCTTCAGCCTCGACGTGCGCAGCGGCCGTGACGACACCCGGCGCGCGGCCATGGACGAGATCGACGCGGCCTGCGCGGCCATCGCCGCCCGACGCCGCATCGCGCTGCGCCGCGAGCCGCTCTACCAGGCCGTCGCCGCGCCCTGCGACCCGCGGCTGCAGGCCTGCCTGGGTCAGGCGATCGCCGCCCGCGGGCTGCCGGTGCGTCATCTGCCCAGCGGGGCCGGGCACGACGCCATGGCCTTTCCGGCGATCGCCCCGATGGCGATGCTGTTCGTGCGATGCGGCAATGGCGGCATCAGCCACCACCCTGACGAGACCCTCAGCGCGGAAGACGCCGCGATCGCCACGCGAGTGCTGGCCGACGCGCTGGCTGGCGTGCCGGCGGCGCTTCAGCTGCCCCGGTAGGTGGTGTAGCCCCAGGGCGAGGCGAGCAGCGGCACGTGGTAGTGCGCGTCGGGGTCGGCAATGCCGAAGGCGATCGGCACCCGCTCCAGGAAGGCCGGATCGGCCAGAGGCAGGCCCTGGGCACGGAAATACTCGCCGATGTGAAAGACCAGGCGATAGCGGCCCGCCACCATGGCGTCGCCGGTGAGCAGCGGCTGCTCGCAGCGGCCGTCGGCGTTGGTCACGCGCTCGGCCAGGCGCTCGCCCGCGCCCTCGTCGCGGAAGAGTTCCACGCGCACGCCCGCGGCCGGCTTGCCCTGGGCGGTGTCCAGGATGTGGGTGCTCAGTCTGCCCATGGCGGGTCCCTTCAGCGCTGGCCGCGGTGGGCCCAGGCGGTGGTATGGCGCTCCACCCACGAAAAGAGCTCGTACATCGCCATGGCCATCACGGCGATCACCACCAGGCCGGCGAAGGCGAGCGGCATCTTCATGGCCGAGCCTGCCGAGATCAGCAGGTAGCCGATGCCCTCGTTGGAGGCATTCATCTCGGACACCGTGGTGCCCACGAAGGCCAGGGTGATGGCCACCTTGAGCGACGCGAAGAAGTAGGGCATGGAGCGCGGCAGGCCGACCTTGATGAGCACATCGAGTCGCCGCGCCCCGAGCACCCGCAGCACGTCCTCGAGCTCGGGCTCGAGCGTGGCCAGACCGGTGGCGATGTTGACCATGATCGGGAAGAACGAGATCAGGAAGGCGGTGAGGATGGCCGGACCCACGCCGATGCCGAACCAGACCACCAGGATGGGCACGAAGGCCGCCTTGGGCAATGCGTTGAACGCGGTCATGAGCGGGTACATCGCGGCATAGGCAAGCCGCGAGGAGCCGATGACGAAGCCGAGCAGCACGCCCACCGCGATCGAGATCGCGAAGCCCACCATGGTGGTCCAGAACGTGCGCCAGGCGTGCAGGCCGATCGGACCCGCGAATTCGATCAGCGAGCGCACGATCTGCACCGGGCTGGGGAACACGAATTCCGAGACCTCGAACAGGCTGCACGCCGCCTGCCAAAGGGCAATGGCCGCCACCAGCAGAACCCAGGGAGCGATCTTCTCGAGCTGCTTGCCGCGGTTCATGGTCGCCTCAGGATTTGCGGATCTCGCCGATGCGCGAGCGCAGCTCGTGCACGAGCGCGGTGAAGGGCTCGGTGTAGGTGATGTCGAGGTCGCGCGGCCGCGGCAGGTCGATCTCCCGGCGGGCCAGGATGCGACCGGGCCGCTTGCTCATCACGTAGACCGTGTCGGCGAGGTAGGCCGCCTCGCGCAGGTCATGGGTGACGAGGATGACGTTGAAGCGCTGCGCGGTCCAGAGGTCACGCAGCACGTTCCAGAGCTCTTCGCGGGTGAACGCGTCGAGCGCGCCGAAGGGCTCGTCGAGCAGCAGCATGCGCGGTTCGTGGATGAGCGCGCGGCAGATCGAGGCGCGCTGCTGCATGCCGCCGGAAAGCTGCCAGGGGAACTTGTCCTCGTAGCCCTGCAGGCCCACGGTGGCCAGCAGCTTGCGGGCCCGCTCGACGAACTCGGCTCGGCGCGCCTTGAACTGCGAGCGGTAGGGCTCGACGATCTCCAGCGGCAGCAGCACGTTGTCGATGGTGGTGCGCCAGGGCAGC
>JBIKWU010000030.1:0-22126 GCA_044356115.1 Burkholderiaceae bacterium
GCTGCTGCAGTCGGGGCACTCCCTCGAGAGCCTGCACCAGCTGCGCAGCGAGGGGCTGCACCATGGCCTGCTGCCCATGCTCGACGTCATCCTCGAGCAGCCTGATGGCGAGCGCTTCATCCGGGTGGCGCTCACCCGCACCGACGAGCGGGTGCTCTCGGGCAAGTCGGTGTCGCCCGGCTTCCTGTTCGCCACCCTGCTCTGGCAGGAGGTGCGGGTGCGCTGGGCCGAACGGCTCAAGGCCGGCGAGCAGGCGATCCCGTCGCTGCACGAGACCATCGATGCGGTGGTCGAAGACCAGGGCGCCAAGCTCGCCATCCAGAAACGCATCATCGCCGATATGCGCGAGATCTGGACGCTGCAGCCGCGCTTCGAGCGTCGCACCGGCAGCGCGCCGGCGCGTCTCATCGAGCATCTGCGCTTTCGCGCCGCCTATGACTTCCTGCTGCTGCGCTGCGAATCCGGCGAGATGCCTGCCGAGCTCGGCGCGTGGTGGACGCGCTATGCCGAGGCCGACGGCGCCGGGCGCGAGGCCCTGATCGCCGAGGCGGCGGCGGGGCCCGGCCGCGGCGTCACGGGTACCGCCCGCCGGCGTCGGCGCCGGCGCGGCGGTGGCCGCGGTGACGAGGCCGGCGAGGCGAGCGGCGAAGGTGGCCGTGGCGCCACCGCGCCGCCCGCAGGCCCCTCCGCTGCCTGACATGGACACCTCAGCCTCCGGGACGCTCGCCTGCGTCGGCCTGGGCGCCAACCTGGGCGATCCGGCGGCGGCGATCGCCAGCGCCCTGACCGCGATCGAGCGACTGCCCGACACCTGGCTGATCGCCCGCTCCTCGCTCTGGCGCAGCGCGCCGGTGCTGGCCGAAGGCCCCGACTTCATCAACGCCGTCGCGGTGCTGCGCACCGGCCTTGCGCCGCTCGCGCTGCTCGATGCGCTGCAGGCGATCGAGCTCGCGCACGGCCGCGAGCGGCCCTGGCCCAACGCGCCGCGCCTGCTCGACCTCGACCTGCTCCTGCACGGCAAGGTCATGATGACCACCGAGCGGCTCGCCCTGCCCCATCCGCGCATGCACCAGCGCGCCTTCGTGCTGGCGCCGCTGGCCGAGGTCGCGCCGGCTCTCACCCTGCCCGGCCTCGGTCCCATCGGCCCGCTGCTGGCCGCCTGCGCCGGGCAGCGCTGCGAGCGGTTGCCGGCCGACCCGGCCGATCTCGCCGGGGACGGGCCATGAGCGCGCTTGCCAGCCTGCCGGTGCCGGTGCAGACCGTCGGCCTGCTGATCGCCTCCAATGTCTTCATGACCGTGGCCTGGTACGGCCACCTGCGCAACCTGTCGGCGCGGCCCTGGTATGTCGCGGCGCTGCTGAGCTGGGGCATCGCGCTCTTCGAGTACCTGCTGCAGGTGCCGGCCAACCGCATCGGCTACGGTCACTTCTCGCTCGCGCAGCTCAAGATCATCCAGGAGGTGATCACCCTGGCGGTCTTCATGCCCTTCGCGGTGCTGGTCATGAACGAGCCGCTGCGGCTCGACTATCTCTGGGCGGCGCTGTGTCTCATGGGCGCGGTCTACTTCATCTTCCGCTCCTGAGCCTCGCACCCTCGAACCATGAGCACGCCCACCGCCCCGGCCTCCCCCTTCGAGCGCTTCCGCCATATCGTGGTCGAGGGCCCGATCGGCGCGGGCAAGACCACGCTCGCGCGTAAGCTCGCCGAGCGCTTCGGCGCACGGCCCGTGCTCGAGGAGCCCGAGGGCAATCCCTTCCTCGAACGCTTCTATCGCGACGGCCCCCGCTACGCGCTGCCCACCCAGCTGTTCTTCCTGTTCCAGCGGGTCAACCAGCTGCGCGAGCTCGCCCAGCGCGACCTGTTCTCGCAGGCGGTGGTGGGGGATTTCCTGCTCGACAAGGACCCGATCTTCGCCCGCCTGACGCTGGCCGACGACGAGCTCGCGCTCTACCAGCAGATCTTCGCCAACCTGCAGCCGCAGGCGCCGGTGCCCGACCTGGTCATCTACCTCCAGGCCCAGCCCGACCAGCTGGTGGGCCGCGTGCGCCAGCGCGGCATCGCCATGGAGGCCGACATCTCGGAGGCCTACCTGCGCGAGCTCACCGAGGCCTACAGCCGCTTCTTCTACCACTACGAGAGCGCGCCGCTCATGATCGTCAACACCGAGCGGCTGAACCCGGTGGGCCGCGAGGAGGACTTCGCCATGCTGGTGCGCCAGATCGTCGAGCTGCGCGGTCGGCGCAGCTTCTTCAACCTGGCCGACTGAGCGGCGCGGCAGGCACCCGTCATGAGCGAGACCGGCAGCCACGGGCAAACCGTCACGAAACCGTCACCGGCCGGTCATATTCTCGCGCCCATGACAGCCCGGATCCTCATCGTCGAAGACGAGCCCGCGATCGGCGAGCTCATTGCCGTGAACCTGCGGCACGCGGGATACACTCCGGTACTGGCACACGACGCTGCCAGTGCCCGCCAGCAGATCGATGCCGCCCTGCCAGACCTCATCCTGCTCGACTGGATGCTGCCCGACAGCCCCGGCATCGAGCTCGCGCGCCGGCTGCGCGCCGACACCCGCACCCGCGCGCTGCCCATCATCCTGCTCACCGCGCGCGCCCAGGAGACCGACAAGCTCACCGGCTTCGAGGTCGGCGCCGACGACTACATCACCAAGCCCTTCTCGCCGCGCGAGCTGCTGGCGCGGGTCAAGGCCATGCTGCGCCGCGCCGCGCCGCTGGCCGCTGACGAGGCCCTCGAGGTGGGCGGGCTGCGCCTCGACCCGGTCACCTTCCGGGTGCAGGCCGGCGACACCCCGGTCTCGCTCAGCCCCACCGAGTTCCGTCTGCTTCACTACCTCATGACCCAGCCCGACCGCGTGCACTCCCGCGCCCGCCTGCTCGACGCGGTCTGGGGCGATCATGTCTTCATCGAGGAACGCACGGTCGACGTCCACATCCGGCGCCTGCGCGTGGCGCTTCAGGCCACCGGCCACGACCGGCTGGTCGAGACCGTGCGGGGCGGCGGCTACCGCCTGCTGCCGGCGTGATCTGGCTGCGCTCGCTGGTACCCACCGCGCTGGCCCTGGCCATCGCGGCGGTGCTCTCCGTCACCCTGGGTGACACCTGGGCGGCGCGCTGGCTGGCCGCCGCGCTCACGCTGCAGGCCCTGCTGGTCACCTTCATCATGGCCCGCCTGCACTTCTGGGCGGCGCTGCCACGCCAGCGCGAGGTGCCGCGCGTTGGCGGCGTGTGGCAGCCCTTCCTCGACCGGTTGGCCCGCATGGTCAAGACCGAGCGCGAGCACCGACAGCAGATCACCAGCGAGCTCGAGCAGCTGCACCGCGCGGTCGATCGCCTGCCCGACGGCCTGGTGCTGCTCGACCGCTACGACCACGTCCAGTGGTGCAACGATGCGGCCCGCGAGATCCACGGGGTGGTCGGGTCGGGGCGTCCCGTCCACCACTTCATCCGCCAGCCCGAGTTCATCGCCTATCTCGAAGGCGCCGACCTCTCGCGCCCGCCGGTGCTGGGCCTGCCGCAGCGCCCGGGACGGCTGTTCGAGCTGCGCCTGCACCGGCCCGACGAGCAGCACAAGCTGCTGATCAGCCGCGATGTCACCGAGCAGGCGCGGCTGGAGGCCATGCGCCGGGACTTCGTCGCCAACGTGTCGCACGAGATCCGCACGCCGGTGACGGTGATCGGCGGCTTCGCCGAGACCCTGCTCGAGATTCCGCTCGAGCTCGCCCAGCAGCGCGACTACCTCGGCACCATCCTCAAGCAGAGCCGCACCATGCAGCGCCTGGTCGAGGACCTCCTGATGCTGGCCACGCTCGAGAGCTCCACCGCGCCGCCCGAAGCCGAGCGCATCGACGTCCACGCCATGATCCGGGCCGTGGGCACCGAAGGCCAGGCGCTGTCGCAGGACCGTCACCAGATCGCCTACCGCCTCGACGGCCCGGTGGGCGTGATGGCGGCGCCCATCGAGCTCGAGAGCGCCATCCGCAACCTGGTGGTCAACGCCGTGCGCTACACGCCCCCGGGCGGACGCATCGAGATCGGCTGGCGGATCAGCGGCACCGAGGGGCATCTCTGGGTGACCGACACCGGCATCGGCATTCCGGCCGAGCACCTGCCGCGCCTCACCGAGCGCTTCTACCGCGTCGATCGCGGCCGCTCGCGCGACACCGGCGGCACCGGCCTGGGGCTCGCCATCGTCAAGCACATCATGCAGCGGCATGGCGGACAGCTGCGCATCGCCAGCGTGCCGGGTGAGGGCAGCACCTTCACGCTGGTCATCCCCGCCGCGCGGCTGGTCGCCGACCCCAGCCCGGCTCCTGCCACGACCGAGCCCGCCAACCCCGCCTGAATCCGGGCCAGCCGGACCGGAACATCTCGCGGCTCGCGAGGTCACGTCCGCCCATCGGGGCGTGTGACAATCAACCGATGCCGCCCACCGAACCGCGCCCGCAGCCGCAGAGTCCGGCCGAGCTCTTCCGGGTGTTCAATGCGCTGGCCCTGCGCGGCTTCGGCGGTGTGCTGCCCTTCGCGCAGCGCGCGCTGGTCGAGGACAAGCGCTGGCTGAGCGCCGACGAATTCGCCGAGTCGCTCTCGCTCGCCCAGGTGCTGCCCGGGCCCAACATCTGCAATCTCGCGCTCATGATCGGCGACCGGTTCTTCGGCCTGCGCGGTGCCTTTGCCGCGCTCACCGGGATGATGGCCGCCCCGATGGCGCTGGTGCTGGTGGTGGCCTCGCTCTACCTCGAATTCGCCCATGAGCCGCTGGTCACGCGGGTGCTCACCGGCATGTCGGCGGTCAGCGCCGGGCTGGTGCTGGCCATGGCACTGAAGCTCTCGCGTTCGCTGCGCGACCGGGGCGTCATGGCCTGGGTGCTGGGCGGGCTGGCCTTCGCCATGGTCGGGCTGCTGCGCTGGCCGCTGCTGCCGGTGCTCGCCGGGCTGGGGGTCATCTCGGTCGGGCTCGCCTGGCGGCGGCTGCGGCCATGAGCCATGCCGATCTGCTCGAGCTCTTCGGGCGCTTCCTGCTGCTTTCGCTGCTGGCCATCGGCGGCGGCATCACGGTGGTGCCCGAGATGCACCGGTTGATGGTCGAGCGTCACGGCTGGCTCACCGACCCGCAGTTCTCGGCCTCGATCGCGCTGGCGCAGGCCTCGCCCGGCCCGAACATCCTGCTGGTGACCGTGATGGGCTGGAATGCCGGCGGCTGGGCCGGCGCGGCCGCGGCCACGCTGGGCATCCTGCTGCCCTCCACCACCGTGGCCCTGGTCGCCCATCGCGGCGCCGAGAAGTGGCGCGCCCATCGGCTGGTGATGGCTTTCCGCGAGGGCACCCTGCCGCTCACGCTCGGCCTGCTGGCCGCCGCCGGCTGGATCCTGGCCGCGCCCACCGCCAGCGCGCCCGCGGGGCTGGGCCTCACCCTGCTGAGCGCCGCGCTGGTCTGGCGAACCCGCATCAACCCGCTGTGGCTGATCGCGGGTGGCGCGCTCGCCGGGGGCCTGGGCGCGCTCTGAATCCGGGAGACACGCCGATGCGACCGATCCGCCACGCTGGCGTCGCCCTGGGCCTCGCGCTGGCCATGGCCCTGGGGCTTGCCTCGGGGCTGCGTCCGGCCCATGCCGCCGGCCTGACGAGCTTCAGCCCCAGCGGCGATGTCGGTCTGGTGCGCGAAGTCCGCGCGGTCTTCAGCGAACCCATGATCCGTCTGGGGGACAACGCCGCGCCCGACCCCTTCCTCATCGACTGCCCGGTGAAGGGAGACAGTCGCTGGGTGGACAACCGCACCTGGGTGCATGTCTTTCGGGCGCCGCCGCGGGCCGGCACCCGCTGCGGGTTCAGCCTGAAGCCCGAGCTGCGCACCCTGGCCGGCGAGGCGCTGAGCGGCCGCGCCCGCCACGCGTTCAGCACCGGCGGGCCGGCCGTCGTGCGCAGCATGCCCTGGGAGGGCAGCCGCATCGACGAGGACCAGAGCTTCCTGCTGGTGCTCACCGGCCCGGTCGACCCCGACTCGGTGCTGCGCAAGGCCTGGTGCCGCGCCACCGGCGTGGGCGAGCGCGTGCCGGTGCGGCTGCTGCCGCCCGCCGAGCGCGACCTGCTCGCGCGCCGCTTCGCCCCCGAGGAACCCGACGTGCTGGCGCTGGCCTGCGCCCGTCCGCTGCCGCCGCAGGCCCGGGTCGACCTGGTCTGGGATGCCGGCATCGCAACCCCGTCGGGCGTGAGCACCCGGCGGGCGCAGTCGCTCGGCTACGAGGTGCGCAGCGCCTTCAGCGCCCGGCTGAGCTGCCCGCGCGAGAACGCCAGCGCGCCCTGCACGCCGCTGGGCGACATCCGCATCGAGTTCAGCGCGCCGGTGGCGCGGGCCCAGGCCGCGGCAGTGCGCCTCACGCTTGGCGACACCGAGCGCAAACCGCGCCTGGAAGGCGGCGCCGAGGCGCCCACGGTGGAGGCGGTGGTGTTCCCGGGGCCCTGGCCGGAGTCGGCGAGCGTGCGCGTGAGCCTGCCGCCCGGGCTTCGTGATGCCGATCAGCGCGCGCTCACCAATGCCTCGGCCTTCCCGATGGCGAGCCGTATCGGCGCCTATCCACCGCTGGCCAAGTTCGCCGCCGCGCCCTTCGGCATCATCGAGCTCGACGAGGCGCCGGCCATGCCGCTGGCGCTGCGCAAGGTGGAACGCGCGCTGCCGCTGCGCGAGACGCAGCCCGGCCGCGGGCTGGTGCGCGACCTGCGTCTGCAGGATGACGCCGCGATCATC
Source organism: Burkholderiaceae bacterium (assembly GCA_044356115.1). Classification (GTDB taxonomy): domain Bacteria; phylum Pseudomonadota; class Gammaproteobacteria; order Burkholderiales; family Burkholderiaceae_E; genus Quisquiliibacterium. Next base: position 6,763 of record JBIKWU010000030.1, read on the forward strand.
GCCTGGTACTCGAAGGTGCTGCGGCTGCACGAGACCGTGATCGAGCCCGCGCTTGCCCGCGAGCTCACCGGGCACACGCCGCCGGCCGGCGCGGCGCCCGCGACTGCCTCGGCGCGGCCCGGCGCGCGCCCCGCGCCGGCGCCGGTGGCCACCCGCACGCTCTCGCTGCTCGCGCGCGAGCCCGGCGCGCGGGCGCTCAGCCTGCCCGAACCCGAGGGCGGCGGCGAGCGGCCCTTCGAGCTGATCGGCGTGCCGCTGCCCGAGCCGGGCTTCCATGTGCTCGAGGTGGAATCGCGGCTGCTCGGGCGGGCGCTCCTCGAGCGCGACGCCCCGATGTACGTGCGCACCGCGGCGCTGGTCACCAACCTCGCGGTGCACCACAAGCAGGGCCGCGACAACGCGCTGGTCTGGGTCACCCGCCTGGATCGCGGCCAGCCGGTGGCCGGTGCCGAGGTGCGGATCAGCGACTGCCGGGCGCGCCTGCTCTGGTCGGGCCGCACCGACGCGCAAGGCCTTGCCCGGGTGCCGGTGGCGCTGCCCGAGCCCGCCGGCGAGTGCGGCGACGACCGGCCCGGGCACTTCGTGTCGGCGCGCGCGCGCGATGCGCAGGGCCGCGAGGACCTGTCCTTCGCCTGGACCGGCTGGCAGCAGGGCATCGAGCCCTGGCGCTTCGAGCTGCCGGTGAGCTGGTCGGGCGCCACGCAGGCCGCGGCCCACACCGTGTTCGACCGGGTGCTGCTGCGCGCCGGCGAGACCGTGTCGATGAAGCACTTCGTGCGCGCCCACGCCTCGGCCGGGCTGCGCCGCCCGGCCCCGGCCCAGTTGCCCGCCAATCTGGTCATCGTCCATGAAGGCAGCGGCCAGAGCTGGCAGCAGCCGCTGAGCTGGCAGGGCGGCGCGGCGCACTCGCAGTTCACCGTGCCGCCGGGCGCGCGCCTGGGCCGTTACCAGGTCTACCTCGAGCAGGCCGAGCCGGCCGCCGGCGCGCCTGCGCCGCTGTGGCCGGGCCGGCTGGCCAGCGGCAGCTTCCGGGTGGAGGCCTTCCGACTGCCGGTGTTCGACGCCCGGGTCACGCTGCCGGCCAGCCCGCCGCCGGCCGCCCGCGAGCTGGCCGCCGACCTGCGGGTGGCGTGGCTGGCCGGTGGATCGGCGGCCGGGTTGCCGGTGCGGGTGAGCGCGCGGCTGAGCCCGCACCAGCCCGCCCCGGAAGGCTGGGAGGGCTTCGCCTTCTCGCGCCGCGACCTCGAATCCGAGGAGGCCTCCGACCCCGATGCCGAAGACTCCCCGGCCCGCCGGGCCGCCGCCGACCAGCGCCTGGCCAGCCGCGGCATCCATCGCGAGCGGCTGGTGCTGGACAAGCAGGCGGTCACGCTCGATGACCAGGGCGGCGCGCGGGTGCGTCTGGCCAATCTGCCCGCCATGGCCGTGCCGCACCGGCTCGAGGTGGAGGCGAGCTTCACCGATCCCTCGGGCGAGATCCAGAGCGTGGCGCGCAGCACGGTGCTGCAGCCGGCGGCGCTGATGGTGGGCATCAAGGCCGACGGCTGGCGCGCGCCCGGCCAGGCCCTGGGCGTGCGGGTCGCGGTGCTCGATGCCCGCGGGCAGGCGCTCAAGGGCCGCGAGGTGCGCCTGCGCGGCCGGCTCGAGCGGGTGATCTCGCATCGCAAGCGGCTGGTGGGCGGCTTCTACGCCTACGAGAACCGGCGGGTGTCGCGCGATCTCGGCGAACTCTGCCGGGCCCGCACCGCGGCCGGCGGCGTGGCGACGTGCGAACTCACCCCCAGCCTGGCGCCCGGCGAGGCCGGCGAGCTGGTGCTGGTGGCCAGCGCGCTCGACGATGCCGGGCTGAGCGCCACCGCCAGCGCCTCGAGCTGGCTCTCCGAGCAGGGCGAGCAGTGGTTCGACGCCCAGGCGGTCGACCGCATCGACCTCATCCCCGAGAAGCGCCGCCTCGCGCCCGGCGAGACCGCGCGCCTGCAGGTGCGCATGCCGTTTCGCCAGGCCACGGCGCTGGTCACCGTCGAGCGCGAGGGCGTGATCGATGCCCGCGTGATGGCGCTGCGCGGCACCCACCCGGTCATCGAGCTGCCCATGCTCGCGAGCTACGGGCCGAACGTGTTCGTGTCGGTGATGCCGATCCGCGGCCGGCTGCGCGAGGTGCCCTGGTACTCGTTCTTCCGCTGGGGCTGGCGCAGCCCGGCGCAGTGGTGGCAGGAGTACCGCAGCGCCGGCGAGCTGCCGACGGCGCGGCTCGCGCCCACCGCCACGGTCGACCTGGCCCGGCCCGCCTTCCGCCTGGGCATCACCGAACTGCAGGTGGGCATCGACGGCTCGCGTCTGGCGGTTCGTGTGGCGCCCGAGCGCGACACCTGGCGGGTGCGCGAGCAGGCCCGCGTCACTCTCGACGTGCGGCTCCCCGACGGCCGCACGCCCGCTGCCGGCGCCGAGGTGGCGGTGGCGGTGGTCGACGAGGCCCTGCTCGAGCTCATGCCCAACAGCAGCTGGCAACTGCTCGAGGCCATGATGCAGCGCCGGCCGCTGGCGGTGCAGACCGCCACCGCGCAGATGCAGGTGGTGGGCAAGCGCCACTACGGCCGCAAGGCGGTGGCCGCGGGCGGCGACGGCGGGCGCAACCCCACGCGCGAGCTCTTCGACACCCTGCTCTACTGGAACCCCGCGGTGAAGCTCGACGCGCAGGGACGCGCCCAGCTGAGCGTGCCGCTGAACGACTCGCTCAGCCGCTTCCGGGTGGTGGCGATCGCCGACGCCGGCGAGAGCCTGTTCGGCACCGGCGAGGCGGTGATCCGCACCCACCAGCCGCTGCAGATCGTGGCCGCCCTGCCGAGCGTGGTGCGCGAGGGCGACAGCCTGCCCGCCGAGGTGGTGGTGCGCAACCAAAGCGCCCAGCCGATGACGGTCACGCTGAACGCCACCGCGCGCCCCGATGACGCGCAGGCCGCGCCGGTGCTCGGCACTCAGCGCAACCTCACGCTGCCTGCCGGGAGCGCGCAGTCGGTGACGCTGCCGCTCACCGTGCCGGGCGGCGCTGCCCGGCTGCTCTGGACATTGCAGGCCAGCGAGCCGGGCGGTCAGCGCGACAGCCTGTCGGTCAGCCAGACCGTGGCGCCGGCCGTGCCGGCCACCGTGCGCCAGGCCCTGCTCCAGGCCATCGAGGGCCAGGCCGACATCGCGCTGGCCAGCCCGGCGGGCGCGCTGCCGGGCAGCACCCGACTGCGGGCCACGCTCTCGGCCGGGCTGGGCGGCGCCAGCGAGGGCGCGCGCGACTGGCTGACGCGCTATCCCTATCGCTGCCTGGAGCAGCGCGCGGCGCGGGCCGCCGGCCTGGCCGACGCCGGGCTGTGGCGCGCGCTGGTCGACGAGATGCCCAGCCACCTCGACGAGGCCGGGCTGCTGCAGTTCTTCCCGGTGCGCGAAGGCGAGCGGGCCGCGGGCAGCGACAGCCTCACCGCCTACGTGCTGCAACTGTCGGCCGACTCGGGGCTCGCCCTGCCCAGCGCCCTGCGCGAGAAACTGATCGCCGGCCTGGCGGCCTATGTGGAAGGACGCGTGCGCCGCCCGGGCTGGTCGGCAAGGCCCGACACCCTCGAGCGGCGGCTGGCCGCCATGGCCGCGCTCGCGCGTCACGGCCGCGCACCCATGGCCCAGGTGGCCGCGCTGGGCGTCGATCCGGTTCGGCTGCCGCTCTCCGGCCTGATCGACTGGCTGACCGTGCTCGATGCGGTGCCCGCGCTGCCGCAGCGCGAGGCCCTGCGCGCCCAGGCCGAGCAGCTGATGCGCGCGCGGCTCGTGAGCAGCGCCACCCAGTTCGCGCTGGCCCCGGGCCCGGTGGCCGAGCCCTGGTGGCTGCTCAGCAACGACGACAGCGCCATGGCGCGGCTGCTGCTGCTGACCCGCCAGCGCCCGGGCTGGCAGGCCGATGCGCCGCGGCTGGCGCTGGGCCTGCTCGCGCGCCAGCGCCAGGGTGCCTGGTCGGGCACGCCCGGCAATGGCTGGGGTCTGCTGGCCCTGAGGCGCTTCAGCGAGAGCGCCGAGGCCACGCCAGTAAGCGGCAGCACGCGACTGCGCCTGGCCGGGGAGCAGCGCGAGCATGCCTGGCGCGACGGCGCCCAGGCCCAGCTGACGCTGCCGGTGCCGAGCGGCGACTCCCGTCTGCAGGTCAACCACAGCGGCGGCGGCCGGCCCTGGCTGCAGGCGCAGCTGGTGGCGGCGGTGCCGCTCACCCAGCCGGTGATCGCCGGCTACCGGGTCAGCCGCAGCCTCGAGGCGGTGGAACGGCGTCAGCCCCAGGCCTGGAGCCGCGGCGACCTCATCCGGGTGCGGATCAGCGTCGAGGCCGACGCCGCCCTGCCCTGGGTGGTGATCGCCGATGCCCTGCCGCCCGGCGCCACCGTGCTCGGCTCGGGTCTCGCGCGCGACACCCGGATCGTGCCCGCGGCAGGCCCCGCCCCGGTTGGCGATGCGGCCGCGGGCGCCGAGCTGACGCCCAGCTTCATCGAGCGCGAGGCCGCCTCGGTGCAGGCCTACTTCGCCGAGATGCCGGCCGGTCGCTGGCGCTTCGAGTACCTGGTGCGCCTGAACCAGCCCGGCGAGTTCCGGCTGCCGCCCACGCGGGTCGAGGCCATGTACGCGCCCGACGCCCGCGGCGAGCTGCCGGTGGCGCCGATGCGGGTGCAGCCCTAGGCCGCCCCGTGCGTATCGGCCTGCGGCGCTGGCTGGGGGCCGGCCTGCCTGTCCGGCGGGCCGCGGCCGCCGCAGGCATCGCCGCCCTGCTCGGGCGCGCCGCCGCCCTGGTCGTCACCGCCGCCGCGCTGCTCGCGCCCGCGGGCGCCCTGCTCGCCCCCGCCACCGCCCTCGCGGGCCTGCCCGGCTTTGCCGAGGTGAAGGCCGCCTGGCGCAGCTCCGAGGCCTGGCTGCTCGACCGCCACGGCGAGCCGCTGCAGCGGCTGCGCCTCGACCCGCAGGCGCGGCGCCTGGCCTGGGTGCCCCTGACCGAGGTCTCGCCGGCCCTGCAGCGCTCGCTGCTGCTCTCCGAAGACCGGCGCTTCCTCGAGCACAGCGGCATCGACTGGCGCGCGGTGGGCTCGGCGCTGGGCGAGGCTGCGGGCGGCGGGCCGCTGCGCGGGGCCAGCACCATCAGCATGCAGCTCGCCGGGCTGCTCGCGGGCACCGCGGGTCAGGGCCGTCGCGGCCTGATCGACAAGCTCGACCAGGCCGCCGGCGCGCTGGCGCTGGAGCGCCACTGGACCAAGCCGCAGATCCTGGAGGCCTATCTCAACCTGCTGCCGATGCGCGGCGAGGCCGTGGGCGTGGGCGCTGCCGCCGAGCAGTTCTTCGGCAAGCTGCCGATCGGGCTCGATGCCGCGGAAAGCGCGTTGCTCGCCGCCCTTGCACGCGGCCCCAACGCCCCGCCAGCGCGGGTCGCGCAGCGCGCCTGTCTGCTGCTGCGCGAGCAGGGCCTGCAGAGCCTGTGCGGGGGCCTGGAGGGTCGCGCGCAGGCGGTGTTCGGCCGCGCCGGCAGCGGCGGGCCGGCGGGCGAAGACCTCGCACCGCAGCTCGCGCCCCACCTTGCCCGCCAGCTGCTCAGCGCGCCGGGTCAGCGCCTGCGCAGCAGCCTTGATGCCGAGGTGCAGCGGCTGGCCCGCGACGCCTTGCGTCGGCACCTGCGCGAGCTCGCCGATCGCGGCGCCACCGACGGCGCGGTGGTGGTGCTCGACAACGCCAGCGGCGAGGTGCTGGCCTGGGTGGGTTCCTCGGGCCCGCTGTCGGCCGCGCCCGAGGTGGATGCGGTGCTCGCCCCGCGCCAGGCCGGTTCCACCCTCAAGCCCTTCCTGTACGGGCTGGCGATCGACGAGCGCCGGCTCACCGCCGCCTCCTGGCTGGAGGACCGCGCCGCCGACCTGCCCACCGACGCGGGTCTCTACCTGCCGCAGAACCATGACCGGCAGTTCCGCGGCTGGGTGAGCCTGCGGGTGGCGCTCGCCTCCTCGCTGAACCTGCCGGCAGTGCGGGTGGCCGGCATGGTCACCCCCGACGCCATGGCTCGCACGCTGCGCCGCCTGGGCATGGTCTCGGTGGACAAGCCCGGCGATCACTACGGCCCGTCGCTGGCGCTGGGCTCGGCCGATGTCAGCCTGATCGAGCTGGCCAATGCCTATCGGGCACTGGCCAACGGCGGGCGCGCCACGGCGCCGGTCGTGCGGCTGCAGGGGCCGCAGCCCGCGCGCCTCAGCGCACTGGCCGGCGGACGCGCACTCGGCGAGCCGGCCGCCTTCGTCATCGCCGACATCCTGGCCGACCGCGACGCGCGCGCGGCGAGCTTCGGCTGGGACAGCCCGCTGGTCACGCGCCAGTGGAGCGCGGTCAAGACCGGCACCAGCAAGGACATGCGCGACAGCTGGTGCGTGGGGTTCTCGCGCCGTCACACCGTGGGGGTCTGGGTGGGCAATGCCGCCGGCGAGCCGATGCGCCAGGTGACCGGCGTGCGGGGCGCGGCGCCCGTCTGGGCCGAGCTCATGGCTCACCTGCAAGGCAGCGCGGGCTCGCGGCCGCCGGCGCCGCCGTCGGGTCTGGTGCGGCAGACGGTGAGCTTCGAGCCGCCCCGCGAGCCGCCGCGCAGCGAATACTTCCTGCGCGGCACCGAGCAGCCGGTGACCCGGCTGGCGGGCGCGCCCGCCCGCGCCGGGATCGCCTACCCGCCCGACCAGACCCGGATCGCGCTCGATCCGGACATCCCGCCCGTCAACCAGCGGGTGCTGCTGCGCGCCCAGCCCGGGCCGCAGGCTGGCGCGGCACGCTGGCTGGTCAATGGCCGCGAGATCGGCCGCGGTGCGCAGCTCGCCTGGTTTCCGCAGCCCGGCGTGCATCGCATCGCGCTGCGCGCGGCCGACGGCAGTCCGCTCGACGAGGTCGGGATCGAGGTGCGCGGCGCGCAGCGCGTACATTCGATCCCTGCCGCGACATCGACCTGCCTGCCCCCTTCCCCCTGCCCGCCCGGAGCCCGCCCGCCATGATCCCGCCCATCGTCCCCCAACCAGGCTCGCCGCGCCGTCGCCGCTTCACCCAGGCGGCCGCGGGCCTGCTTGCCGCCGGCGCGCTGCCGGCCGCACGCGCGCAGACCGACTGGCCGCGCGCGCCCATGCGCCTGATCGTGCCCTACGCCCCAGGTGGCGTCACCGACCTGCTGATGCGTCTGCTCGCCCGCCACGCCGCCGAGCGGCTGGGCCAGCCGATGCCGGTGGAAAATCGCGCCGGCTCCGGTGGGGTGGTCGGCACCGCCGCGGTGGCCCGCGCCACGCCCGACGGCCTGACCGTCGGCGCGGCCGGCAGTTCGGCGCTGATCGCCACGCCCATGCTCAATCCGCAGATCCCCTTCAGCGTGGCCAATGACCTGGCCTTCGTGAGCCTGTCGGCCGTGGTGCCGATGGTGCTCGCGGTCAATGCCGCGGTGCCGGTCAGCTCGCTGAGCGAACTGCTGCGGTACATGAAGGCGCAGCGCGGCCGCCTGAGCTACGGCTCGACCGCGGTGGGGCATTACGGGCATGTGTCGCTCATGGCGATGAGCGACGCGCAGGACGCGGCGATGGTGCATGCGCCCTACAAGGGCGAGAGTCCGCTGGTGCAGGATCTGGTGAGCGGCCAGATCCAGCTCGCCTTCCTCGCGCCGTCCACCGTGCGCCCGATGGTCGAGAGCGGCAAGGTCCGCCTGCTCGCCTGCTCGGGCATGAAGCGGCTGCGCCCGCTGCCGGCGGTGCCCACCCTGATCGAGCAGGGCCTGGATGCGCCGGTCTACCGCATGAACCCGGGCTGGCTGGGCATCATCGCGCCGGCGCGCACCCCCGCACCCGTGCTCGCGCGCCTGTCGGCCGAGTTCGCCGCGGTGGTGCGCCAGCCCGAGGTCAGCGATCAGATCGTGCAGTGGGGCATGGAACCGGTGGGCAGCACCGCCGAGGCCTTCGCGGCCACCTACGAGGCCGAGCGGCCGGTGTGGCGCGAGCTGCTCACGCGGGCCGGGCTCGAGGTGCGCTGAGCGCGCCGGGTTCGCGCTGCGATGACGGCGCCGCGCCCGAGCTGCATTGAGCAAGCCGCGCCGCGCCCGCGCGGCCGGCCTCAGGCCACCAGCTGCCAGGCGAGCTCGGCGCGCTGCGCCGCGAGCGCGCCTCGCGCCAGCGACTGCGGCGAGGCGGCCGTGCCGTCAAGCGCGCGCCGGTACACGCCCTGCAGGATGGCCGCGAGCTTGAACAGGTTGAAGGCCAGGTAGAAGGCCCAGTCGGCCGGCGGCTCGCGGCCAACGCGCTCGCAGTAGGCCCCGACATAGCTCGCCTCGTCGGGGATGCCCAGCGCGGCAAGGTCATGACCGACCAGCCCTGAAGGCGGCTCGGCGAGATGCCAGGCCAGTCCGTTGAAGGCGAGATCGCACAGCGGGTGCCCGATCGTCCAGAGCTCCCAGTCGAGCACCGCCGCCACCTGCGGCTCCCGCGGGTGGATGACCAGGTTCGCGAGCTTGTAGTCGCCGTGGGTGATCACCAGCGGCCCGTCCTCGGGCAGATGCCGCGGCAGCCAGGCGATCAGCCGCTCCATGGCCGCGATCTCGCCGGTCTGCGCGGCGCGGTACTGGCGGGTCCAGCGCTCCACCTGCCGCGCCAGGAAGGGGCCGGGCCGCTCGAAGGCCGCCAGCCCGAGCGCGCGGTGATCGAGCCGGTGCAGGCGGGCGAGCGCCGCGTTCATGGCATCGAACACCGCGCCGCGCTCGGCGGGCGCCAGACCCGGCAGCGACGGATCGGTGAAGATCCGCCCCTCGACATGGTCCATCAGGTAGAAGGCCTCGCCCAGCACCGGGTTGCCGTCGGGGCGGATGAGCAGCGGCGCGGGCACCGGCACGCCCGAGCCGGCCAGCGCGCCCAGGATGCCGTACTCGCGATCCACCTGGTGGGCCGAGGGCAGCAGCACGCCCGCCGGCTTCTTGCGCAGCACCAGGCGGCCGGTCGCGCCGCCAGCGCGCGCAAACCGCAGCAGGTAGGTGGGATTGGAAAAGCCGCCCGGAAAGCGCGACACCGCGAGCGCGCCGGCGTAGTCGGGCAACGTCTCGGCGAGCAGTCGATCGAGCGCTGCCGTGTCGAGCCGGTCGCGCTCGGACAGCGGCAGGGTCTGGGGAATGGCCGATGCGCTCATGGGGCTCAGTCCTCGTGGCCCTCGATCAGGTCGAGGATGTCCCAGGCCGGCTCGGCAAGACGCCGGCCCACCGCGGCGAACTCCAGTCGCCGTCGGGTCTGGTGGCGGAAGCTGCGGGCGCGGCGCACGCAGCCCAGCGCCCAGCGCACCGAGCCCATCACCTCCCAGAAGCGCACCGCCTGGGGATCCACCGCCTGCCCGCTCGCCTCCTGGTAGGCCGACAGCAGTTCGGCGCGCGGGCCGAAGCCGCCGACCGGGCCGGCGCCGCCGAAGCGCCAGGTGCGCATGCACAGGTAGCCGAGGTCTTCCATGGGGTCGCCAAGATGGGCGACCTCCCAGTCGAGCACCGCGCGCAGGCCTTCCGGGCCGACGATGAAGTTGCCGGTGCGAAAGTCGCCGTGCACCACCGCCAGCCGGCTGCCAGCGGGCCGGTGCTCGCGGCCCCAGCGCAGCGCGAGCTCGATCACCGGCAGCGGCCGGCCCACGCCATCGAGCACACGCTGGTACAGGGCCAGGGTCTCGTCGGCCCCCAGGCGCCCCAGGAAGGGCATGCGCGCCGGCGCGATCGCGTGCACCGCGGCCAGGGCCCGCGCGCACTGGCCGGTGAGCGCGCTGCGGGCCGCGGCGAACGCGGCGTCACGCACGATGCGCGGGCCCAGGGTCTCGCCCTCGACCTGAGCGGTGATCGCGCCAGGGCCGATGGGGTCATCGGCGCCGAGCAGGGCATGCACCCGCGGCACCGGCACGCCGGCCTCGCCGGCCGCGATCATGGCGGCGAACTCCTGCGCGCCCACCAGCATGGGCAGCCAGTCGTCCTCGGCATCGGGCTCGAGCGCGGCCGCCTCGGCGGCCCGCTGCAGCACGAAGCCGCGCCACTGGTCCTCGACCAGCGCCTCGAACGACCAGGTGGCCTTGTTGGCGCCCGCGGTGAGCGCGCGCAGCGCGCGCACCGGCGCCTGCGCGCCGAGGCGACGCGCGGCGAGTTCATCGACGGACCCTTGCAGTTCCACGCTGTCGGACATGAGCGCCTCGTGGGCCCGGGCCTTGGGTATGCTCGGGCGATGCCCGGATCCTCACACAGCCGCGGGTCACCGGCCCCCCGGGCACCGGTTGTCGCGCGGCGCGGCCAGGAGGCCTGATGGATTTCGAAATACCGGCATCAATCCGGGCACGACTCGCGGAACTCGATGCCTTCATCGAGCGCGAGATCGTGCCGCTGGAGCAGGCCCACCCCGAGTTCTTCGACCATCGTCGCGAATACGCGCGCACCGACTGGGAGCGCGGCGGCGTGCCGCGCGAGGAGTTCGAGGCGCTGGTGCGCGAGATGAAGGTGCGCGCTGACCGGGCCGGCTTCCTGCGCGTGGGGCTGCCGCGCGAACTGGGCGGCGAGGCGGCCTCGAACCTCGAGGTGGTGATCATCCGCGAGCACCTGTCGGCACGCGGGCTCGGCCTGCACGGCAACCTGCCCGACGAGTCCTCGCTGGTGCCGAGCATGCCGATGGTGCACATCCTGAACGCCTACGGTTCGCCCGCGCAGAAGGCGCACTACCTGCAGGGCCTGGTCACCGGCGAGCACTACATCGCCTTCGCGCTGACCGAACCCGATCACGGCAGCGATGCCACCTGGATGGAATCCACCGCGGTGCGTGACGGCGACCACTGGGTGATCAACGGGGTCAAGCGCTTCAACAGCGGCGTGCACAAGGCCACCGCAGACCTGGTGTTCGCGCGCACCTCGGGCCGCCAGGGCGAGCCCGGCGGCATCACCGCGTTCATCGTGCCCATGGACGCGCCGGGCGTGAAGATCGAGTACTACCACTGGACCTTCAACATGCCCAGCGACCACGCCGAGGTGAGCTTCACCAACGTGCGCGTGCCGGCTGACTGCATCCTCAACCGCGAGGGCGAGGGCCTGGTGCTGGCCCAGCACTTCGTGCACCAGAACCGCATCCGGCAGGCGGCCCAGAGCGCCGGCGTGGCCCGCTACTGCATCGCCGAGTCGGTGCGTTACGCCAGCGAGCGGCGCAGCTTCGGCAAGCCGATCGCGCAGCATCAGGCGATCCAGTTCCCGCTCGCCGAGATGCATGCCGAGTGCGAGATGGTGCGCCACTACGTGTTCCGCACCGCCTGGGAGATGGACCGCCAGCCGCACGAGGCGGTGAGCGACCAGGTGGCCATCGCCAACTACCGCGCCAACCGGCTGGCCTGCAACGCGGCCGATCTGGCCATCCAGGTGCACGGCGGCATCGGCTACACGCGCACCAAGGCCTTCGAGCACTTCTTCCGGCACCACCGCCGCTACCGCATCACCGAGGGCTCCGACGAGGTGCAGATCCGCAAGATCGCGGCCTATCTGTTCGGCTTTGCCGGCCCGCGCAAGCGGGCGCGCAAGCCGCGCTGAGGCGCCTCAGGCGCCCTCGCCCGCGCGCGCCTGCGGCGGCAGCCAGCGCGGGTTGTCGATGCGCAAGCCGTCGGTCAGGGTGGCGCGCAGATGCGCGAGCAGGGCCGGCGAATCCGAGGGCACCCGACCATCGCGGATGCGCCGGCACAGCTCGGTGGCGAGTTCGTCCACCGACGGCGCCGCATCAGATCCGGCGGCATCGGCCAGGGGCGGCCAGTCGGCGAGCAGCGCGGCGAGCGATGCCTGCTCGCGCGCCAGCGCGGGCGCGCCCAGCGCCTGCTCGCGGCCCAGGATCTCGAGCACGCGGTCGATCATGCGCAGGCGGAACTGCTGCGGCGGCGGCAGCAGCGGCGCGATCTCGGCCGTGAGCACCTCGCGCACCAGCGCGAAGAGGTCGGAAGCCGGGGGCTGGCTGGCGGGCATGGATCGGCCCCGCGCTCAGCGCACGCCGGCCACGACCCGCGCCACCGCCTCGGTGAGCCGCTTGGCGTAGCCGATCTCGAGGAACTCGTTGGGGCCGTGCGCATTGCTCTGCGGCCCGAGCACGCCGGTGATCAGGAACTGGGCCTGCGGGAAGACCTCGCCGAGCATGTTCATGAACGGGATGGTGCCGCCCTCGCCGATCCAGGCCGGCTCGCGGCCGAAGACCGACTGCGAGGCCTCCTGCAGCAGGCCGCGCAGCCAGGGCGCGGTCTCGGGCGCGTTCCAGCCGGTGGCGCCCCAGTCGGCCTTGAAGGTGACCCGCGCCTGGTAGGGCGGGTTGCTCTCCAGGGCCTGCTTCAGGGCTTGCGTGGCAAGCTGGCCATCGACCGTCGGCGGGAGCCGCATCGACAGCTTCAGCGAGGTCTTGGGCCGCAGCACGTTGCCGGCCGAATCGAGCGAGGGCAGGCCGGCCGCGCCGGTGACCGAGAGCGCCGGCCGCCAGGTGCGCGCGAGGATGGCCTGCACCGGGTCGGTGGTGGTGGGCATGGCATGGGCGTGCTTGTCGTGCGCGGCCGGGTCGGCGCCCGGCTCGTGCGAGCAGCCCACCCACGGGAAGTGCTTCCAGACCGCGTCGCCCAGGATGGCGCCGGCGGCCTGCGCCTGCGCCAGGCGCTCGGCCGGGATCTCGGCGTGCAGTTCGGGCAGCAGCACCTCGCCGGTGGCGGCGTTGTCGATGCGATTGAGCAGTTGCCGGGCGATGCGGAACGACGAGGGCACCAGACCGCTGGCCAGGCCGGAGTGCACGCCCTCGGAGAGCACCTCGACGGTGAGCACGCCGCCGACCAGGCCGCGCAGCGAGCTGGTGACCCAGAGCTGGTCATAGTTGCCGCAGCCGGAATCGAGCCCGGCCACCAGCTTCACCTGCCCCATGCGCGGCGCAAGCAGCGCCAGGTAGGCGGGCAGATCGGGGCTGCCGCTCTCCTCGCAGGTCTCGATCAGGCCCACGCAGCGCGGTCGCGGCACCTGCTGGGCATCGATCGCCTGCACGATGGTGAGCGCGGCGTAGACCGCGTAGCCGTCGTCAGCCGCGCCGCGACCGTAGAGCCGCCCCTGCTCGATCACCGGGGTCCAGGGCCCCAGCCCGTCGCGCCAGCCGACCATCTCGGGCTGCTTGTCGAGGTGGCCGTAGAAGAGCACCGAGCTGTCGTTGCCCAGCCCGCCGGTGGCCGGGATGTCGAAGAACAGGCAGGGCGTGAGGCCGTCGATGCTCACGATCTCCATGGTCATGCCCGCGATGGGCTGGGCGCGACACCAGTCACGGGCCGATTCGATCACCGTCTGCAGGTGGCCGTGGGCCGCCCAGCTCGGATCGAAGCCCGGCGACTTGGCCGGCACGCGGACGTAATCGACGAGCCGCGGCAGCAGGTCGTCATCCCACTTGCGGGCGGTGAATGAGCGCAGTTCGGCGAGATCCATGAGGGCTCCTGTGGGCGGGGCACGAATCGGCCGGTTTTACCACAGGCGCCGTGCCCGGGTGGCCGGCGGCGCACGTCGCGTTCTCGGGCTGCCCTGTCACGGTCGCGTCATCGATTCGTCACCCTCGCGTCACGAACCGCGGCGATCCTCCGCCTAACGCCACCGCAACCTCTCCGGATCACCGCCATGCGCTCGAGCTCCACGCGTCCGTCATCCCTGTCCCGCGCCTGCCTGCGGATCGCCGCAGCCCTGCTGCTGCCGGTGGCTCTGCTGTCCTGCGGCGACGCCGAGCCCGAGGCGCCGACACCGGTCTCGCTGACGATGGAGAAGATCGGCGGCTTCGACGGCGCGGCGGTGGGCGCGGCCGAGATCACCGCCTTCGATCCGGCAAGCAAGCGCCTGTTCGTGGTGAACGGCGCCAACGGCAACGTCGATGTGCTCGACCTGAGCAACCCCGCGGCGCCTGCCCGCGCCGGCACGATCAGCGTGACCGGGTTGGGCGCAGCCGTGAACAGCGTGGCCGTGCATGACGGCCTGGTCGCGCTGGCGATCGAGGCCTCGCCCAAGACCAGCCCGGGCAAGGTCGCGTTCTACGATGCCGCCACGCTCGCGCTGCGCAGCAGCGTCACCGTCGGGGCGCTGCCCGACATGGTCGTCTTCACCCCCAACGGCCAGTACCTCCTGGTGGCCAACGAGGGCGAGCCGAACAGCTACGGCCAGGCCGACTCGGTCGACCCGGAGGGCTCGGTGAGCGTCATCCGGGTCAACCGCCAGGGCACGCCCGAAGTGCTCACCGCTGACTTCAAGGCCTGGAACGCCCGCGCCGACGAACTGCGGGCCGCCGGCGTTCGCATCTACGGGCCCAGCGCCACCGTGGCGCAGGATCTCGAACCCGAGTACATCACCGTGAGCGAGGACGGCCGCACCGCCTGGGTGACCCTCCAGGAGAACAACGCCATCGCCACGCTGGACATCCTGAACGCGCGCATCACCGACATCCGGGCGCTCGGCTACAAGGACCACAGCGTCGCCGGCATGGGGCTCGACGTGTCCGACGAGGACGGCGGCACCAACACCAACAGCGGCACGCCCGCCATCCGCATCGGACCGCAACCCGTGCGCGGCCTCTACCTGCCCGACGGGATCGCCAGTTACAGCCACAGCGGTCAGACCTACCTGATCACCGCCAACGAGGGCGATGCCCGCGCCGACTGGCCCGGCTTCAACGAGGAGACCCGTGTACGCACCCACTGCGACAAGGGCCTGGACCCGACGGTGTTCGCGAATGCCGCGACCCAGATTCTCGACTCGAACCTGGGCCGACTGCGCATCACCAGCACGCCCAACGGCGGTTCCACCGGCAAGAACGCGGCCGGCCAGTGCACCGAGCTCTACGCCTTCGGCGCGCGCTCGTTCTCGATCTGGTCGACCGACATCAAGCGCTTGCATGACTCCGGTGACGACCTGGAGAAGCGCACCCAGGCGCTGCCCAACGTGAAGTTCAACGCCAGCAACGACAACGACACCCTGGACAACCGCAGCCCGTCCAAGGGCCCCGAACCCGAGGGCGTGGTGGTGGCCCGCTTCGGCAACCGGTTCCTCGCCTTCGTCGGGCTGGAGCGGGTGGGCGGGGTGATGGTGTACGACGTGAGCAATCCCGCGGCGGTGAGTTTCGTCACCTACCTGAACACCCGCACCGGCGCCACCGGCGACCGCGGCCCCGAGGGCCTGCTGCTGATCCCCGCGGCCGCCTCGCCCAACGGCAAGCCCCTGCTGGTGGTGGGCAACGAGACCAGCGGCACCACCGCGATCTTCCAGCTCAACTTCACCTACTGAGTAACCGATGAGCGTCGGTCCGCGCCGTGCGCAGTCGGC
>JBIKWU010000214.1:0-6837 GCA_044356115.1 Burkholderiaceae bacterium
AGCGACGAGTTCGCGGGCCGCCCCGGCGCCCGAGCACCGCAGGGCACCCGGCGAAGCCGGGCGGGCCCGCCGCCCCGTCCCTCGACAGGCGGCGCCGGCCGGCGCTCCCTGATCGCAGAGCGGGGAGGACGACCCCGATCGCAGAGCGGGAAGGGCGAACCCGAGCGCGGGGGGACCCCGCGCCCCTCAGACCACCTTGGCCGTGAGCTCCGCCTTGGCCGCGTCGTATTCGCGCTTGAGGCGGGCGACCAGATCGCCGGCCGAGCCCACCGACTTGACCGCGCCGATACCCTGCCCGCACCCCCAGATCTCCTTCCAGGCCTTGGGCTTCTCGCGGTCGGAGCCGAAGTTCATCTTGCTGGGGTCGCTCACCGGCAGGTTGTCGGGGTCGAGCCCGGCCTTGATCACCGAGGGCTTGAGGTAGTTGCCGTGCACGCCGGTGAACAGGTTGGTGTAGAGGATGTCGTCGGCGGCGCTCTCGACGATCATCTGCTTGTAGCCCTCGGCCGCATTGGCTTCGGTGGTCGCGATGAAGGCCGAGCCGATGTAGGCGAGGTCGGCGCCCATGGCCTGCGCGCCCAGGATGGCGTGGCCGTTGGCGATCGAGCCCGACAGCAGCAGCGGGCCATCGAACCACTCGCGGATCTCCTGGATGAGCGCGAAGGGCGACTGCGTGCCGGCGTGGCCACCGGCGCCAGCGGCCACCGCGATCAGGCCGTCGGCGCCCTTCTCGATCGCCTTGTGCGCGAAGCGGTTGTTGATGATGTCGTGCAGCACGATGCCGCCCCAGGCATGCACGGCATCGTTGAGTTCGGGTCGGGCGCCGAGCGAGGTGATGATGATCGGCACCTTGTACTTCGCGCACAGCGCGAGGTCATGATCGAGCCGGTCATTGCTCTTGTGCACGATCTGGTTGACGGCGAACGGCGCCGAGGGCGCCTCGGGGTGCTGACGATCGTACTCGGCGAGCTCGGTGGTGATGCGGATCAGCCACTCCTCGAGCAGCTCCTTGGGCCGGGCGTTGAGCGCCGGGAAGGAACCCACCACACCCGCCTTGCACTGGGCGATGACCAGATCCGGGTTGGAGATGATGAACAGCGGCGAGGCCACCACCGGCAGGCGGAGGCGGTCTCGAAGGATCGGCGGCAGGCTCATGAAGGCACCCGGGTTGTGTTGGCTGGGAACCGTCGAAGGTACGGTCAGCCCGCCGGGTGCGTCAAATCACCGCCTCCCGGTTTTCGGCGCGTCGGGGGCGTAGGCCGCACCCTGCAGCCAGAAGAATGCGATCGGTGAATGATTGCAGTTCATCTCGAGCTTGCATCGCCCGACTTCCGATGCTCGAGGGGATTCCGTTTCATGACGGCGTCCACATGCAGCACAATGACGACTTACCACCTGCCTTCTGCCGACGATGGACATCCTCTCAACCGAATTCCTGTCTGCCCTGCTCGCGATCGTGGTCATCGACCTCGTACTCGCGGGTGACAACGCCATCGTGATCGCACTGGCGGCCCGCAAGTTGCCGCCGTCCCTGCAGCGCCGCGCCGTCATCTGGGGCTCGGTCGGCGCGGTGGTCGTCCGAAGCATCATGACGCTCGCCGTGGTCTGGCTGCTCAAGATTCCGGGCCTCCTGCTGGCCGGCGGCGCATTGCTGCTGTGGATCGCCCACAAGCTGATGGCACCCGGGGGCGGCCACGAGGAAGACAGCGTCGACGCCTCGACCACCTTCTTTGGCGCCATGAAGACCATCGTGATTGCTGACGCCGTGATGGGCGTCGACAACGTCCTGGCAGTGGCCGGTGCCGCGCATGGCAGCTACCTGCTGGTGGTGCTGGGATTGCTGATCAGCGTGCCGATCGTGGTCTGGGGCAGCACCTTGCTGCTGAAACTGACCGAGCGGTTCCCGATCATCGTGATGATCGGCGCCGGGGTGCTCGCCTTTACCGGCGTGAAGATGATGCTGTCAGAGCCGATGGTCAAGCCCTGGCTGGCGGGCGCCGAATGGGTCGCTCCCGTGGCCTATCTGGTGGGCGTGGGCGGGCTCCTGCTGATCGGTTTCCTGCGACAGTCCGCGGCACGGCGAGGATCCGCCCCGCATTGAGGCCCGAAGCGGCCGGGACTCCTGGCCGCGGTGGCGCGCTGGCGCATCCTTGATCGCTCCGCCCACGGGCACTCAGGCAAGCGCGCGCCCGACCTCCGGCAGCGCCGCCCGAGCGGCCTGGCGATACTCCTCGCGGGTGCGGGCCACCAGAGTGGCCACATCGCACACCGCGCTCACCCCTGACACCGAATGGCCGGCGCTCCAGATGTCGGCCCAGCGCTTGACCCCGGTGCTGCCACCGCTGCCGTAGAGCTCGCGGGCCCGCTCGGGCGCCATGTCGGTCGGCAGGGCGGCCGGATCCAGGCCGGCGGCGATGATCGACGGCCGCAGGGTATTGGTCTCCAGCCCCGTGAAGGCCTTCGACAGCAGGATGTCGTCGAGGCGGCTGTCCACCAGCATGCGCTTGTAGCCGTCCACCGCCATGCTCTCCTCGGTGGCGATGAACTTGGTGCCCATGTAGGCCGCATCGCAGCCGAGCACCTGCGCGGCGAGCAGCGCAGCCCCGTCGGACACCCCGCCGGCGAGCACCACCGGACCATCGAAGAATTCACGCACCGCGCGCACGAACGCGAAGCCGTTGGCCCAGCCGGTCTGCCCACCGGCGCCGGCGGTGAGCAGGATCAGGCCGTCCACGCCCGCGGCCACGGCCTTTTCGGCATGCCGCACCGAGGCCACGTCGCAGAGCACCATCGCGCCGATGTCGTGCAGCGGCGCCACCACCGGGTCGGGCGGCCCGACGCTGGTGATCACGACCTCGGGCCGGTGCCGCAGCAGCACCGCGAGTTCCTCGCGCAGGGACTCGCGCCGCATGATGAGGTTGGGACACCACGGCGCATGGTCGGGGCCGAGCGCGGCGGCGATCCGGGTGAGCCAGGCGTCGAAGTCCTCGAGGCTGCGGCAGTTGGCGGTGGGAAAGGCGCCGATCACACCAGCCCGGCAGGCCGCGATCACCAGCTCGGGCCCCGACACGCGGAACATCGGCGCCGCGATCAGCGGCAGGCTCAGGCGTGCGCCGAAGCGCCGGGACAGGGCGGCGGGCACGCCGCGGGACTCGTTCATCGCGAAAGCTCCGGAACCGTAAAGCCCGATCTTGCCAGCCGGCGCCCGCGCGGCCGCCGCGCGAGGCCGGCCCTCGGAACCCCGAGGCTGCAGGCCGATGGACGACAGCCTCGGGCAACGGCGACAATCCGCTCGCGCGGGCCAGCGCACGCCGCCATGCCGAGCGCCGCACCAACCCTCCATCCCCCATGACCGCCCCCCCAACCGAGCCCAAGCCCGCCCAGCGTCGCCCGGCGCGCGCCGCATGATCGAAGCCGTCGCCAGGCCGTTCACCACGCCGGCGCGGGCGGCCCGCGACGTCAGCCCCACCTCGCTCGCCAACGGCCTGATCGGCTTCATCTTCGCCAGCACGGGGCCGGTGGCGGTGGTGCTGGCGGTGGGCAGCCGCGGCGGCCTGACGCAGGCCGAGCTGGCCTCCTGGGTGTTCGGCTCGTTCTTCCTCAACGGCCTGCTCACGCTGCTGGCCTGCTGGCTGTATCGGCAGCCGCTGGCCTTCTTCTGGACCATCCCCGGCACGGTGCTGGTGGGCCCGGCCCTCACGCACCTGCGCTATGCCGAGGTGATCGGCGCCTTCATCGTCACCGGGGTGCTCATGGCGCTGCTGGGCGCCTCGGGCTGGGTGAGGCGCGCGATGGCCAGCGCCCCCATGCCGATCGTGATGGCGATGGTGGCCGGGGTGTTCCTGCGCTTCGGTACCGATCTGGTCCGCTCGGTCCACGAGGACGTGGCGATCGCGGTGCCCATGGTCGCGAGCTTCATCGCGCTGTCGGCCTGGCCGGCAGCGGGCCGGCGCCTGCCGCCGCTGATCGGCGCGCTGCTGGTGGGCGTGGCGGCGGTGGCACTGTCGGGTCGCTTCGATCCCGGCCCGGCAGGCAGCGCCGTGCTCGCGCAACCGCTGCTGCACACACCGGTGTTCTCCTGGCAGGCCATGGTGGAACTGGTGGTGCCGCTGCTCATCACCGTGCTGGTGGTGCAGAACGGCCAGGGCGTGGCCGTGCTCAAGGCTGCGGGCCATGACGCACCGGTCAATGCGGTAGCCCTGGGCTGCGGATTGTGGTCGGTGCTCACCGCCTGCGTGGGCACGGTGTCCACCTGCCTCACCGGTCCTACCAACGCCATCCTGAGCAGTTCTGGTGAACGCGAGCGGCACTACACCGCGGGGCTGGTGGTGGCCGTGCTCGCGCTGGTCTTCGGCCTGCTCTCGCCGCTGGCCACGCGGGCCATGCTCGCCGCGCCCCCCGCCTTCATCGCCACCCTGGCCGGCCTGGCCATGCTGCGAGTGCTGCAGAACGCGTTCACCACCGCCTTCGGCGGCCGCTTCCCGCTGGGCGCGCTGGTCACCTTCCTGGTCACCGTGGCCGACATCGCGGTGCTCAACATCGGCGCGGCCTTCTGGGGGCTGGTGGCCGGCTGCGCGATCGCCTGGCTGCTGGAGCGACCGGCGGTCTGACCGCATCGGCGGTCTGCGGCCCATCGGCCGCGCGCTGCGGCCGTTGTGCTATGGTGCGGCTCGCGACGTCCAATACCAGTCTTTCTCGTCGCAGTCTTCGGCCCCCGCGTCCCGCCTCTGCCCCTGCGGCACTGCCTTCGCAGCCCTCGACCTACCCTCCCCGTCGTCTTCCTGACTGGTGCCGCCGGACCCCCGAGGTCCGGGTGCCGTCGATTCCGCCCTTCCAGGCCCGACATGCACCGCGGCCGGTCGACGCGAATCACCTCCATCGAGGCGACATGTCATTTGCAAGTCTCGGGCTCAGCGAGCCCCTGGTGCGCGCCGTCAACGAATGCGGCTACACCGAACCCACTCCTATCCAGCTGCAGGCCATCCCGCAGGTCCTCGAGGGCGGCGACCTGCTCGCCGCGGCCCAGACCGGCACCGGCAAGACCGCCGGCTTCACCCTGCCCATCCTGCAGCGCCTGCAGGACAGGCCCGTCGGCAAGCTGCCCAACGGCCGCCACCCGGTGCGGGTGCTGGTGCTCACCCCCACGCGCGAGCTGGCCGCGCAGATCCATGACAGCGTGCGCGACTACGGCCGCCACCTGCCGCACACCTCGGCCTGCATCTTCGGCGGCGTGAACATCAACCCGCAGATCGCGCAGTTGCGCGGCCGGGTCGACATCCTGGTGGCCACACCCGGACGTCTGCTCGATCACGTCGGACAGCGCACCGTCGACCTCTCCCATGTGGAGATCCTGGTGCTCGACGAGGCCGACCGGATGCTCGACATGGGCTTCATCCATGACATCCGCAAGGTGCTGCGGCTGCTGCCGGCACAGCGCCAGAACCTGCTGTTCTCGGCCACCTTCTCCGACGAGATCCGCACCCTCGCGCACGGACTGCTCGACAACCCGGCCACCGTCGAGGTCGCGCGCCGCAACGCGCCGGCCGAGGCGGTGGAGCAGAGCGTGATCGAGGTGGACAAGGGCGCCAAGCGCGCGGTGCTCTCGCACCTGATCCGCACGCGGCAGTGGTTCCAGGTGCTGGTGTTCACCCGCACCAAGCACGGCGCCAACCGGCTGGCCGAGCAACTCACCAAGGACGGCATCGAATCGCTGGCCATCCATGGCAACAAGAGCCAGAACGCGCGCACGCGCGCGCTCGCGCAGTTCAAGGACGGCTCGCTGCAGGTGCTCGTGGCCACCGACATCGCGGCCCGCGGCCTCGACATCGAGGAACTGCCGCAGGTGGTCAACTACGAGCTGCCCAACGTGCCGGAAGACTACGTGCACCGCATCGGCCGCACCGGCCGGGCCGGCGCGAGCGGGCGCGCGCTGTCCCTGGTGGGCAGCGACGAGCGCGCCTTCCTGCAGGACATCGAGCGGCTGCTCAAGCGGCGACTGCCGCGCGAGACCCTGGCCGACTTCGATGTGGTGGCCGCCAGCGCCGCGGCGCGTGCCGCTGGCGCCGACCGCGATGACCGTGATGACGACCGGCCCCCGCGCGGCGGCCCTCGCGGCGGCGGGCGGGGCGATCGCAGCGGACGCGGCGATCGTGGCGGGCGCGGTGTCCGCGACACCAGCCCGGCACCGGCGGCGGCGCGCGCCCCGCAAGGTGGCGGCCGGCCGGCGCAAGGCGCTGGCCGCGGCACCCCCGCCGGCAACGGCGGCAGTGCCGAGGGCAGTGCCGCCCGTCCGGGCGAACGTCGCGGCGGCCGGGGCAATCCGCCTCGCGGTGCCCAGTCGGCGCGGGGGCCTCAGGGCCCGCGCAGCCAGCCCGCTCGCTCCGGCGTAGAGCCGGTTCGCCGGCCGGTCGAGGCGGCGCCTCAGGCAGCGGGCAGTTCGCCTGCCGCGCCATCTGCCGGCGCGACCGGGCCTGCCGGCAACACCGGGCAGAGCCGCGGCGGCTTTGGCGCGGCGCTGATCTCGGCGATCACGCGTCCGTTCGGGCGCTGACTTCCGGCGCACCCGGGCGCTTCCCGAGTTTCCTGCGCTTCCCGGCGCTTCCCGGCGCTTCACGGCGCTTCACGGCGCTGACCGGGCGCTGACCGGGCGAGCGGGCGGGGCGACCCAGGGAGCCCGCGCCGCGGGGCTGGCGACGCCGCCCGACTTCGCCGGGTGCCCTGCGGTGCTCGCGCGCCGGGGCGGCCCGCGAACTCGTCGCTGCGCTCCTCGAACAAACGCGGGCCGACCGCGCTGCGCGCGGCAACCCCCTCGCCCTGCGCTCCTCGGCGGCGCCGGAA
>JBIKWU010000215.1:0-6835 GCA_044356115.1 Burkholderiaceae bacterium
CCGAACGGGTTGTAGATGATGGTGGACAGGAAGTACGGCGTGGTCTGACGACCGAAGGCCACCCGGCCCATGGCGTTCTCGAGACCGACGTAGGCGTTGCGGGTGAACAGCGGATCACCGGTGGGGCCCGCGCCGAAACGGCCGCCCGCGCCGACGTCCATCCGCATGAAGCTCTCGACCGCGAACACGGCCTTCAGGCCGCCGCCGAGATCCTCGGAGCCGCCGAAGCCGAAGTAGGAGGTGGACATGCCGCCGGAGTCAGCCACCGTGGCCGACGCGCCGCCGGTCTTGAGCTGGCCGACGAACATGTCGGTCAGGCCATACAGGGAGGCATTGGACTGGGCATGCGCGGCCGAACCGACCGACAGGGCCGCGATGGCAGCCGCGAGCGCGATTTTTTTCATGGGAGGGTTTTCCTTGTGGAGGTTCCTGACGAGCAGGCGAGCCTTAACCTTACGGTAATGATCGAGTCGACTGAAGCGCGGGGTGAGGTGATGCGGCAACGCAACAACACCTGTGGGTGTCAAGCCCACCGAACGCACCGTTGACGAGACGTTCCCGCACCGTGCAGGGGCGGCCTCACTGCGGTGGTGCGTGATCCGCCAGGGCCAGCAGGCCCTCGATGACCGACTGCACCCGAAAGGCCGTCGCAGCATCAGGCAGACCATGGGCGGCCCCGCGGGCGAACGCGCCCAGCGACGCCAGTTGCGCCTGGTAGGCCGCGGTGCGGGGATCCGGCTGCGCGCCGCCAGGCGTGGCCAGATCACGCCACGACGAGCCATCACTCTCGCTGGCACGATACCAGTCGGTGAGCCGCAATGCGCCACGCTCACCGCGCACGGTGAACACCACCTCATCGGGCCCGCAACCGCCGGCCGCCGCACTCACCGTGACCGGCACCCCGCCGCAGGCGAGCGTGGCCACCGCCGCGCGCTCGCAGGCCGCGGGGTCGGCCGGCCAGGTCACCGAGCCGCCGGTGAGCCGGCAGTCGCCGAAGAGCTTGAGACTCAGGTACACGAAGTGCGACAGCACCTCGCGCACGAAGCCGCCCTGCTCGCGATGTCGAAGCCAGCCGGCGTTCGCCTGCCAGTCGCGCGGCCATCGGGAGAAGAAAAGCCGGATGTCCACCGCCGACGGCGCGCCGATCGCGCCCCCGGCGAGGCGCTGCGCAAGCAACGCTGCCGCAGGCGCGCTGGCAAAGACGAAGTTCACGGCATTGGGTGTGCCCAGCAGCCGCAGTTCGTCGACCAGTTGCCTGGCCTCCTCGAGGCGCGCGGTGAGCGGCTTTTCACAAAACAGCCGCAGCCCCTGGCGCGCCGCCATCAGCGCGTACTCGCGGTGATGGGCAGGCGGCGTGCCCACGTAGGCCAGGTGCACGGCCGGATCGGCCAGCAGGCTGGCCGCGTCGGTTGCGATCGGCACCGACGGGAAGTCGGCTCGGGCGCGGGCGCAGGCGGCAGGATCGATGTCCCAGGCGCCCACCACCCGCAGGTCGGATCGCAGGGCCGCCTGCTCGAGCATGCGCCGGCCGATCACGCCCAGGCCGATCACGCCGATGCCCACCGGCGCGCCCTCGGGAACCGCGCGCAAGGCAATGGCTGGCGCGCTCATGCCACCCACACCCGGGCATTGCGAAAGAGCCGCATCCAGGGCGAGTCTTCACCCAGGGAAGGATCGCGCCAGCTCATCTGCACGCTGCGGAACACCCGTTCCGGATGGGGCATCAGGATGGTGGCGCGGCCATCGTCCGACGTGAACCCGGTGAGGCCCAGCGGCGAGCCATTGGGGTTGGCGGGGTAGCGCGCGGCGCGCTCGCCATCATGCTCGATGTAGGCAAGCGCGCCGCGGGCCCGGTCGCGCTGCTGGTCATCGGTGAAGACTGCCCTGCCCTCGCCATGGGCCACCACGATGGGCATGCGCGAGCCGGCCATGCCGGCCAGCAGCACCGAGGGCGAGTCGAGCACGGCCACCTGCACCAGGCGAGCCTCGTACTGCTCGGATCGGTTGCGCAGGAAGCGCGGCCAGTCCTGCGCGCCGGGGATGATGTCCTTCAGCAGGGACATCATCTGGCAGCCGTTGCAGACCCCGAGACTGAAGGTGTCCGGACGCGCAAAGAAGGCCGCGAAGGCGTCGGCGAGCTGCGCATTGAACAGGATCGACCGCGCCCAGCCGGCGCCGGCACCCAGCACATCGCCATAGGAGAAGCCGCCGCAGGCCACCAGACCGCGAAAGTCCGTCAGGCGGTGCCGGCCCTCGAACAGATCGGTCATGTGCACATCATGCGCGTCGAAGCCGGCGCGATCGAAGGCGGCGGCCATCTCGAGGTGGCTGTTGACCCCCTGCTCGCGCAGGATCGCCACGCGCGGCCGCGCCTTGCCGATCATCACCGGCGCGGCCACGTCCTCGGCCGGATCGAAGCTCAGCTGCAGATGCAGGCCGCGGTCATCGGTGGCGCCGATGCGCTCGAACTCCTCGGCCACGCAGGTGGGGTCATCGCGCAGCTCGGCGATGCGCCGGCTGGTCTGCGCCCAGCAGGCCTGCAGCTCGGCGCGCGGCTCGCTGTAGATGCAGCGGCCGTCGCGGTAGATCTCGATGGCATCTCGGGCTTGCGGCTTGCCGATCACCTGGCTGCAGGGCGACAGACCATGGGCGCGCAGCACGCCCAGCACCGTGTCGCGCTCGGCCGCGCGCACCTGCAGCACCGCGCCGAGTTCCTCGTTGAAGAGCGCCTTGAGCGTGAGCTCGTTGCGCTGCACCGCCACCTGCTCGGGCCGGATCTTGAAGTCGCCCCAGTCGGCACTGTGCGGGTCGATGGTGAGCAGGTCGATGTTCACCGCCAGGCCACAGCGGCCGGCGAAGGCCATCTCGCACAGCGTGGCGAAGAGGCCGCCGTCAGAACGGTCATGGTAGGCCAGCAGCAGGCCGCGCGACGCGAGCTCGCCCACCGCGGCCACCAGCCGGGCGAGCAGTTCGGGGCGGTCGAGGTCGGGCGCGCGATCGCCGAACTGCCCGCTCACCAGCGCGAGGGCGCTGCCGCCCAGCCGCTGCCGGCCCTCGCCGAGATCGACCAGGATGAGCGCCGTGGCCGGATCGGCCAGCAGCTGCGGCGTGAGCGCATGCCGCACATCGGCGAGCGGCGCGAAGGCGGTGACCACCAGCGAGGTGGGCGAGCTGACGCGCTTCTCGGCCTGGTCGTCACGCCACACGGTGCGCATCGAGAGCGAATCCTTGCCCACAGGAATCGCCACGCGCAACTCGCGGCACAGGGCCGCGGCGGCCTCCACCGCCAGGAACAGATCGGCATCCTGATCGGCCTCGCCGCAGGCGGCCATCCAGTTCGCCGAGAGCTTCACCCGGCTGATGTCGTCGATGCCGGCGGCGGCAAGGTTGGTGATCGCCTCGCCGATCGCCATGCGCGAGGCAGCCGCCGGATCGATCACCGCCAGCGGGGTGCGCTCGCCCAGGGCCAGCGCATCGCCGTGCACGCCGGTGAAGTCCTTCAGGCCCACCGCGCAATCGGCCACCGGCACCTGCCAGGGGCCCACCATGGGGTCGCGCGCGCACAGGCCGCCCACGCTGCGATCGCCGATGGTGATGAGGAAGGCCTTGCTGCCCACGGCCGGCACACCGAGCACCTGACGCGCCACGGTGGGCAGATCGAGCCCCACGCAATCGACCGGCGTCAGGCTGCGCGCCCGACGCTCGCCGGTGCGATGCATGCGCGGCGGCTTGCCCAGCAGCACCTCGATGGGCATGTCCACCGGCCGGCTGCCATCCTCGGCGCGCACCACCAGCTGGCCGTCGTCGGTGACCGTGCCGACAACCGCCCACGGACAGCGCTCGCGCTCGCACAGCCGCGCGAACAGGTCGTGGCTGGCCGGCGCGATGGCGAGCACATAGCGCTCCTGCGACTCGTTGCACCAGATCTCGGCGGGCGACAGGCCGCTCTCCTCCACCGGCACCCGCGAGAGCTCGAAGACCGCCGCCCGCTCCGCGCCATGCACCAGCTCGGGAAAGGCATTGGACAGGCCGCCCGCGCCCACATCGTGCAGCGACAGGATGGGATTGCCCTCGCCCATGGCCCAGCAGCGATCGAGCACCTCCTGCGCGCGGCGCTGGATCTCGGGATTGCCGCGCTGCACGGAATCGAAGTCGAGCTCGGCGGTGTTCGCGCCCGCGCCCAGGCTGGAGGCGGCGCCGCCGCCCAGACCGATGCGCATGCCCGGCCCGCCGAGCTGGACGAGCAGCGTGCCCACCGGCAGACCATGCTTGCCGACATGGCGGGCATCGATGTCGCCCACGCCGCCCGCGAGCATGATCGGCTTGTGGTAACCCCACACCCGTTGGCCCACCCGCGCTTCAAAGCTGCGGAAGTAGCCGAGCAGGCTCGGCCGGCCGAATTCGTTGTTGAAGGCGGCCGCGCCGATCGGGCCTTCCAGCATGATCGACAGCGGGCTGGCGATCCGGTCGGGTCGCCCCACCGCCTCGGACTCGCCGGGCACGCCAGCGAGATCGACGCCACGTTCCCAGGGCTGCTCGAAGCCGGGGATGCGCAGGTTCGACACGCTGAACCCGGTCAGCCCGTAGCGCGGCCGCGAGCCGCGACCGGTGGCGCCCTCGTCGCGGATCTCGCCGCCGGCCCCGGTGGCGGCCCCCGGAAACGGCGAGATCGCGGTGGGATGGTTGTGGGTCTCGACCTTGAGCAGGCTGTGCAGCAGCACCGGCTCGGCGCGATAGCGGCCGCCCTCGCCCGGCGGCCCGGGATGCCATCGCAGCGAGGGCGCGCCGGTGAGCACCGCGGCATTGTCAGCGTAGGCCACCTCAGTGCCCTCGGGGTTGACGGCGTGGGTGCTGCGGATCATCCCGAAGAGGGTCTGCTCGCGCGCCTCGCCGTCGAGCGTCCAGGAGGCGTTGAAGATCTTGTGCCGGCAGTGCTCGGAGTTGGCCTGCGCGAACATCATCAGCTCGACATCGCTGGGGTCACGCCCGGCCTCGCCGAAGGCAGCCTGCAGGTAGTCGATCTCGTCCTCGGACAGGGCCAGACCGAGATCGGCATTGGCCTGCACCAGCGCCGCGCGGCCCTGCGCGCCAAGGGCGATACGCTGCATCGGCCGACCAGGCAGGGGCTGAAAGATGGCCGCAGGATCGGGCTCGGCCAGCAGCAGGGTCTCGGTCATGCGATCGTGCAGCAGCGCGCCCAGCGCCCGCAGACGCGCCTCATCGGGCGCCCGGGCGCCCCCGAGCAGGCCTGCGAGCAGACCACTGCTCAAGCCGAGCCCGTAACGCAGACCGCGCTCGATCCGGCGGATGAAGGGCATGCCGCAATTGCGCGCGATGTCGGTGGCCTTGCTGGCCCAGGGCGACACGGTGCCCAGACGGGGCACGACCCAGACCGGCGTGGCCACGGGTCTGCCGGCCTCGCGCGGCGCGTCGAGCAAAGCGCCCAGACGGTCGCGCTCGGCGCCGCTGAGCGGGCGCTCCGCCCAGATCAGGTAGACCTGACTGGCCTCGAGCGCGTCCACCCGGGAATCGATCGCCTTCAGGCGTTGCACGAGGCGGTCACGGCGCAGGCCGCTGAGCGCGGGCGGACCCGGCAGGAGGAAGTACTCGGACATCGGGGCTTGAGGCCGGAGGGCGGCGCCGGCAGGCGCGCGAAGTCGCGATTATAGGCGCGGGGCCCGATCAGGCCGGCGCCTGGCATGCGCCCCTGCGGGCTCCGGAGACGGAACAAGTTGACAGCGGGTGCGTCGTTTCTGTGCCACGATCGCGGCGCGAGGAGCTTGAATCGCGGTGCTACCGCCTCCGCAGCCTGATCCCGACCCCATGCCTCGACCGACCAGTGCCGCCAGCGCCGCCCCGAGACGGGTGAGCGCCAGCGCGCCCATGCCCGGCGCGGCCAGGCCGATCGAACCCCTGCAAGCCCTGGTCGACCGGATTCGTGCCGGCGGCGACCTGCCAGCCATGGGCAAGGCGATCCGCGAGGTCAGCCAGCTCGTTGCCGGCGACCAGCAGAATCTCGTCGCGGTCGCGCGGGCCGTGATGAAGGACACGGCGCTGTCGCAACGCCTCATGCGACTGGTGAACTCCGCGTTGTACCGCGCACCTTCCGCCGAACCGGTCAGCACGGTTTCCCGGGCGCTGCAGGTGCTGGGCATGGACGCGCTTCGGTCGCTGGCCCTGTCCCTGGTGATGTTCGAGCGCCTCGGGCAGAGCCGAACTGCCGCCCGCCTCAGTGATGAATTCGTCCGATCCACGCTGGCCAGCCTGATGGCGCGCTCGGTGCTCACGCCCGGCAGCCGCCTCTGGGAGGAGGCCGGGCTCGCCGCGATGTTCCACCGCTTGGGCCAGGTGCTGGTGCTGTGCCACCTGCCGATCGAATCGGCACAGTTGATCGAGCGCTCACCCGAGGAGCCGCGCCCGCAGGCCGCGCGCGACATCGCGCTGGCAGTGCTGGGGGTGACCTGCGAAGACCTGGGCCATGCCCTGGGCGAGGCATGGGGTTTCCCGCCGGTGCTGCTCAGCGGTCTGCTGCGCTCAGCGGTGCGCGGGCCGGTACCGCCCTGCAACAGCTTCGAACTCACGGTGCGGGTCGCCGCCAATCTCGGCGTGGAGATCTGCGAGATGGTGGACGAGCACGGTCCCGCCGACGCGCATGCCCACCAGGCGCTCGCCGACCGGTATCACGCCGCGCTCGGGCTCTCCGGCGTGGCCATGCAGAACGCCCTGGCCCAGGCGATCGCCCACACGCGCGAGATCGGTCTGGCCATGGGGGTGGACATGCCCCGCACGCCCTTTGGCCGCCGACTGCTGGGGCTCGAGCCGGGTCGGGCCCAGG
>JBIKWU010000216.1:0-6812 GCA_044356115.1 Burkholderiaceae bacterium
CCGCTGGGACATCGCCCGCCACCACCGCGACGAGCTGCTGCCGATCAGCCGACGCATCGCCGACGAGAACCTGCTGCGCTACAACGGCATGTTCATCGGCGTGTTCGAGCTGCTGGCCGACGCGCGCGCGCAGATCGCCTCGGTGATGGAGGCGATCGAGGCCAACCGTGATTTCTGGCTCGCCCAGTCCGATCTCGACATGGCCCTGCTCGGGCCCACCGGCAAGGGGAATCCGTGATGAATCCGCGTCGACAGTTCTTTCGCGGCGCGGCCGCGCTCGGTGCCGCGGCGGGCGCCGCCGTGGGTGCCGCCGCCGTGCCGCGCTCGGCCCTGGCCCGGCTGCCCGAGCCGGTGAGCCGCAGCGGCGCCGACACCGCGCTGCCCGGCCCAGGCGCGGGCCCGCTCGGCTACACGCCGGTGGTCACGCTCAACGGCTGGACCCTGCCCTGGCGGATGAATGCCGGGGTGAAGGAGTTCCACCTGGTGGCCGAGCCGGTGGTGCGCGAGATGGCGCCCGGCTTCAGCGCGCATCTGTGGGGCTACAACGGCCAGTCCCCCGGCCCGACGATCGAGGTGGTGGAAGGCGACCGGGTACGCATCTTCGTGACCAACCGTCTGCCCGAGCACACCAGCATCCACTGGCACGGGCAGCGTCTGCCCAATGGCATGGACGGCGTGTCAGGACTCAACCAGCCGGCGATCGAACCGGGTCGCACCATGGTCTACGAGTTCACGGCGCGACGACCCGGCACCTTCATGTACCACCCGCATGCCGACGAGATGGTGCAGATGGCCATGGGCATGATGGGCTTCTGGGTGACGCACCCCCGCGGCAGGCATCCGCTGATCGCGCCGGTCGACCGCGACTTCTGCTTCCTGCTGGCCGCCTACGACATCGAACCGGGCAGCCGCACGCCGCGGGTCATGACGATGAGCGACTTCAATCTCTGGACCTGGAACAGCAGGATCTATCCGGGGATCGATCCGCTGGTGGTGCGCCGGGGCGACCGGGTGCGGATCCGGGTGGGCAATCTCACCATGACCAACCATCCCATCCATCTGCACGGCCACGAATTCGAGGTGACCGGCACCGACGGCGGGCCGGTGCCGCCGGGCGCGCGCTGGCCCGAGGTGACCACCGACGTGGCGGTGGGCCAGATGCGCCAGATCGAGTTCATCGCCGACGAGGAGGGTGACTGGGCCTTCCACTGCCACAAGAGCCACCACACCATGAACGCGATGGGCCATGCCGTGCCGACCCTGATCGGCGTGGACCACACCGGGCTTGCCGCGCGCATCCGGGCGCTGGTGCCCGACTACATGGTGATGGGCGAGCGCGGCATGGCCGACATGGGCGAGATGACCATGCCGCTGCCCGAAAACACCGCGCCGATGATGGCTGGACAGGGGCCGTTCGGGGCCATCGCCATGGGTGGCATGTTCTCGGTGCTCAAGGTGCGCGCCGACCAGCCCGCCGGCGACTACCGCGACCCGGGGTGGTTCCGCCATCCGCCGGGCACCGTGGCCCGGGAATGGGCCGCCACGCCGGGCGATGCGGGCGCCGCGGCGAGCAAGGCGCAAGCCGGCGCGCCAGGCCCGGCCATGCCCGCCGAACCCGTGCGCGCCCCGGCCGGCCAGGCCAGCCCGGGCACGGCGCGCGCGCGCAAACCCTCGGGCGGTCACGCCCACTGAACCGGAGTACGCCATGACCCTGCCTGCCACTGCCCGCCTGGGCCAACTCGCGCTGATCGCCGCGCTGGGCCTCGCCCTGTCGCCCGCGGCTCTTGCCGCAGGGGGCGCGGCGCCGAACGCCACGTCCGCTGCGACCCCTGTTGCCGCACCCGCCGGCGCCCCCGTCCAGGGTAGCGACGCGAGCACCCCGCTGATCGGCGCCGAGGTGCGGCGCATCGACCGGGCCACTGCCCGCATCACGCTGCGCCACGACGAGATCCGGCATCTGGACATGCCGCCGATGACCATGGTCTTCACCGTGGCCGATGCCGGACTGCTCGAGGGCCTGAGCCCGGGCATGGCGGTGCGGGTGCGCGTCGAGCGCCGCGACGGCGCGCTGGTGGTGACGCGCATCGACCCGGCATCGCGCCCCTGAGGGGCAGCCGCGCGGGTCAGCCCAGCACGAGAGGTGCGGGCGCGTCCGGGGGCAGGCAGGCCTGCCAGCGCTCGCGCAGGGCCATCTCCGGCAGGGCCTCGGGCCCGCGCAGCAGGCACTCCACCCGCGACTCGCGCCGGCCGTCGGCAACCGCCCAGTCAGGATCGCCGCCGGCCTCGAAGCGATACCACTCCCGCGCGGTGCGGACCTCGGCTCGCAGCGCGGCCACCGCCGGCAGCGCGGCCGCGGCGCGCAAGGCCTGTTCGATCGCGCGCCGATCGAACACCCTCGCGGCCGGCCAGACCCAGCCCAGGCGCGGGCTCTCGGCAGCCAGCCAGCGCCAGCGCCCGGGCTCGCGAGCGTGCTCCAGGGCGGCGAGCAGGGTGCGCCAGTCGGGCTCGGGGGCAGGCATGGGCAGATCGGTCGCCCGGGGCAGGGCCTCACCCGGCGCCACCCACGACACCACGGCGATCGGGCCGAGCACCGACGCGAGCGGGCCGGCGCGCAGCCCGTCGATCACCGCCGCTGGATCGGCGGCATCGGCCAGCCGGATGAGCAGCCGATGCCACGGGCCCTGTCGCAGCACGCGCGCCAGCAGCAACGAGAAGGGCGCGGCCGCCACGCAGCAGGCGCAGCCGCCGGCAAAGCCGCTCACCCGCAGCGCGGGATCGGCCGGCAACTCGGGCGGCACACCCCGGGCATCGTCCAGCACCACGGCCCAGCGCTCGTCGGCGGGACGCTGGCGGCACCAGCGGGCCAGGGCCTGATCGGGCAAGGCGCCCCGACCGGCCAGCAGCAGCACGGCCGCGCGCGTGTCGGTGGCGGGCAGAGGGTGGAGCAGCGCGCGACCGGCCACGCGGCTAGTCGTGCAGGCGACGGGCCCGCGGCTCGATGAGCTGCATGCGACGCAGCATGTCCAGGGCATCGGACAGGCTGCGGTAGCGGGACACGCCCCGGCGCAGCTCGGCCACCGAGACCCGGCCATCGATCAGCGTGAGCAGCATGCGCAGGCGTCGCGGCAGCGGCGAGCAGCGATCGATCAGCTCGAGCCGGCCCCGCGCCGTGCGCTCGAACACGTCGTCCTCGCGAACCGGCACGAAGGATGCACGGGCGCCGAAGCGGCGCAGCAGCTGATCGACGGAGGCTTCGGTGGAAGGAGATTCGGGCATGGCGTCAATCCCGGCGGGGGACCAGATGCCAAGCGTAGCCGACGAACGGCTGCCGCGGGCGTGAACTGGTTCACCGCCGGTACCCGATCAGCCGCCGCTCCCGTACAGGAAATTGGGCAGCCAGAGGGTCATGCCCGGGAAGGCGTACATCAGCGCCATGCAGACGATCACGATGAACATGTAGGGCATCATGCCGGCGAAGATCTGGTTGAGCGTGACATGGGGCGGAGCCACCCCCTTCAGATAGAAGGCCGACATCGCCACCGGCGGCGAGAGGAAGGCCGCCTGCAGGTTCACCGCCACCAGCGTGCCGAACAGCACGGGATCGATCTGGAAGTGCGCCAGCATGGGCAGGAAGATCGGCACGAAGATCACGATGATCTCGGTCCACTCCAGTGGCCAGCCCAGCAGGAAGATGATCGCCTGCGACAGCAGCAGGAACTGCAGCGGCGAGAGGTTCATCGCCAGGATCCAGCGCTCGATGAGATCCTGCCCGCCGTGCAGGGCGAACACCGCCGAGAACAGCGCCGAGCCCACGAACAGCCAGCACACCATGGCCGTGGTCTTGGCGGTGAGGTACACCGCCTCGCGGGTCTTGGCGACCGTGAGCTGCCCGGAGCGCCACGCCAGCAGGAATGCGCCCGCCGCGCCCACCGCGGCCGACTCGGTGGCGGTGGTGATGCCGAAGAGGATCACCACCAGCACCAGTCCGGTGAGCAGGGCCAGCGGCATGACCGACTCGAACAGCAGGCGCTGCACTTCGAGCAACTGGGGCGAGAACTGCCGGTAGTACCAGACCAGACCCACCGCCGAGAGCGCCGCCAGGCTCCAGAACCAGGCTCCGAAGGCCGCCGGCACGTTCGAGACCACGGGGGCCGCCTCGGCCGCGGGCGGCAGCGACAAGGGTGCCGGCGTACCGGCCGAGGCCGCGGCCGCGGGCGCACTGCCGGGCGGCTCGGCCAGACCCGAGGGCGCAGGCGCCGCCCCGGGCGGTTCAGCCAGGCCAGCCGGTGCCGCTGATGCACCAGGCGGTTCGGCCAGGGAAGGCGGCGCGGACGCGGCGCCCGGAGGCTCGGCGAGCCCTGGCGCGGCACCAGGCGGCTCGGCCAGCCCGGCAGGTGACGCGGCCGCACCCGGCGGTTCGGCCAGACCCGGCGCGCTTGCCCCTGGCGGCTCGGCCACCCCCTCGGCGCGCGGCTCGGCGGCCGTGCCAGGCGGTTCAGCCAGCCCACCCGCAGGCAGCGCGGTACGCTGCTCTCCGGCCGCCGACACGGCCGCCACCGGCTCGGGCTGGTTCGGCGCGGCGCCGTTGTGGATGACCACGTACCACCAGGCCAGCGCGAAGGTGGACGCCACCAGAAGCAGCGGGCCCAGGCCCACCGCCAGCGCGCCGAGCAGCCGGCGCACCAACGGCGCCTCGGCGCCCAGGGCGGCGCGCGTGCGGCCCGGTGAGGCCAGGCCGCGCAGCACCGCCACCAGCGCATTGCCGCCATGCAGCTCGGTGAGGCGCGACAGCCAGGGCGGCACATCCACCTGCAGCTGGGATTCCGGCAGCCGCGGCGCGACCTTGGGGTCGATGACCGCCCAGCCGACGATGTAGACGAAGTACAGGAAGGCGAGGAAGAAGCCCGGCACCATCGCGGCGGCGTAGAGCTTGACCACCGACTGCCCGGCCACCGCGGCGTAGACGATGATCATCACCGAGGGCGGGATCAGGATGCCCAGCGTGCCGCCGGCGGCGATCACACCCGAGGCCAGGCGCACGTCATACCCGGCCTTGAGCATGGGGCGCATGGCGATCACGCCCATCAGCACCACCACCGCGCCGACGATGCCGCTGGCAATGCCCCAGAAGGTGCACACCACCAGCGTGGCCACCGCCAGCGAGGCGGGCAGTCGCCTGAACGACAGCTGCACCGCGTGGAACATGCGGTCGACCAGCGCGGCGCGCTCGATGACGTAGCCCATCAGCACGAACAGCGGGATCGACAGCAGGGTGTCGTTGGTCATGCCGCCGTAGGTGCGCTGGACCATCAGGTCGAACACCCGGTTGGCGAGCATGGCCTGATCGGCATCGAAGTACGCGATGAAGCCGAAGACCATGCCCAGGCCCATCAGCGTGAACGCGGTGGGAAAGCCCATCATGATCGCGGCCACGATCAGGCCGAGCATCAGCAGGCCGAGGTATCCGCTGGTCACTTGAGGCCCCCCGTGCGCTGGTGCGCCGCCTGGTCGATGTCGCCCACGTTGGCGATGGCGGCGCGGCGCGCCTCCTCGTCGACATAGGCCGACTGCTCGAGCTGGGTCTTGACGATGTCGATCTCCGCGACGTCATTCAGGCGCTGCGGCCACTGCCCGGTTCGCAGGCAGACCACGCAGCGCACGATCTCGGCCAGGCCCTGCAGCAGGACCAGCGCGCCGGCCACCGGGATGATCGTCTTGAAGGGCGCCAGCGGCGGGCCGTTGGCGGTGATGCTGGAGCGCTCGCCGATCGACCAGCTGTAGCTGGCGAAGTCCATGCCCGCGAACACCAGCGCGCCGATGCCGGGCAGGAAGAAGAGCAGGTACAGGATGAGGTCGAGCAGCGCCTGGGTGCGCGGCTTCATCGACCCGTAGAGGAAGTCGCCCCGGACATGGCCGTTCTGGGCCAGGGTGTAGGCGCCGCACAGCATGAACAGCGTGCCGTACATCATGGTGCTGAGCTCGAAGCCCCACTGGCTGGGCCGGTTCAGCGCGTAGCGCGCGAACACGTCGGCGCACACCAGCACCATGAGCGCGATCAGCAGCCAGGCCGCGAGCTTGCCGACCGCGGTGGTGAAGCGGTCGATGAGAAAGAGGAAACCCTGGGTACCCAAGACGGACTCCGGCCAGGTCAGCACAAGCGAACGCGGGCCCGACCGAGGACGGGCCCGCGCGAGATCAGGTCAGCGGCGCGCCGCCGCGCGGCGCCCTGCGGCGCCCGGCGCGCAGCCGGCTCCGGGCAGCCCGACGCGGATCAGGCCTTCTTGGCGGCGAAGAAGTGGTTGTAGGCCATGCGGTAGTCGACATTGGTGTCGTTCTGCCAGCGCACCGCGCGGGCGGCAAACGAACGCTGCGACTCGAGGACCTTCTTGAACATCGGGTTCTCGGCCGACTTGGCCGCGGTGACCTCGTCCCAGGCCTTGAGCTGCGCGCGCAGCACCGAGTCAGGGGTCTTGTAGAACTTCACGCCCTGCTTCTGCTGCATCTCGAAGTAGTCCTTGGAGTAGCGATCGATCGCCTTCCAGGACATCTCGGCCGAGGAAGCCTCGACCGCGTGCTCGATGATCGACTTCACTTCCTTGGGCAGCGCGTCGTACTTCTTCTTGTTGAAGAGGATCTCGAAGTTCTCGGAGCACTGGTGGAAGCTCTGCAGCATGCAGACCTTGGCCACATCCGGGAAGCCCAGGATACGGTCGGAGGTGGCGTTGTTGAACTCGGCCGCGTCGAGCAGGCCGCGGTCCATGGCGGGAACGATCTCGCCGCCGGGCAGCGCGTTCACGGCCGCGCCGAGCTTG
>JBIKWU010000217.1:0-6810 GCA_044356115.1 Burkholderiaceae bacterium
TGCGCGACCTGCTCGCGCAGGAACCGAACATGCGGCCCTTCCTCACCCGCGACGCCGACTTCTTCGTGCCGCTGGGCGTGCGGGTGCAGAAGGCGCGCGCGGTGCAGGCCGACCTGTTCGTGTCGAGCCACGCCGACGCCTTCGTGCGGCCCGATGCCCGCGGCGCCTCGGTGTTCGTGCTCTCGGAGGGCGGCGCGAGCAGCAGCGCCGCGCGCTGGATGGCCGACCGCGAGAACCGCGCCGACCTGATCGGCGGCGTGAACCTGGGCGGTCGCAACCGCGAGGTGGCGCAGCTGCTGCTGCAGATGGCCACCGACACCCAGATCCGCGACAGCAGCAATCTGGCGCGCCTGGTGCTCGGCCAGCTCGGCGCGGTGGGACAGCTGCACAAGCCCGCCGTGGAGCAGGCTGGCTTCGCGGTGCTCAAGGCGCCGGACATTCCCTCGGTGCTGGTGGAGACCGCCTTCATCAGCAACCCGCAGGAGGAAAAGCGCCTGGCCGACCCCGACTACCAGCAGAAGGTGGCGCGGGCGATCCACACCGGCATCCGCAACTACTTCCTCAGGTACCCGCCCCCGGCGCGTCCGAACCCGACCTGAGCGCCGGGCTGCCGCGCGCGGCGCCCGTGCCGGCCCGCGGCGGGAAGCTCACCCGCACCACCGTCCCGCGGCCCCCGGGCGGGTCTTCCACGCTCACCTGCGCACCGTGCGACTGCGCGATCTCGCGCACGATCGCCAGGCCCAGGCCGGAACCCTGGCCGGTGGCGCTGCTGGCGCGCCAGAAGCGCTCGAAGACCAGTCGCCGCTCGGGCGCCGGAATGCCGGCGCCGTTGTCCTCGACCTCGGCGTAGTCACGCCCGTCGCGACGGCCGCAGCGCACCGTGATGCGGCCCCCGGCCGGGGTGTAGCGGATGGCGTTGTCGACCAGGTTGGAGAGCAGCTCGCGCAGCTGCCAGGCCGAACCCGGCACCTCCAGCGGCTCGGTCTCGGCGCCGAGATCCTGGCCGCGCGCGAGCGCGGCATCGATGTGCAGCGCGATCACCTCGTCGATCAGGTCGGCGATCGCGACCACCTGGCCACCGGAGGCGTCGCGGGTGCTCTGGTCGGCCCGGCTCAGGGTGAGCAGCTGGTGGCTCAGACGGGTGAGGCGATCGGCCGCGCCCTGCGCCGACGCGAGCCGGTTGGCCAGGGCCTGCGCCGCCTCGGTGTCGTCCACCGGCGGGCGGTCACGCAGGCGGCGCGCCTCGCCCAGCGCCAGCTCGATCTGGCCCTTGAGACCCGCCAGCGGGGTGCGCAACTGGTGGGCGGCGTTCTCGACGAAGCGGCGCTGCGCGTCGCGGCCTTCGGCGAGCCGGCCGAACAGGGTGTCGAGGGCGGCGGTGAGCGGACGCACCTCGGCCGGCGCGGCCTGCGGTCCGAGCGGCGTGAGATCGCCCGGTTCACGGCGCGACAGCTGGGCCGCCAGGCGCGAGAGCGGCGCGAGCGCCATGCGGATGGCCAGCAGGCACACCGCGATGGTCAGCCCGAGCATGATCGCGTCCTCGATCAGCAGCGAGGAGCGCAACTGCTCGAGCAGCTTGCGCCGCTTGCGCTGGGTCTCGGCCACCACCACCGAGAGATTGCCGGCGTCGGTGTCGGCGGCGATGCGCACCGCGCGCAGTTCGCGGCCCTCGAGGGTCAGGTCGTAGAAGCTCGGGTCGGCATCATCGGCAGGCAGCGCCAGCGCCGGGTTGCCGGCGAGGTGCTCGCCGCGCGGACCCACCACCCGATAGTCGAGCGCATCGACCGAGTCGTTCAGAAGCACCCGCAGGCGGTCGACCGGCAGCCGCAGCGTGCCGGGGATCTGGCCCTCGCGCACGCTCTCGCCGATGGCCACCGCGCTGTTGAGCAGCACGCGGTCGAAGGCCTCGTCGACGGTACGATCGACCGCCCGGTAATCGAGCACGGCCGCCACCAGGATCACCTGCAGCAGGGGCAGGACCAGCCACAGCAGCAGCCGGGTGCGCACGCTCATCACCGAGCCGCCCGCCGGGGACGGCTCCGCCTGCGACCCGGCGCCGGGTGACCGCGCGAGCCCGCCGGGCGGGGTGATCACTCAGGGCTCCGCCGCGCGCTCGAGGCGATAGCCCACGCCGCGCACCGTGCGCACCACCACGCCGGTGCCCTCGATCTTGGCGCGCAGACGCGAGACATAGACCTCGACAGCGTTGGGCGCGATGTTGTCGTCCCAGCCGCTGATCGCCTGCAGCAGCTTGGCCTTGGGCACGACGGTCTCGGCGTGGAGCATCAGGTACTCGAGGATGGACCACTCGCGCGGCGTGAGCTCGATGGCGGTCTCGGGACCGCGCAGCACCCGCGCGGCGCGGTCGAGCTCCAGCCCGAGAAAGCCCAGCGAGCTGGCACTCATCGAGCCGGTGCGACGGATGAGCACCCGGCAGCGCGCCACCAGCTCGCGCACCTCGAAAGGCTTGACCATGTAGTCGTCGGCGCCCCGGTCGAGCCCCGCCACCCGGTCATCGAGCCCGTCTCGGGCGGTGAGCACCAGCACCGGAATCCCGGCGCGATCCGACACGCCCCGGCGCAGGCTGGCGAGGAACTGCAGGCCGTCGCGCCCGGGCAGGCCGAGGTCGAGGATGATGAGGTCGAAGTGCTCGCTGACCAGCGCGGTGTCGGCCGATTCGGCGCTGCCCACCGCATCGACCACGAACCCGGCGTGGCGCAGACCGGAGGCGGCCGCGTCGGCCACCAAGGGGTCATCCTCGATCAGCAGGATTCGCACGGGCGCGCTGCCAGTGGCGCAGGAATTCGATCACCGCGGGCAGCGCGGGGATCACGATGAAGGCGAGGGTGACCAGCGAGAAGTTCGCCTTGACCCAGTCGGTGTTGCCCACCAGATAGCCCAGGCTGACCAGGCTGCCCACCCAGATCACCGCACCGAGGACGTTGTAGAACGCGAAGCGCGGATAGCTCATGTGGGCGATGCCGGCCACGAAGGGCGCGAAGGTGCGCACGAAGGGCAGGAAGCGGGCCACGACGATGGTGATCGGACCGTGGCGCTCGTAGAAGGCATGGGTGCGGTCGAAGGCGGCGCGGTTGAACCAGCGGGAACTCTCCCAGCGGAAGACCCGCGGGCCGAACCAGCGGCCCACCGAGTAATTGAGCGCATCACCGAGCACCGCAGCGATCATCAGGGGCAGCAGCAGGCCGTTGAGGCTCATGCCGCCGACCCCGGCGATGGCGCCCGCGGCAAAGAGCAGCGAATCGCCCGGCAGGAAGGGCATGACCACCAGGCCGGTCTCGACGAAGATGATGAGGAACAGCAGCGCGTAGACCCAGACGCCATGCTCGCGCACCACCTCGACCAGATGGCGATCGAGGTGCAGGAAGATGTCGAGCATGGTGGCGAAGTCCATGCCGTGATGATACCCGCCGATATAATCCCTCCCGCCCGAAGTGGCGCTGCGCAACCCCGACGCCCTTGCCCGACACCCTCCGCCCCATCCGCGCCCTGCCCGATCTGCTGGTGAGCCAGATCGCCGCCGGTGAAGTGGTGGAACGCCCCGCCTCGGTGGTGAAGGAACTGCTCGAGAACGCACTCGATGCCGGCGCGCGGCGCATCGAGGTGCGCCTGGAAGACGGCGGCATGCGCCGCATCGCCATCAGTGACGATGGCTGCGGCATCCCGCCCGCCGAGCTGCCGCTTGCGCTGCAGCGGCACGCCACCAGCAAGATCGCCTCGCTCGCCGAGCTCGAGCAGGTGGCCACGCTGGGGTTTCGCGGCGAGGCGCTGGCCTCGATCGCCTCGGTGGCGCGGGTCCAGATCACCAGCCGCACCGCGCGAGCCCCGCATGCCCACCGCATCGACTCCTTCGAGGACGGCATCGCGCCGGCCCCCGGCGGACCGGGCACCTCGGTGGAGGTGCTCGAGCTCTACAGCGCCACGCCCGCGCGTCGCAAGTTCCTCAAGAGCGCCGCCACCGAGACCGCCCACTGCGCCGATGCGCTGCGCCGCGTGGCGCTCGCCCATCCCGGGGTGGCCTTCGCGCTCTGGGTGGAAGGGCGGCAGACGCTGTCCTGGCCAGCCACCGACTGGGTGGGCCGCGCCCTCGAGGGCCTGGGCGATGACTTTCGCGAGGCCCACCGGGTGGTCGACGCGCAGGCCGGACCGCTGCAGCTGCTGGGCATCCTCGGGCTGCCCACCGCCAGCCGCGGCCGGCCCGACCGGCAGTTCGTGCACGTGAACGGGCGTTTCGTGCGCGACCGGCTGCTCACCCACGCCGCGCGCCAGGCCTACAACGAGCTGCTGCACGGCGACCGGCATCCGGCCTATGCGCTGTTCCTCGCCATCGACCCGGGCCTGGTCGACGTCAATGTCCATCCTGCCAAGACCGAGCTGCGCTTTCGCGATCCGCAGGCGGTGCACCGCGCGCTGCAGCAGGTGATGAGCGAGGCGCTGCGCGCCGGCGCCGCCGAGCATCCGTCGCTGCAGCCCGCCCGGTCGTGGCAGGGGCCGGGCCCGGCAAGACCGGCCGCCCCAGGGGCCACGCAGTCGGCCCTCGCGCTGGCCTTCGGCGCGCCGCCCGGCACCGCACTGGCGGGCTGGCGCGCGCCCTCGGGACTGCCGGCCGGCTCGGCCTGGCCAGGCGCCGCGCTGCCCATGGCCGACGCGGGCGCCGCCTCGCCAGGGCTGCGCCCGCCCGGGTTGGCGTCCGCCGCCGAGCCGGCGCCGGGCGCCGCGGCCACCAGCGCCAGCGCCGGCATGATCGCTGCCCTGCCCGAGGACACGGCCGGCACCCCGCCGCTGGGCTTCGCGCTGGCCCAGTTGCATGGGGTGTACATCCTGGCCCAGAACGCGCGCGGCCTGGTGATCATCGACATGCACGCCGCGCACGA
Source organism: Burkholderiaceae bacterium (assembly GCA_044356115.1). GTDB lineage: Bacteria > Pseudomonadota > Gammaproteobacteria > Burkholderiales > Burkholderiaceae_E > Quisquiliibacterium. Next base: position 4,893 of record JBIKWU010000217.1, read on the forward strand.
GCGGGTGGTGTTCGAGCGACTCAAGCGCGAGCTCGACCAGGGCCCGCCGGCGGTGCAATCGCTGCTCATCCCGGCCACCTTCCGCGCCGACCCGCTGGAGGTGCGGCTGGTCGAGGAGGATGCGCCCGCGCTGACCGCGCTGGGGCTCGAGCTCACGGTGCTGTCGCCGGGCACGCTGGCGGTGCGCGGCGTGCCGGCGGCGCTCGCCGATGCCGACCCGGCCTCGCTCGCGCGCTCGGTGCTGTCCGAGCTGCGCGAGGTGGGCAGCTCACGCGCCCTCACCGAGCAGCGCAACGAGACCCTGGCCACCATGGCCTGTCATGCCGCGGTGCGGGCCAACCGGCGCCTGACCCTGCAGGAGATGAACGCGCTCCTGCGCGAGATGGAGAGCACCGCCGGCGCCGACCAGTGCAATCACGGCCGGCCCACCTGGGTGCAGGTGAGCCAGGCCGAGCTCGACGGCTGGTTCCTGCGCGGTCGCTGATGGCCCCGCGCCTCGCCACCGCCCGGCGCACCGCGGCGGCCCTGCTCGCGCTTGCCGGCCTGCTGGCCGGCGCGCTGCCGGGCACCACCGTGGCCGCCGCTGACCCTGACGCACCGGAACTGCCCTCGGGCTGGACACCGCGCAGCCTGGTGCGCGCCCCGCGCGACATGGTCGCGGCCGCGCACCCGCTGGCGGTGCAGGCCGGCGTGGCCGCGCTCGCCCGTGGCGGCTCGGCGCTCGATGCGGCGATCGCGGCGCAGTGGGTGCTGGCGGTGGTCGAGCCGCAGTCCTCGGGCCTGGGCGGCGGCGGATTCCTGCTGCACTTCGATCCCGCCAGCGGCGCGGTCACCAGCTACGACGGCCGCGAGACCGCGCCGGCCCGCGCGCAGGCCGCGCAGTTCCTCGACGCCGGCGGTCGTCCGCTCGCCTGGCCGGCGGTGGTCGACGGCGGCCATGCGGTGGGCGTGCCCGGCCTTGCCCGCATGCTCGAGCTCGCGCATCGACGCCATGGCCGCCTGCCCTGGGCCTCGCTCCTCGACGACGCCATCCGGCTTGCCGAGACCGGCGCGCCGGTGTCGGCAAGGCTGCACGGCCAGACCCGCGCCGCGCGCGAGCGCATCCTCGCCCAGGGCGAACCGGTGGCCTCGGTGCTGCTCGGACCCGATCGCCAGGCCTGGCCGATGGGCGCGCCGCTGCGCCAGCCCGCGCTGGCGGCCACGCTGCGCCGGGTGGCCGCCGACGGCGCCGACGCGCTGCACACCGGCGAGATCGCGCGGGCGATCGTCGAGCGCGTGAGCAGCCACCCCGAGCGCCCCGGGCGCCTGAGCCTGAGCGACCTGGCCGGCTACCAGGCGCGCGAGCGCGCCCCGGTCTGCGGCGCCTACCGCGGCCACCGGATCTGCGGCATGGGGCCACCCTCCAGCGGCGGCCTCACGGTGCTGCAGACCCTGGGCATGCTCGAGTTCTTCGACCTGCGCGCGCTCGGGCCGGGCTCGCTCGACGCGGTCCATCTGGTGAGCGAGGCCCAGCGTCTGGCCTACGCCGACCGGCTGCGCCATGTCGCCGATCCCGATGCCGTGCCGGTGCCGGTGGCCGGCCTGCTCGACCCCGCCTACCTGCGCGCGCGGGCCGCGCTGATCCGGCCGGATCGCAGCCTGGGCGTGCCCGCGCCGGGCCAGCCGGCCGGCGCCCTGCGGCTGGCGAGCGACGCCTCGAGCGGGCTGCCGTCGACCACGCATCTCTCGGTGGTCGATGCCCAGGGCCGCGCGGTGGCGCTCACCAGCAGCATCGAGAACGGCCTGGGCAGCCTGCAGATGGCCGCCGGCATGCTGCTCAACAACCAGCTCACCGACTTCTCGCTCGCGCCCCCCGGCCCCGACGGCCTGCCGGTGGCCAATGCGCTGGCCGGCGGCAAGCGCCCCCGCAGCGCGATGG
>JBIKWU010000218.1:0-6765 GCA_044356115.1 Burkholderiaceae bacterium
CCCTCGAGGTGCTCAAGAACTACCACTTCGAGGAGCAGCTCGGCGCGGCCATGGTGGTGCGCGAGCCGATCGGCGTGGTCGGCATGATCACCCCCTGGAACTGGCCGCTGAACCAGATCACCTGCAAGGTGGCCCCGGCGCTGGCCGCGGGCTGCACCATGATCCTGAAGCCCTCCGAGTTCACGCCCTCGTCGGCGCTGATCTTCGCCGAGGTGCTGCACGAGGCGGGCGTGCCCGCGGGCGTGTTCAACCTGGTGAACGGTCTGGGCCAGGAAGTGGGCGCGGCCATGAGCGGCCACCCCGGCATCGACATGATCTCGTTCACCGGTTCCACCCGCGCCGGCATCGATGTCGCGCAGCGCGCGGCCACCACGGTCAAGCGGGTGAGCCAGGAGCTCGGCGGCAAGTCGCCCAACATCATCCTCGACGATGCCGACCTGCAGAAGGCGGTGGGCGGCGGCGTGGGCCATGTGTTCAACAACTCCGGCCAGTCTTGCAACGCGCCCACCCGCATGCTGGTGCCGCAGTCCAAGATGGATGAGGCGATCGCGATCGCCCGCGCCGTGGCCGAGAAGACCCGCTGCGGCGACCCGCGCGCGGCTGACTCCAACATCGGCCCGGTGGTGTCCTCGATCCAGTACGAGAAGATCCAGGCCCTCATCCAGAAGGGCATCGCCGAAGGCGCCACGCTGGTGGCCGGCGGCCCCGGCAGGCCCGAGGGCTACGACAAGGGCTACTTCGTGCGGCCCACGGTGTTCGCCAACGTCACCAACGACATGACCATCGCCCGCGAGGAGATCTTCGGTCCGGTGATCTCGATCATGGGCTACCAGTCCGAGGACGAGGCGGTGCGCATCGCCAACGACACCCCCTACGGTCTGGCCGGCTACGTGTCGGCGGGTTCGGTGGAGCGGGCGCGCAAGGTGGCCCGCCAGATCCGCGCCGGCAACGTGAACCTCAACGGCTCGCCCAACGAGCGTGGCGCGCCCTTCGGCGGCTACAAGCAGTCGGGCAATGGCCGCGAGTGGGGCCGCTTCGGCCTGGAGGAGTACCTCGAGGTCAAGGCCATCGCCGGCTACGGCACCTGAGTTCGGCCTCCTGGGGCCGGCCTCCTGAGCCGGCCCCGCAGGCTGACCCCCGCCCGGGGGCTCAGCTGATGGCCGATTCCCGGTCGTCGGGTGGCGCGTCCTGGGGGTTCACCCCGATCAGGCGCGACACCCGCACCGGCACCCCCTCGCGCTGGAACAGCGCCACCCGCTCCTGCACCTCGCGATCGGCCACCGTCATGCGCAGGCGCAGGCGGACATACTCGGCCCAGGACGCGATCACGAAGCGCTCCACGAAGCGTCCGCTCTCGCCGACATCCCGGTACACCCGCCAGCTCGCCGCGCCGTTGCGCCGTCGGGTGGGCTCCACGGCATGGATCGCCCGCAGGAAGCCGGCCTCGTTGTCAGGGTCGATCCGGTACTCGAGCTGCACCAGCACCGGGCCGTCGTGCGGCAGCGGCTCGATCGCCATGGCGATGTCGGGCAGCTGCACCCCGGTGGTGACCTCCGCCTCGGAGCCCAGGCCCACCGGGAAGCGCCGGTTCAGCAGATGCAGGCCGAACATCGCCACCGCGGAGATCGCCAGCGCCACCTGCGTGCCGGCAGCCGTGGCCACCGCGCCCCACCACGCGCTGCCCAGGGCCAGGCTCACCTGCACCGCCACCAGGGTGACCGAGACCGCGCGGGCCCGCACCCAGGCCGGCGCGGTGCTCTGGGTGCCGGCCGACAGGCCGGCCAGCACGCTCACCCACGCGATGCCCACGCCCACCGCGCCGGCCAGTGCGACCGCGGCGATGTGCGACACCGCCACCACGCAGGCGGCGACGATCCAGAGCAGCACCCCGCGGCTGACCACGGTGTCGAGATCCATGCGCTTGAGCCGGCGCGGGATCCAGAGCGCGCCGGCCACCGCGCCCAGGCCGAAGCCGGCCGAGAGCAGGCCGAAGCCGCCCGCGCCCATCTCGAGCTGGTCGCGCGCGATCACGGGCAGCAGCGCCCAGAAGCTGCTCGCCCCCAGGCAGAAGCTGACATTGCGGATCACCAGGGCGCGCATCGCCGGGGTGTGGCGGGCAAAGCGCAGGCCGCTCTGCACCCCCGAGAGCAGGGTCTCGGGCACCCCGGGCAGCGAGGGCTCGCGCGGTTTCCAGCCGCGCACCACCAGGATGAAGGGCAGGGCGCAGGCCGCCGCCGCCAGGAAGGCACTGCCCGAGCCCAGCAAGGCGGCGATCGCGCCGGCCAGCGCCGGCCCCACCGCACGGGCCATGTTGAAGGAGACCGCGCCCAGGGCGACGGCGCGCGGCAGTTCCTCACGCGAGACCAGTTCGTTCACGCTGGCCTGCTGTGCCGGCGTGGCCAGCATGAAGCCCGAGCCGATCAGGAAGGTGAGCGCGAGCAGCGTGCCCGGGCCGATCAGCCCGGCCAGGGTGGTGAAGCCCAGGATGGCCATGCTGGCCAGCGCCACGCTCTGCGTGATCAGGATGATGCGCCGGCGCTCGAAGAGGTCAGCCAGGGCGCCGGCCACCAGCCCGAAGAGCAGCGCGGGCGCGGTGCTGGCGGTCTGGACCAGCGCCACCATGAGCGCTGACGGGGTGAGGGTTGCCATCAGCCAGGCGGCCATGGTGGCCTGCATGGTGAAGCCCAGCGACACGCCCAGCCCGCCGAGGTAGTAGTGCCGGAATGGCGCGTGACGCAGCGGCGATCCGCGGAACCCCAGGCGCAGGCGGGCGGGCAGACGAAAACTCACCCCGTCATTGTAGGCGCAGGCGGCGGCCGGCGGCCCTGAGCGGGCTGCAGGGTCGGGGGCTTGCCGGCGGGCGGCGCCGGCAGTGGCGTGCGGGCCCGCCGCGTCGGTGCCTTCAGGCGCTATCCGGCCGCGCCGGCGCGCTCAGGCGCGGGCCCGACGCTGCAGCAGCGCGGTGAGCACCAGGCCCAGGGCCAGCAGGCCGATCCCGTTGGCGGTCTTGACCCGCTCGAAACCGATGCCCTGGCCCAGGCGCGCCACCGCCGCCACCCCGACCGACTGGCCGATGAAGAGCGCCAGCGCGAAGGCCGAGATGGCGGTGCCGCGCTGGCTGGGCACCATCTGGGTGGCCACGGTCTGCAGGGTGTTGTGCATCATGAAGAAGCCCGCGCCGGTGATCGCGCACTTGAGCGATTCGAGCATCCAGTGCGGGCCACCGGTGCTGAGCATCCCCGCGCACAGGATCATGGCGCCCACCAGCGCCATGCCGCGCTCGCCGAGCCGGGCCACCAGCCAGCGCCCGAGCAGCGCCACCGTCAGCCCGCCGGCGCCATAGCCCGCGGCCGCCATGCCGGTCTGCCAGAGCGCCAGGCCGTGTGCCTCGTGCAGCCAGGAAGGCAGCAGCGCGAGCGTGCCGAAGTTGAAGGCGCCTTCGACCAGCACCAGCGCCAGGATGACGCGCGCCCAGGCGTCGCCCAGCACCGCGCCGAAGGCGCGCAGCGGATTGCCGCCCGCCTGCGACCCCGGCGCCGGCGCATCGGCCTGCCCCCGGCGCAGGACGCGCGCGAGGGCCAGGGCAACCCCCAGGAAGACTACCGACTGGGCGAGGAAGGACATCCGCCAGCCCAGCGTGTCGGCGAACACACCGCCGGCGATCTGCCCGACCACCACGCCCAGGGTCGAGCCGATCATGAAGCGCGCGAGGGTGAGCTGACGCCGCTGGTAGGGCACGTTGTCGCCGATCCAGGCGAGCGATACCGGGATCAGCCCGGCGCAGGCCGCGCCGCTGAGCAGCCGCAGCACGGCCAGGCTGGTGGGGCCGGTGGCCAGGGCGCAGGCGCCCGAGAGCACGCAGGCGGCCATGGTGGCCCAGGTGATCACCCGCAGCTTGCCGAGCCGGTCGGCCATCGGGCCGTAGACCAGTTGCATCAGGCCGTAGGCGACCGCGAAGGCGGTGATCGCGCCCGATAGCTCGGTGATGCCGGTGCCGAAGTCCCGGGCGAGTTCGGGCAGCATCGGGTCGACCACCCGCATCGAGGCCTGGCTGGCGAAGGCGCCCGTGGCCAGCAGCGGCAGCAGGCGGATCGCGCGCGCGGGATCGGCCTCGGGCGCGGGCGTCGCGGCGCTCGGCGCAGGCGGCAGGCGCGGATCGGACGGGTCGGGCAAGCGGAATCTCCGGGGGAGCCGCATTGTGTCGCATCGCCGCCCGCGGCGAGGCCGCTGCCGCCGCGGCAAGGGCCGGTTATGCTCCGCTCTGCGCGCACGCCGCCCGCGGGCGCGGCGCCGGCGCGCGTCACCCGCCCTTCTCCATCGCCCAGCATGAGCCTTTCTTCCGCCAGATCCGCCATCGAGATCGTGCCCTCGGTGTGCCCGCACGACTGCACCAGCACCTGCGCCCTCGAGGTCGAGCGGCTCGATGCGAACACCATCGGCCGCGTGCGCGGCTCGCAGCGCAACGCCTACACCGCCGGTGTCATCTGCGAGAAGGTGGCGCGCTATGCCCAGCGCATCCACCACCCCGATCGCCTCACCCGCCCGCTGCGGCGCGACGGCCCCAAGGGCAGCGGCCGCTTCCGTCCGATCAGCTGGGAGCAGGCGCTCGACGAGGTCGCGCAGGCCTTCATCACCCGCGCCCAGGCCCATGGCGCAGCCACGGTCTGGCCCTACTTCTATGCCGGCACCATGGGGCTGGTGCAGCGCGACGGCATCAACCGCCTGCGCCATGTCATGGGCTACTCCCGCTGGCACTCCACCATCTGCGTGGCGCTGGCCGACAATGGCTGGATCGCCGGCACCGGCGCCAAGCGCGGCGTGGACCTGCGCGAGGCCGGCGAGCATGCCGACCTGATCGTGATCTGGGGCGGCAACCCGGTGAACACCCAGGTCAATGTCATGACCCATGCCATGGCCGCGAAGAAGCGCGGGGCCACGCTGGTGGTGATCGATCCCTACCGCACCGGCACGGCCGAGCGCGCCGACCTGCACCTGCCGGTGCGGCCCGGCACCGACGGCGCGCTGGCCTGCGCGGTCATGCACGTGCTGTTCGCCGAAGGCTTTGCCGACTGGGACTACCTGCGCGCCCATACTGACGCGCCCGATGCGCTCGCCGCGCACCTGCGCGATCGCACCCCGCAGTGGGCGCAGGCGATCACCGGCCTGCCGGCGCAGGACATCATCGCCTTCGCCCGTCTCTACGGCCGCGCGAAGGCGCCCTTCATCCGCGCGCACCACGGCTTCTCGCGCCAGCGCAACGGCGCGGTCAACATGCACGCGGTGAGCTGCCTGCCGGCGGTGGTCGGTGCCTGGCAGCGGCGCGGTGGCGGCGCGGTCTATGGCCACACCGGCATCTATCCGCTCGACCGCAGCCTCATCGAGGGTCTTGATCGGGTCGACCCCTCGGTGCGCGCGCTCGACCAGTCGCGGCTCGGTCCGATCCTCACCGGCGACCCCGATGCGCTCGCCGGCGGCCCGCCGGTCACCGCGCTGCTCATCCAGAACACCAACCCGGCGGTGGTCTGCCCCGAACTCGGCAAGGTGCATGAAGGCCTCGCGCGCGAGGACCTGTTCACCTGCGTGCACGAGCAGTTCATGACCGAGACCGCGGCCTTCGCCGACATCGTGCTGCCGGCCACCATGTTCCTGGAGCACGACGACTTCTACACCGCCTCGGGCCACACCACCTTCCAGGTGGCCCGCAAGGTGGTCGAGGCGCCCGGCGAGTGCCGCGAGAACCATTACGTGATCTGCGAGCTCGCCCGCCGCCTGGGCGCCGAGCACCCCGGCTTCGGCATGAGCGCCTGGGACATCATGGACGAGACCCTGCGCCGCTCGGGCCTCTGGGATGCGCAGACCAACTGGGAGCGCGGCGGCCAGGATTGCGCGCTGCCCTTCGAGACCGCGCACTTCCTCGACGGTTTCGCCTGGCCCGACCGCAAGTTCCGGTTGCGGCCCGACTGGTCGCTGCTGGGCGGGCGCTGGCGCGAGATGCCCACCCTGCCCGACCACTTCGATGTCATCGACGAGACCGACGCGCAGCGTCCCTACCGTCTGGTGGCCGCACCGGCGCGCACCTTCCTCAACTCCACCTTCACCGAGACGCCCGGCTCGCTGCAGCGCGAGAAGCGCCCCACCGCGCTGATCCATCCCGAGGTCTGCGCCGAACTCGGCCTGGCCGACGGCGATCCGGTGGTGATCGGCAACCGGCAGGGCGAGATCACCGTGCATGCCCGGCCCCAGGACGGGCAGCAGCGCTCGGTGGTGGTCCTCGAGGGCATCTGGCCCAACCGGCATTTCGCGGGCGGCATGGGCGTGAACCTGCTCACCTCGGCCGATCCCGGCTATCCGAATGGCGGCGCGGCCTTCCACGACACCGCCGTCTGGCTTCGCAAGGCGCACTGACCATGGCAAGAATCCAGGCCTCCCCCGCGCTCTCGCGGCTGCGCATCCTCGACCTCACCCGTGTGCGCGCCGGCCCCACCTGCGTGCGGCAGTTCGCCGATTTCGGCGCCGATGTGATCAAGGTCGAGACCCCGGGCGATGAAGATCTCGGCGGCGCCCGCGACGGCTCCGATTTCCAGAACCTGCATCGCAACAAGCGCTCGATCACCCTCGACCTGAAGGCGCCGGCCGGCCGCGACATCTTCCGTCGCCTGGCGGCCACCGCCGACGTGGTGGTGGAGAACTACCGGCCCGACGTCAAGGACCGCCTGGGCATCGACTACGCGTCGCTGCGGGCGATCAATCCGCGCATCATCCTGG
>JBIKWU010000219.1:0-6725 GCA_044356115.1 Burkholderiaceae bacterium
GCCCGGCTGGACGTCGGGGTTGCCACCCTTGCCGATGGCCGCGATGCGCCCGGCCTTCAGGCCGATGTCGGCCTTGACGATGCCCCAGTGGTCGATGATCAGCGCATTGGTGATGATGGTGTCCACCGCCACCGCACTGCCGGCCTGCGACTGGCCCATGCCGTCGCGGATCACCTTGCCGCCGCCGAACTTGACCTCCTCGCCGTAGATCGTGAGGTCGCGCTCGACCTCCACGAAGAGCTCGGTGTCGGCGAGCCGCACCCGGTCACCGACGGTCGGGCCGAACATCTCGGCATAGGCCTGGCGCGAGATCTTCATGAGCGGCCTCCCGGGGTGGTGTCGAGCGCGCCCATCACGGCGCCATTGAAGCCGTACACGGCACGCGAGCCGGCATAGTCGACGAGTTCGACCGAGCGCGACTGCCCGGGCTCGAAGCGCACCGCGGTGCCGGCGGCGATGTTCAATCGCATGCCGCGCGCCGCGCCCCGGTCGAAGTCGAGCGCGGCGTTGGTCTCGGCGAAGTGGTAGTGCGATCCGACCTGGATCGGCCGGTCGCCGCGATTGGTGACCTCGACGCGCAGCACTCGACGGCCCGCGTTGAGTTCGATCTCGCCGGGGGCGGCGATGATCTCGCCTGGCATCATGGGAGTCCTCCCTGCAGTGGGTGCGCCGCGGCGCGGGTCAGGCGATCGGCTGGTGCACGGTGACCAGCTTGGTGCCGTCGGGAAAGGTGGCTTCCACCTGGATTTCCGGGATGAGCTCGGCCACGCCGTCCATCACCTGCGAGCGGCCCAGCACGGTCTTGCCCATGGCCATGAGTTCGGCCACGCTGCGACCATCGCGCGCGCCCTCGAGGATGGCGGCGGTGATCAGCGCCACCGACTCGGGGTGGTTGAGCTTCAGGCCGCGGGCGAGCCGACGTTCAGCCAGCAGCGAGGCGGTGAAGATCAGCAGCTTGTCCTTCTCTCTGGGTGTCAGGTCCATCGGATGGGTCCTCCAGGCTGGTGGGGTCGGGCGCGGCGACACGCGTCCACGGGTCGATTGTGCCTTCGATCAGGTCATCCAGATACGCGGTGGCACGGCCTCGCGCTGGCGCAGCAGCGGGCGCAGTCGGGCCCAGGCAGCCACCAGTGCCCCGCGAACCGTCTGGGGCGAACTGCCCACCACCCTCACCAGCAGCAGATGGGGCTCCACGCGCGATGCGCCACCGATCGCCGGCGCGTCGGCCGTGCCGGCCGGGGCCGCCAGCGTGGCATCGAGATCGGCCTCGATCGCATCGGCCAGTCCCTCGGGAAAGGGCTCGGGCGACACCGCCCACAGCAGGCCGCTGACATGGCGGGCGCCAAGTGCCGCGGCGCCGATCTGGGCGCCGTCGATCCGTGAGGCTTCGTCATAGAGCAGGCGTCCCGCTCGCCAAAGACTCAGCCGGCCATGAAAGCGTGCCTGCGTGAGGCGCTCGCCACTGGCACGCCGGCCCAGCACCAGCACTTCCATGCCCACCGCACTTGCCGATCCGGCGATGTCCACCCGCATGGCCTGATCACCGGACACGCCGTCGTGCAGGATCGTCTCCTGAGGCAGCCATTCGAGATGCGCGCCCTCCGCCACGGTCACGGTCACGGTCTGCGTGGCCGGCGCGTCAGCGCGATACCAGCGCCCGGCGCCGGGCGTGGTGAGCAGCAGTTCGGCCTGCGGGCCAAGGGCAAGATCGAACACCAGGCTGTCACCGGCCGCCAGCCCGGAGGGCGGGTGCAGCAGGATCACATGGGCCAGCCGCGGGCCCTCGGGCCAGAGCAGCTTCTGCACGCGCAGCGGCCCGGCGTGGGCGAGTCGCGCGGCCACGCTGCGGCCGTCACGCAAGGCGATGTCCAGGGCCAACCGGGCATGCCAGCCGCCCCCGTAGGGCGCGAGCACATGACCCTCGGCCAGCGTCGCGTCGGGGAGCGTGGAAAGGGTGGGCACGGCGGGGTGGTTTCGCGCTGGGTGGTCCGGCGATGCGGTGTCGGACAGACCGGCCGCGAGAGGACTGATTATGACACCGCGTGCCGGCCCCCCGGTCGCGGCAGACGCCTGCATCACACCGCGACCATCGCCCGCACGCCGTCGGCCTGCATCGCGCTGCCGGCGCCACGCGCGACGATCTCGCCGCGCTCCATCACCAGATAGGCATCAGCCAGTTCGGCGGCGAAATCGTAGTACTGCTCGACCAGCAACACGCATAGCTGCCGCTCGCTGGCCAGACGCCGGATCACCCGGCCGATGTCCTTGATCACCGAGGGCTGGATGCCTTCGGTGGGCTCATCGAGCAGCAGCACCGAGGGCTGCGTGCACAGTGCGCGCGCGATCGCGAGTTGCTGCTGCTGACCTCCGGAGAGATCGCCACCGCGGCGCCGCCGCATCTCGGCCAGCACCGGGAAGAGTTCGTAGATCTCGGCCTCGATCTGGCGCAGGCGGCCGGTGGCAAAGCCCACCCGAAGGTTTTCCTCGACGCTCAAGCGCGGAAAGATCTCGCGCCCCTGCGGCACGTAGCCCAGGCCGGCCATGGCCCGCCGGTTCGGACTCAGGCCGTCAAGTGACTGCCCCCCGAGACTCACCGTGCCGCCCAGCACGGGGTGCAGGCCCATCAGGGTGCGCAGCAGCGTGCTCTTGCCCACGCCGTTGCGACCGAGAAGCACGACCACCTCGCCGCGCTCGGCCGTGAAGGAGACCTCGCGCAGGATGCGGCTGCCACCGTAGGCCTGCGACAGGCCGTTGACCTCGAGCAGGCTCATCTCATCGTCCCAGGTAGACCTCGATCACCCGCTGATCGGCCTGCACGGAGGCCAGGTCGCCTTCGGCGATCACCTGCCCCTGGTGCAGCACCGTCACCGGACAATCGAGCTGATCGACGAAGTGCATGTCGTGCTCCACCACCATCACCGAGCGAGTGCCGGCCAGCCGCTTGAGCAGTTCCGCGGTGCGTTCGGTCTCCTCGTCGCTCAGCCCGGCCACCGGCTCGTCGAGCAGCAGCAGCCTGGGATCCTGGATGAGCAGCATGCCGATCTCCAGCCATTGCTTCTGCCCATGCGAGAGCAAGCCCGCCGGCCGATCACGCTCCGCGGCGAGTCCCACGGTCTCGAGAATCTCGTCGATCCGGTCGGACTGGCCAGGGGCGATGCGCTGACGCAGCGAATCGAGCCAGCCCTTGCGACCCGCGCATGCCAGCCAGAGGTTTTCCTGCGGCGTGGCCTGTTCGAACACCGACGGCTTCTGGAACTTGCGGCCGATGCCGGCCCGCGCGATCTGCGGCTCGTTCATGCGGGTGAGATCGAGGGTCTGCCCCAGGAAGGCCTTGCCGCTGTCGGGTCGGGTCTTGCCGGTGATGACATCCATCATGGTCGTCTTGCCGGCGCCGTTCGGCCCGATGATCGCACGCAGTTCGCCATCGTCGATCGACAGCGTCAGGCGGTTCAGTGCCTTGAAACCGTCGAAGGCGACCGTGATGTCTTCCAGATACAGGATGACCTTGTGGGAGACGTCGATCTCACCGGGCACCACCCGGTGGCCGTCGGAGGCGAAGCCGCCTTCGCCCGCGCCGGGTTCCACCGACTCCCGCACCGCCCTCAACTGCGCCTGGGTGACGGGTCTGCCGATCGGATCGCTCATGGCTGCCCCCTGCCTGCACGACGCCGCTCGCGCCACTGCGCCGCCAGACCGATCACGCCACGCGGCAGCGCCAGCGTGACCACGATGAACAGCAGCCCCAGGAAGAACAACCAGAGCTGCGGGAAGGCCTGCGTGAACCAGCTCTTGGACAGGTTCACCAGGAAGGCGCCCACGATCGGCCCCACCAGCGTGCCGCGACCGCCCACCGCTACCCAGACCGCGATCTCGATCGAGTTCGCGGGGCTCATCTCGCTGGGGTTGATGATGCCCACCTGCGGCACATAGAGCGCGCCCGCGATCGCGCAGAGCAGCGCCGAGATGACCCAGGCCGCGAGCTTGTAGGGCACCGGGTTGTAGCCCAGGAACATCACCCGGGCTTCGGCATCGCGGATCGCCTCGAGCACGCGGCCGAACTTGGAGCGCACCAGCCAGCGGCACAGCAGGAAGGCCAGCAGCAGGCACAGCGCCGAGGCGGCGAGCAGCGCGGCCCGCGTGCCGGGCGCGGTGATGGGCTGGCCGAAGATGCGCTTGAAGTCGGTGAAGCCGTTGTTGCCGCCGAATCCGGTCTCGTTGCGGAAGAACAGCAGCATGGCCGCGTAGGTGAGCGCCTGCGTGACGATCGACAGGTACACGCCCTTGATGCGGGAGCGGAACGCGAACCAGCCGAAGACCAGCGCCAGCAGCCCCGGCACCAGCAGCACCATGAGCATCGCCCACCACCACTGGTCGGAGCCCTGCCAAAACCAGGGCAGCTGCTTCCAGTCGAGGAACACCATGAAGTCGGGCAGATCGGCACCGTAGCTGCCGTCACGCCCGATCTGGCGCATCAGGTACATGCCGAAGGCATAGCCTCCCAGCGCGAAGAACAGGCCGTGACCCAGCGACAGGATGCCCGCGAAGCCCCACACCAGGTCCATGGCCACCGCCACCGTCGCGTAGCACAGGATCTTGCCCACCAGCGTGACCGCGTAGGTGCTGGGCCGCAGGGCATTGCCTTCGGGCAGGAGCACATGGGCGAGCGGCGCCAGCACGCCGATCAGGCAGAACACGCCGAGCGCGGCCGCCCACTCGGGCCGCGAGAGCATCGGACGAGACCAGGGCGTCATGCGTCCACCTGCCTTCCCTTCAGCGCGAACAGCCCCTGCGGCCGGCGCTGGATGAAGATGATGATGAACACCAGCACCAGGATCTTGGCGATCACCGCGCCCGTCCAGCCTTCCAGGAACTTGCTGACCACGCCCAGCCCGAAGCTCGCGATCACCGTCCCGGCCAGCTGGCCGACGCCGCCCAGCACCACCACCATGAAGCTGTCCACGATGTAGGCCTGGCCCATGTCGGGGCCGACATTGCTGAACTGCGACAGCGCCACCCCGCCCAGCCCGGCGATGCCCGAGCCCAGGCCGAAGGCGAGCGCATCGGTGCGCCCGGTGGGTACGCCCAGGCACGAGGCCATGCGCCGGTTCTGCGTGACCGCGCGCACGTACAGGCCCAGGCTGGTGCGCACCAGCAGCAGGGCCACCGCGGCCAGCACGCACAGCGCGAAGCCCACGATCACGATGCGGTTCCAGGGCAGCACCAGATTCGCGGTCAGCTCCAGCCCGCCCGACATCCAGGACGGGTTGGCGAGCTCCACGTTCTGGGCGCCGAAGAGCGAGCGCGCGCCCTGCGCCAGCAGCAGGGACACGCCAAAGGTGGCCAGCAGCGTCTCGAGCGCCCGGCCGTACAGGAAGCGGATGACGGTGCGTTCGATGACCATGCCCACCGCCCCGGCCAGCAGGAACGCCACCGGCACCGCCGCCACCACGTACCAGTCCACCCACTGCGGCAGCCAGGCCCGGAAGGCAGACTGCGTGAGATAGGTGGCATAGGCGCCGACCATCAGCAACTCGCCATGGGCCATGTTGATCACGCCCATCACGCCGTACGTGATCGCCAGCCCCAGGGCTGCGAGCAGCAGCACGCTGCCCAGCGAGATGCCGGTGAGCACCCGCCCGATCCATTCCGAGCGCGCCAGCCGCGAGGCGATCTGGGCCAGCGTCTCGTCGATCGCCTGCTGCACCTTGGGGTCGGCCTCGTCGCGGCGGCGCTCGGCCAGCAGGCTGCGCACCTGCGGGTCGTCGCTGCTCGCGAACGAGCGGATCGCCTGCGCCCTCCGCGCGGGATCAGGGTCGGCCAGGTCGATCCGTGCGAGTGCCTGCCTCAAGAATGGCAGCATCGCGGGATCGGCCTGCTTCTCGATCGCGCGCGCAATGGCGTCTCGCTGCCCGGCCTCGGCCGACTCGGCGAGTGCCTTGGCCGCCTCCAGGCGCACCTTGGGGTCGCCGGACTCGAGTTGAAGCCCGGCCATGATGGTCTCGATCTCGGCGCGCAGCCGATTGTTCGCGATGATCGCCTCGGACTTTGGCATCGCCACCGCCGAGCCATCGTCCAGGCGCATGGCCTTGCCGTCCTGCACCATCACCGCCACGCCGGCATCGACGTGCAGTCGCCCGTCACCGAGCGCCTCGAGCACGCGCGTGACCAGCGGATCGCCGGTCGCCACGATCGCCGCCAGCGCCGCCGACCGCGCGTCGGCGTCATCGCCGGCGAGCGGTTCGATCAACTTCGAGGGTAACGCCGTCGCGAGCGGCGCCCAGCACCACAGGAGAAGGCTGCCGATCAGGGCAATCCACCCGGTCCGCCAGCGCGGGCGACTCGGCTGACGGGCCTGTGCCCTGTCAGCCTCACCCTGCGCCAGAGGAAGCCGCTCGGAAATCAGGTCCATGGGGATTCAGTTCCGGGAAAAAAAGGGGCCGGGTTTTCGTTCCCGGCCCCGAATCCAGCTACCGAGGATCCTGCCGAGGCATCAACTGCCGATCAGACGTTCTGCTTGCCTTCATTGCCGGGAATGAACGGGCTCCAGGGCTGGGCACGGACCGGGCCCTTGGTCTTCCAGACCACGTTGAACTGCCCGTCGCCGCGAACCTCGCCGATCATCACCGGCTTGTGCAGGTGGTGGTTGGTCTTGTCCATGGTGAGTTCGAAGCCGCAGGGTGCCTTGAACTTCTGGCCACCCATCGCATCGATCACCTTGTCCACGT
>JBIKWU010000220.1:0-6719 GCA_044356115.1 Burkholderiaceae bacterium
GACCGCGCTGCGCGCGGCAACCCCGTCGCCCTGCGCTCCTCGGCGGCGCCGGAAGCCCCACGGCGCGGGCTCCCTGGGTCACCCCACCCGCCAAGCACCACCGAGAGGGTCGGCGACCGCGGAGGAGGCCTCGTTCTGGGTATGGAGACGCTCGCACCGGTCCGTCAATCACCTCCGGGAGAGCGCGGGCTCACTTTCGTGATGCTCCGGCGAACTCGGGGACATACCTCGCTCCATCCGGAGTACTCGCCCCAGCCTCGCTGCCAGGTCAGGCGGGGGACACGGTCGACGGGCTGTCGGGCACGCCGAGGAGCACAGACGACCGGGGTTGCCGCGCGACAGCGCGGTCGGCCCGCGTTTGTTCGAGGAGCGCAGCGACGAGTTCGCGGGTCGCCCCGGGCGGCGAGCACCGCAGGGGACCCGGCGCAGCCGGGCGGGCCCGTGAGCCCGTCGACCGTGTCCCCCGCCTGGCCTGGCCGCTCCGATGCCCCAGCGGCACCGACGGCCCGGCCGCTCCGACACCCGCCTTGACCCAACCTCACCGCCCCGCACAGCGAACGGTGCGAAAATCCCGCTCATGCAACCCGACCTCGAAGCCCTCACCGAGAAGTACGTCTCGCGAACCCCGCACATGCGCGACATCGGCATGCGCGTCACCCGCGTGGAGCCCGGCGTCGGCGGCATGATGCTGCCGGCCCGCACCGACTGGCTCGGCGACCCCGCCCGCGGGCTCATGCACCCCGGTCCGATCACCGTGCTGGCCGACTCGGCCTGCGGCCTGGCCGTGGGCACGGCGGTGGATCGCAAGGTGCCCTATGCCACGCTCGATCTGCGCATGGACTACCTGCGCCCGGGCGGTCCCGGGCAGGACACCCACTGCGACGCGCAGGTGTACCGGCTCACCCGCAGCGTGGCCTTCATCCGCGCCGAGGTCTGGCAGGACGACCGTACCCAGCCGATCGCCACCGCCCAGGCCGCCTTCATGCTGTCCACCCCGGCAGGCACGCGGCCACCCACGCCGGGCGGCATCTCGGCGTCATCGGCCCCCGCCGAGCCCGCGCCCAGCGCCTGGCAGGCCCCGGCGGCCAGCGAGCCGGTGATGGCCGACTCGCCGGTGCCCTACCTGCGCTACCTCGGCCTGCGCGAGTCGCTCCAGAGCGGCCAACCGCTCTACCGCATGCCGTACCAGGACAAGATCATCGGCAACCCGCGGCTGCCGGCCATCCACGGTGGCGTGATCGCCGGCTTTTCCGAGAGCGCGGCCATCCTTCACCTGGCGCATACCCTGCGCGGCAGCAAGCTGCCCAAGAGCATCGATTTCGCGATCGACTATCTGCGCGCGGGCCGCCCGGAAGAGACCTTCGCCAGCTGCGAGGTGGTGCGGCTCGGCGCGCGCGTGGCGATGGTGCTGGTGCGCTGCTGGCAGCGCAGCCCCGACTACCCCATCACGGTGTCACGCGGCCACTTCCTGCTCACCGATCCGCAGGGCTGAGCCAGGGCCGCGGGCCGCCATCGCCGCCCGTGCCCATGTCCTCAGGCCGGGGCGACCTGCGCGATGCGCCCGAACAGCGGCTCGGCAGCCATCGGCCGACCCAGGTGGTAGCCCTGGGCGTAGCGGCATCCCAGGGCGAGCAGCATCTCGGCCTGCGAGGCGCTCTCCACCCCCTCGGCCACGCAGTCGCGGCCCAGGCTGCTGAACATCGAGAGCGTGCCGCGCACCATGCCGCTCACGCCCGGGTCGGTTTCCATCGCCGCCAGGAAGGAGTGGTCCATCTTCACCTGATCGAAGGGCAGCTCGCGCAGGTGGCCCATCGAGGTCGCGCCGGTGCCGAAGTCGTCCAGCGCCAGCCCCACCCCGGCGGCGCGCAGGCCCTCGAGCGCGGCACGCCAGCTGCCGGCGTCCAGGCGGGCCTCGCGCTCGCTCACCTCGAACTGCAGGCAGGCGGGCGGAATGCCGGTCTCGGCCATCACCGCCGCGACCCGGTCGCGCAGCGCGCCCGCGGCCTCGAGCTGCACGCGCGACAGGTTCACGCTGACGCGCGCCGGCGCCTGACTGCCGAGCTGCGATCGCCACTGCATGAACTGACGGCTCGCCTCGCGGATCACCCAGTCGCCCAGCGAGAGCATCAGGCCGGACTCCTCGGCGATCGGGATGAACTCGCCGGGCGACACGTCACCCAGCCGCGGGTGACGCCAGCGCGCCAGCGCCTCGACCGCGACGATCGCGCCCGAGGACAGGTCGATCACCGGCTGGTAGGCGAGCGAGATCTGGCCGCTCGTCATCGCATGGACCAGCGAGGTCTGGAGCATCAGCCGGCGCTCGCCGCGACGGCGCATCGGACCGTCGAACACCACCGAGCAGCTGCCGCCTGCGCGCTTGGCCTCGTACATCGCCACATCGGCATCACGCAACAGGTGATCGGCGCTGGTGCTGCCCTGGTCGGCCAGCACGATGCCGATGCTGGCCGCGGCCTGCACCTCGCGGCCGCCGAGCTGAAAGGGCGGTGCCAACGCGGCCAGCAGCCGCCTGGCCAGCGACTGCGCAGCGCCCTCGCCATTGACCCGGGCGAGCAGCACGAACTCGTCGCCGCCCAGGCGCGCCACCAGGCTGCCGGTGTTGGAGTTGGGATCGAAGTCACTGGCGCGCAGGTTGCGGCGCAGCCGCTCGGCGATCTCGCGCAGCATCTGATCGCCGGCCTGATGGCCGAGCGTGTCATTGACCTGCTTGAAGCGGTCGAAGTCGATGAACAGCACCGCGAAGCGGCGTGCCGGGTCGAGCCGCAAGGCGCGCAGCGAGGCCTCCAGCCGCTCGCGCAGCACCAGCCGGTTGGCCAGACCGGTGAGCGGATCGCTGCGGGCGGCGCTCACCAGCTCGCGCTCGCGCGCCCGGCGCTGGCCGAGGTCCTGCACGGTGGCCCAGATCACCGGCCCGTCGTTCGGATCCTCGATGCAGGCGCCGGTGATCAGCGCGCTGACGCGGGTGCCGTCGAGCGCCAGGAGTTCACGCTCCACCGGCCCGATCACGCCGGTCGACTGCATCAGCGCCCGCTGCACCGAGTCGTCCTCCAGCCAGGATCCCAGGGCGATCACGCTCGGTCCCGCCTGCTCGATCTGCTCGCGGGTGCAGGCCAGCAGCTCGAGGAGCGCGCGATTCGCATCCAGGATGCGGCCGTCCCGCAGCCGCACCACCAGCATGCCGGTGGGAGACAGCGCGAAAAGCCGCTGCAGCGAGGCCGGCCGCGGTGGCCGCTTGCTGAACCCTCGGCGCCGCAGCGCGATCGCGCGGGAAGCGCTGGCGGCCCGCCAGGGCGTCCTGCCCGAGGGGAAAATGGCTTTGCGAGATGGGATCATGGGCGGTTCGGACTTGTCCGGCTGGTCACCGATACCGGGCTTTCGGCCCGCCCCGAAACCGCTGCAGGGGCCGCTGGACGGACGGCCAGCGGCGCGGGGCAGGCGGCGCGCCCGCCCCGCTGCGGCGCTCAGGCTGCCGGCACGAACACGTTGCGCCCGTCGACCTGGCTGACGGTGCCGGGTCGGCCCAGGCCCTCGCGGTTCTGGAGATCCCAGAGCACGGCCGGATCAGCCGGCGGATTGGCCAGGAAGCGCTCACCCGTGGACTCGAGCCGGCCGAACACCGCGCCCCATTCCGGGCCGCGCCGGCCGTGCATCACCATGTAGGTCTCGATGCGCGCGGCACCGCTCGGCGTCTCGTTGAAGGGCGCCTTGGGCAGCGCGTCGAGCTCGGCCTGCAGCACCGAGGGGCTCTGGCGC
Source organism: Burkholderiaceae bacterium (assembly GCA_044356115.1). Classification (GTDB taxonomy): domain Bacteria; phylum Pseudomonadota; class Gammaproteobacteria; order Burkholderiales; family Burkholderiaceae_E; genus Quisquiliibacterium. Next base: position 3,772 of record JBIKWU010000220.1, read on the forward strand.
TGCCAGCGGCCCTGCACCGGCGTGGTGGAGTAGACGCCGAAGGAGTGCTTGGTCACGTAATTGCCGTTGGCGGTGACCAGTCCGAAGCTGCCCGGGCGCGAGCGTACGCGGCGCACCATCTCGGAGATGGAGTGGGTGACATAGTTGTTGCCCGGACCGCCGAAGAACGGCAGACCGCCGGTGACGGTGAGCCCGCGCGGGTCGTCCTCGGCCAGCCCGATCTCCTGGCAGCCGATCTCCACCGCCGACGAGAAGCAGCTGTAGAGATCGAGGAAGGTGAAGTCCTCGATGCGGCGACCGGCCATCTCCAGCGCCAGCCGCGAGCCCAGCCGGATGGCCGGCGAGGAATGGAAGTTGACCCGCTCCGAGGCGTACCAGTGGTCGTGGCCGTCGGCGCAGCCATGCAGGAACACCCACTTGTGCTCGGGGATGCCGAGCTCGCGGGCGGTCTTCACCGAGGTCATCACCACCGCGGCGGCCTGGTCGATGAAGGCGTTGGAGTTCAGGAAGCGCGGATACGGGAAACCGATCCAGCGGTTCTCCTCGTCGACGGTGACCAGGCGCTGCGCGTCATGGCCCTCGCGGCGGGTGGCGAGCGGATTGGCCGCGGCCACCCGGGCGAAGCCGGCCATGAGCCGGCCGATCGCCTGCATGTGGGTGTTGATGTCGCGGCCGCGCGCGCCGCGGATGCCGTTCTCGAACAGCGGATACATGGCGATGGCGGCACGCAGGTTGTGCTTCTCCTCGTGATCGCTCCAGCCGCGGCGCGGATCGCCGATCAGCTCGGGCTCGCCGCGCGGGCTCTCGGCCCACAGGCCGGGCGGCGAGTTGCGCTCGATGGCATGCTGGGTTCGCAGGGCCTCGCCGCCGCACAGCAGCACCCCGCGGGTCTCGCCCGCGGCGATCTCCTCGGCGAAGCGGTTCACCAGGTACTGCGGCATGTTGCCGCCGGCGTAGGTGTAGATGTGGCGCGCGGCGTTGAGATCGAGCCGGTTGGCCACGCTGCGCGGCGGATTGCTCGACGAGCCCAGTGGCGTGGCGAAGCGCCAGGAGGTGTCGGCGAACGAACGCAGCATGGCCACGGTGTCGATGACCGCGCCGATACCCGGCGCGCCGGTGTCGTCGAGCGCCACGCGCCCGGCCTGCGCGATCAGGTCGTAGGGCGAGCGCGCCTCCAGGGCGGGCGTGGTGGTGTCGGTGATGTCACCGCAGCCCACCAGGATGGGCATGTTGTCGTCGAGCGCTGGCATCGTCGTGGGCTCCGCAGTCGTGGCGAGGTGAGCCGGATACGATACCCGCCCGCCGTCACCGCGCATCGCCGGCGCGCAGATTGCGACATGGGCACAGCCCGGGGGCGGCTGCGTAGAATGCGCGCCTGCCCGTTGCGCCGGAGACCCTGATGGCCCAGGTCCTGCTGATCAACCCGAACACCACCGCCTCGGTCACCGAACGGCTCGCGCCGCCGCTTGCCGAGGCGCTCGGCCCGGCCCATCGGCTGCGCCTGAGCACCGCCCGCTTCGGCGCCGACTACATCGCCTCCGAGGCCGCGTACTGCGTGGCCGGCCACGCCGCGCTCGACGCCTACGCCTGCCACGGCGAGGGCGCCCAGGGCGTGCTGGTGGGCTGCTTCGGCGACCCCGGCGTGTTCGCGCTGCGCGAACTCTGCCCCGGCCCGGTGATCGGGCTGGCCGAGGCCTCGATGCGGCTGGCGGCGCGGCGCGGGCGCTTCGCGATCGTCACCGGTGGCGTGCGCTGGCGGCCGATGCTCGAGCGGCTGGCGCGCTCGCTCGGCCTGGAAGGCTCGCTGCAGCAGATCGAGCTGGTGAGCCTCACCGGCGCCCAGCTCGCGGCCGACCCGCCCGGCGCGCTGCGCCTGCTCGCCCGGGCCTGCGCCGACGCAACCCGTGGCGGCGCAGACTCGGTGATCCTGGGTGGCGCGGCGCTGGTGGGGATGGCCGCCCAGCTCGCCCCGCAGGTGCCGGTGCCGCTGATCGACAACGTCCAGGCCGGCGGCCAGATGATGCGCGAGGCGCTGGCCGCGGCCCCGGGCGGCGCGCCCGCCGGGCCCGATGGCGCCCGCTGGCAGGGCATCGGTGCCGAGCTCGCCGCGCTGCTCGGACCGCGCCCCTGACACCACCCGCCGCGATCAGCCCGCGCGGCTGATCGGCTCGGTGCGGGTCAGCAGCCAGGCCAGCGCATCGCCCTGGCAGCGCGGCGCGAGGCGCTCGCGCACCGTGGCGTGATAGCCGTTGAGCCAGTCGATCTCGTCGTCGCGCAGCAGCGAGCGCTCGATGCAGCGGGTGTCGATCGGGCACAGCGTGAGGGTCTCGAAGGCCAGCATCTCGCCGAAGGGATTGCCCTGGGGCCCATCCTCGGGGGTGCGCGCCGGCACGTTGAGCACCAGGTTCTCGATGCGCACGCCCCACTGCCCGTCGCGATACACGCCTGGCTCCACCGAGGTGATCATGCCCGGCTCCATGGCCATGGCGGCCTCGGGGATGGCCTTGCTGATGCTCTGCGGCCCCTCGTGCACGTTCAGGAAGTAGCCCACGCCATGCCCGGTGCCGTGACCGAAGTCCAGGCCCTGCGCCCAGAGTGGCGCGCGGGCCAGCGCGTCGAGCATCGGTGACAGGGTACCGCGCGGGAACACCGCGCGCGACAGGCCGAGCGTGCCCTTGAGCACCAGGGTGTAGTCGCGCTTCATGGCCGCGCTCACCTGCCCTACCGGCCAGACCCGGGTGATGTCGGTGGTGCCGCCAAGATACTGGCCGCCGGAGTCGATGAGCAGCAGGCCGTCGCCGGCGATGAGCGCCTCGCTGCCCGGCTCGGCGCGGTAGTGGGGCATGGCGCCGTTGGCGTTGAAGCCGGCGATGACCGGAAAGCTCAGGCCCACGAAGCCCGGCCGCCGGGCGCGCGCGGCCGACAATTGCTCGTCGACGGTGATCTCG
>JBIKWU010000221.1:0-6685 GCA_044356115.1 Burkholderiaceae bacterium
GACTTGATGACCACCTGCAGCGCGTCGAGAAAATCGAAGCAGTCGATGCCCTCGCGCAGTTCGAAGGAGAGCAGCCCGCCGAAGTGGCGGAACAGCGCCGCCGCGCGCGCATGCTGGGGGTGGCTGGGCAGACCCGGATACGCCACCCGCGCCACGCCAGGCTGCGCCTGCAGCCACTGCGCCAGCCGCAGCGCGTTGCCGCAGGCGCGCTCCATGCGCAGCGCGAGGGTCTCGGCGCCCACCGCGAGGCGGTGCGCATGCTCGGCCGACAGCGTGGCGCCGATGTCGCGCAGACCCTTCTTGCGGATCTGCTGCAGCCCCCAGTTGGCCGGGTTGCCCTTGCGGTAGGCGGCCGCGATGTTGGGATAGTCGGCCCAGTTGTAGAGCCCGGTGTCGGACACCGATCCGCCCAGGGCATTGCCGTGGCCACCGATCCACTTGGTGAGCGAGTTCACCGACAGCGAGGCCTTCACGCTGCGCGGCAGGAAGAGCCAGGGCGAGGTCATGGTGTTGTCGACCACGTAGACCACGCCGTGCTGCGCGCAGAGTTCGCCGATGCCGGCCAGGTCGGCCACCTGCGTGGCCGGGTTGGCGATGGTCTCGACGAACACCATGCGGGTGTTCGGGCGCAGCGCCGCCGCGATGGCCGGCGCATCGGTGGCGTCGGCCAGCGTGACCTCCACCCCGATACCGGCCAGGGTCTGCAGCAGGCTGTTGGTGTTGCCGAACAGGAACTGGCTGGACACCACATGGTCACCGGCGCGCAGCAGTGCCATCATCATCGAGCCGATGGCCGCCATGCCGGTGGCAAAGCACACCGTGCCGTGGGCCTGCTCCATGAGCGAGACCTTGGTCTCGAGCGCCGAGGTGGTGGGATTGCCCTGCCGGCCATAGACATGGCCGGGCTTCTCGCCCTGGAACACCGCCGCCAGGTCTCGGGAGGACGCATAGCCGAAGGCCACGGCGGCATGCATGGGCTTGTGCACCGAGCCATGTTCGATCGGCGACTGCCGGTCGGCGTGCAGCACGGTGGTGGTCAGTCCCCTGGTCAAGGCGGGTGCTCCGGTGAGAAAACCCGCAATGGAACCACAAGCGGGACCGCCCGTCACCTGCGGGGGCGGCAAGCCGGACGGTGGTACCGGCGCGCGCCCGGGCAGCCGGAAGCGGCCCGCGGCGCGCCCGAAGGCCCGGTCAGTCGATCTTCACGCCGAGCGCTTCGGTCATGCGGATCCAGAGCGGGCTCTCCTCACGCCACTTGCGCTGCATCTCGGCGGCGGTGGATGGGCGTGCGTCAATCGCGAACGCTTCCTTGAGGGCTTGACCCTTGGCGGTATCGGCTGACTCGGCGCAGAGGTCGCCGAGCCTTCGAACGATCTCGGCAGGCGTTCCGGCAGGCGCCAGCATGATCAGGCCTCCATCGAGGCGAAAGATCGGCGCGTCGTAGCCCATGGAGAGCATGGATCTGACGTTGGGCAACTTCGGTGAACGCTCGCTGCCCAGGGAGGCGAGCACCTTGATCGTGCCGCGCGCGATATGCGGCGCCAGCGCCACGTAACTGCCCACGCCCGACTGCACGATACCGGTTGCGACGTCAAGCCACATGGGCCCCTCGCCCTTGTACTGGACCACATTGATGTTGAGACCGAGCTTGTTGTTGAATTCGGTGGCCACCATGTGCGGTACCGAGCCGACGTTGTAACTGGCCATGCCAACCGGCTTGGTTTTTGCGTAATCGAGCCATTCCTTCACGGAATTGACCGGAAGGCTGGAGGGGACCGCGAACAGCAGGGGACCGACCGGAAGCCACGACAAGGGCACGAAGTCCTTGTCGGCCTCGAACGGCAACTTGCGGTAGAGGGCGCGACTGCCCCAGACCGACGTTGACGTGGTCACGCCGATGGTGTGCCCGTCGGCGGGCGCACGAGCCAGCGCCTCCAGGGAGATGAAGCCGCTGGCACCCGCGCGATTTTCAACCAGCACCGGCACCCCGAGCTTCTGGCCCATGTGCTCGCCGATCATCCGGGCGTAGGGGTCGCTGGTGCCGCCGGGGGGAAACCCGACGAAGATGCGGATGGGCTTGTTCGGCCAGGCCTGGGCGCGGGCGGCTGGCAGCCCGGCAGCGGTCAGGCCGCCAAGCGCAGTGGCCTGCACGAGGCGGCGGCGGGAACGGTCGAGCGTCATGCGTGTCTCCGGGCGTTGTTGTGTGGGACCTCGGTCAATGATGGCATGGGGCCAACCGGCATGTCGACGGCCCAAAACCGGCTTTCCGGCACCGCGGCGCGTGGCTGCCGGCCCCGGCTCGTGCTCACGGGCTGCGCGCTCGGCTAGAGTCGGCGATCTGCCCTTGCCAGGACCGTTCCGGGAGACCGCCTCATGCCTGCCACCACCGTTCGCGTCAAGCCCTTCTCCACGGCGCTGGGCGCCGAGATCGAGGGCGTCGATCTCAGCCGCCCGCTGCCCGATGACGACTTCGCGCTCATCCGCCAGGCTTTTCTGGATCACGGCGTCATCTTCTTCCACGATCAGCATCTCAGCCCCGAGCAGCACATCGCCTTCGCGCGGCGCTGGGCGCCGATCGACATCAACCGCTTCTTCAAGGCGGTGCCCGGCCACCCCGAGATCGCCGAGGTGCGCAAGGAGCCCGAGCAGACCAGCAACATCGGCGGCGGCTGGCACACCGACCACAGCTACGACGAGGCGCCGGCCATGGGCTCGATCCTGCTCGCGCGCGAGGTGCCGCCCAGCGGCGGCGACACGCTGTTCGCCAGCATGAGCCGGGCGCTCGAGGCGCTCTCGCCCGGCCTGCAGCGCACGCTGGAGGGGCTGCGCGCCGTGCACTCCTCGCGCCATGTGTTCGGCGAGAAGAGCGGCTATGCCGCGGTGGCCGACACCGGCGACCGGATCGGCAACCGGGCCGCGGCCACCCAGGACGTGGTCCACCCGGTGGTCATCCGCCACCCGGACACCGGCCGGCGCACGCTCTACGTGAACCCGGCCTTCACCCTCCGCTTCGAGGGCTGGACCGCGGCCGAGAGCGAGCCCCTGCTGCGCATGCTGTACCAGCACGCCGCGCGGCCCGAGTTCAGTTGCCGCTTCAGCTGGCGCGCCGGCTCGATGGCCTTCTGGGACAACCGGGCCACCTGGCACTACGCCCTCAACGACTACCACGGCCACCGCCGCGTGATGCACCGGATCACCGTGCAGGGCTCTCCGATTCCGGCCGCGGCCTGATCCGCGGCAGCCTCGCGCGGCGTAGCGCGCGCAGCGGCGCCTCGCAGCGGGCCCGCTGAGCGTCGTGCTGCGCGCTCAGCCAACCGGCCGCGAACCAGGCCCTGGGATCGCTCGCGGCCGCGTCGGCGAAGCACTGCCGCGCCACCGCGAGGTCATTGAGTTCGCCCAGGGCCTGCTGCGCCGGTGCCAGCGCAGCCAGATACCGCGCCAGCCGCCCGCCGGGCAGCCGCGCGCTGGCCAGTTCCGCGGCATAGCGCAGCCGCTTGATGCGCTTGCGCAGGCGATGGCGGGCCGCTTCGTCAAGCTGCCCGAAGCGGTCGGCATCGCGCGCGATCTGGCGGTGCCAGCGGCTGAGCTGCCGGTCGAGCCAGGGGTCGAGCGCCAGGGGCGCGATCGGGTCCGGGCGTCCTGTCGCGGCCGCCTCGGAGGCCGATGCGGAAACGGTGGCGGTGGCAGTGGCGGCCGCCGATGCCGGCAGGGGTGCACCGATGGCAAAGCCCAGCAGCGCCAGCAGCAGGCGGTTGCATGCCGGCGCGCGCAGCCGCGCCGCGGGGCCCTCGGCTGCCGGCTCCGACGGGCTGTCGGGCAACTGCGCCAGCGGCGCGCCCGCATCCCGCAGCGCCGGGAGCAAGGTGTCGGAAAGGACATCGCGGTCGCGCTGCGCCCCCAGCGCCTGGAACAGGGCCGCCACCTGTGCGGGCCAGGACGGATCGGGCAGGGTCACCCGTCCCTCGAAAAGGCGCAGCAGTGCGCGCAGCCGGCGCAGCCCCACCCGCAGCTGGTGCAGGTGCTCGGGGGTGCCGCGCCCGGCGGCGATCTCGCCGCTGTTGCCGAGGATCTGCAGCAGGCAGGTGGCCACCCAGTGGCGCAGCGCGATCTCGGGCGTGGCGCCCGCGGGCAGGGGCGGCGGGAGACTCGCCCGACGGGGCGGCAACGCAGGCAGGGCGCGGGCCAGCCGCTCGGCGCGCTCGGCCTTGCTGCGGGCATCGAGCCACAGGCCATGACGAGCCGACCAGCGCCCCGCCACCTCGGTGATCGCCCAGGGCTGCCCGCGCAGCAGTTCGATCTCGAGCTCGCACACCGGCTCGCGCTGCTCACCCACCAGCAGATGACCGGTGTCGAGCGCGATCTCGACCAGGCCGGCCACGCTGCGCAGCCGCCGGTGCAGGCGGACGATGTCGGTGCGATGGATCACCCGCAGCTCGGGCGCGGGGTCGCCGGCGCCCACCGCCAGCGCGGCCCGCAGGCGCCGGCCCGCCTCGGTGCCATCGTGGCGCGAGAGATCGATGGCCGGCATGGCCGCGGCCGAGGCCCGCGCGCCCACCGGCAGCGGCACCGGCACCTCGTGCTCGAGCCGATCGACCAGCGCCACGCCGGCCGCCTTCACGGTCTGCACCCAGCGTCGGCCCTCCTGCCGCATGCGCAGCGCGATGCCCGCCCCCGCGAGGCGGCGGTCAGCGGTGTCGACGTACACCGCGCGCAGGCGGGTTCGCGTGAGCGCGCCGCGCCGCATGGCCGCGAGCACCCGGGCCCGCTCGCCCGGCGGCACCTGCAGACGCAGCTCGGTCTCGGTCATGCGGGCGAGGCGGGCGAGGCGGGCGCGGCCACCACGCCCGCGACCACCAGGGCGTCGATATCCGCCTCGCCCAGCCCGAGCTCGGTCAGCAGGGCAAGGCTGTCGGCGCCGATGGCCGGCGGATCGGCGCGCACCGGCATGCGCCGGCCATCGATGCTGATCGGCAGCAGGGCCGTCAGGGTCTCCACGGGCCGGCCCGCGCTGCTGGCATCCGCGGGCACCCGCAGTGGCGCCAGGCCGCCCGTGGCCAGCAGGTGCGGATCATCGAAGAGATCTTCGGGTCGGGTGATCGGCGCCCAGGGCAGGCCGGCGTGCTCGAAGCGCGCGCCCAGCTTGGCCGCGTCAAAACCCGCGAAGCGCTCGCGCAGCAGCGGAATCAGCCACTCGCGGGCGCGCACGCGATCGTTGTTCGTGCACAAACGGTCATCGGTCAGCAGATCGTCGAAACCGAATTCCCGGCACAGCAGCGCCCACTGCGTGTCGCTCACCGCGGCCAGAAACAGCTGCTGGCCGTCGCGGACGGTGAAGACATCGTAGAGCGCCCAGGCCGACAGCCGCGCCGGCATCGGCGCGGGCGGCTTGCCGGTGACCGCCTGCTGCATCATGTGCTGGGCCACCAGCAGCACGGTGTTCTCGAAGAGCGCGCTCTGCACCTGCGCGCCACGACCGGTGGTCTCGCGCTGGCGCAGCGCGGCCAGCACGCCTACCGCGCCGAACAGTCCACCCATGATGTCGTTGACGCTGGCGCCCGCGCGCAGCGGCCGCCCGGGCGGGCCGGTCATGTAGGCCAGGCCGCCCATCATCTGCACCACCTCGTCGAGGGCCGTGCGGTGCTGGTAGGGGCCGGGCAGAAAGCCCTTGTGGGAGACATGCACCAGTCGCGGGTTCAGCCCCGAGAGCACCGGCCAGCCCAGACCGAGCTTCTCGAGCACGCCGGCCTTGAAGTTCTCGCTGAAGACATCGGCGCTGCCCACCAGCCGGTGCACGATGGCCAGGCCCCGGGGGTCGCTCACGTCCAGCGCCAGGCTGCGCTTGTTGCGATTGAACATCGGAAAGAACCCGGCACCCGAGCCAAGCAGGCGCCGTGTGTTGTCGCCGGCGATCGGCTCGATCTTGATCACCTCGGCGCCGAGGTCGGCCAGCACCATGCCGCAGCTGGGGCCCATCACCATGTGCGTGAACTCGACCACGCGGATGCCGGCCAGCGGCAGCGGGTCGCCTGAGGGATGCATGTCGTCTCCTGGTGGGCCGGGTCCGCCCGTCGCGGACGGCGACACGACTGTACCTCCGAGCGACCCGACAGGATGTAAGGCCGATGCGGCGCCCGAGACCAGCCTCAGGTTAGCGTGCAAGCCGGCGTTGCCGGGTCCATGCCCCGCGCTGCCCGGCCGCGCCCGATCCTCGCACCACATCTCTCATGACCCGCACTGCCTTCTCGCGCCAGTTGGCCATCCGCCTGCTGACGATCGCCTGGCTGGCGCTGCTCCAGGGGCTGCTGCCCCTGCTGCACGGCCACCCCGGCGGGCCACGCGCTGCGGGCGATGACCGGCCAGCCGGGCTGCACCTGCCCGATCGCCAGGCGCTGGCGAACCCCGCTCGCGACGAGCCGCGGCCCTTGCCCACCGTCACCGCGCAGGACGATCGCAGCCGGGTGGTCGACTCCCCCCCGGTCGCCCTCGTGCCCGGTCATGCCGGGCTGCTGATCCGCACCGCGCGCGACGAAGCCCGCCTGTCTGCGCGCGCTGAGCCCGCTGCGCTCCACACCCGGCCGCGCGCCTGCGCCGGCCCACCCCGCGGCCCGCCGGCCGCCGCCTGAACCCTGCCGACCCGCTGTCCGATGGCCCCCGCGGCCCTCGGCCCCCGCGCGCGGCCGCGCGC
>JBIKWU010000390.1:0-2599 GCA_044356115.1 Burkholderiaceae bacterium
GGCCTACAAGTACTCGGTGGGCCAGCCCTTCATCTACCCGCGCAACGAGCTCTCCTACTCGGCGAACTTCATGCGCATGATGTTCGGTACCCCCTGCGAGGACTACCACCCCAACGAGGTGCTGGTGCGCGCGCTCGATCGCATCCTGATCCTGCACGCCGACCACGAGCAGAACGCCTCCACCTCCACCGTGCGGCTGGCCGGCTCCTCGGGCGCCAATCCCTTCGCCTGCATCGCCGCCGGCATCGCCACCCTGTGGGGTCCGGCGCACGGTGGCGCCAACGAGGCCTGCCTCGAGATGCTCGACGACATCCAGGCGCAGGGCGGCGTGGCGCGCATCGGCGAGTTCGTGGCCAAGGTCAAGGACAAGAACTCCTCGGTGAAGCTCATGGGCTTCGGCCATCGGGTCTACAAGAACTACGATCCGCGCGCCAAGCTCATGCGCGAGACCTGCTACGAGGTGCTCGGCGAGCTCGGCCTGGAGAACGATCCCTCGTTCGCGCTGGCCATGGCGCTCGAGAAGATCGCCCTCGAGGACGACTACTTCGTGCAGCGCAAGCTCTACCCGAACGTCGATTTCTACTCCGGCATCGTGCAGAAGGCGCTGGGCATCCCCACCTCGATGTTCACCTGCATCTTCGCGCTGGCCCGCACCGTGGGCTGGATCGCGCAGTGGAACGAGATGATCTCCGACCCCGACCAGAAGATCGGCCGTCCGCGCCAGCTCTTCACCGGCGCCACCCGGCGCGATGTCCAGGCGATCGGCAACCGCTGAGTCGCCGGCAGCGGGCCCGGCATCATGCCGGGCCGCAAGCACAAAGGGCGCCTCTCGGCGCCCTTTGTCTTTTCCTAGGGTTCCTCCGGCCCCCTCAGGCGCCCGCGCCGGCGATGCCGGGCGCGGGCCTGCCGGTTCAGCGCAGCGACTGGTTGATGCGCTCGAGCGCAGCTGCGCCCGGGCACAGCTGCGCCGCGCCCATGGCGTTGAACGGGGTGGTCGGGGTGTTCAGGTGGGCGTGCAGATCCTGGGCCTGCGGATCGACGTAGAGCAGGCCGGTGACCACCTCGCCGCGCGCCTGGTGAGTGGCGATGTACGACATGGCGCCGAGCCGGTCGGTGGCGTCGTAGTCGGTGGCGATCTTGCGCAGCCGCAGCACCGAGCCGTCGTGCTGGGTGACCTCGGTGACCTCGCCCGGCGCGTAGGCCGCGGTGATCTCCGAGCGGCGCGGCATGAAGTCGATCTTGTTGACCGCCTCGTTGTGCTCGCGCACGTAGTCGTAGCTCTTGGTGCTGCCGGCATGGTTGTTGAAGGCCACGCAGGGGCTGACCACGTCGATGAAGGCGGCGCCGGGGTGCGCGAGCGCGGCCTTGATCAGCGGCACCAGCTGCTCCTTGTCGCCCGAGAAGCTGCGGCCCACGAAGGTGGCGCCGAGCTGCAGCGCCATGGCCACCAGGTCGATCGGCGAGTCGCTGTTGACGATGCCCTTCTTGGAGCGCGAGCCCTGGTCGGCGGTGGCCGAGAACTGGCCCTTGGTGAGCCCGTAGACGCCGTTGTTCTCGACGATGTAGGTCATGTTCACGCCGCGGCGCATCGCGTGGGCGAACTGGCCCAGGCCGATCGAGGCCGAGTCGCCATCACCCGAGACGCCCAGGTAGATGAGGTCGCGATTGGCCAGGTTGGCGCCGGTGAGCACCGAGGGCATGCGGCCGTGCACGGTGTTGAAGCCGTGCGAGTTGCCCAGGAAGTAGTCGGGGGTCTTGGAGGAACAGCCGATGCCCGAGAGCTTGGCCACCCGGTGCGGCTCGATGCTGAGGTCCCAGCAGGCCTGGATGATGGCCGCCGAGATCGAGTCATGGCCGCAGCCGGCGCACAGCGTGGAGATCTTGCCCTCGTAGTCGCGCCGGGTATAGCCGAGCGCGTTGTAGGGCAGGGTGGGGTGGTGGAGCTGGGGTTTGGTGATGTAGGTCATCGCGTGCCCTGGTATGCGTGCGTTCGGCCGGCTCAGGCCGCCTTGCCACGGGTGATCGGCTCGACGTTGCTGCCGCGGATGCGATCGCCGATCTCGCGCACGATGAAGCGGGCGGTGATCGGCGTGCCGTCGAAGTGCAGGATCGGCACCACCGCCGAAGGCGAGGCGTCGAGCTCGTTGATGATCATCGAGCGCATCTGGCCGTCACGGTTCTGCTCCACGACGAACACGGTGTCGTGCTCCTCGAGGAAGCGCTCGACGGCGGTGTCGAAGGGGAAGCCGCGTACCCGCAGCAGGTCGGCGTGGATGCCATCGGCCTCGAGCACATCGCTCGCCTCGGCCATGGCCGGGCTGGTCGAGCCGAAGTAGATCACGCCGAAGCGGGTCTTCTGAGAGGCCGGCTTGAGCACCGAAGGCGGCACCAGCTTGCGCGCGGTCTCGAACTTGCGCAGCAGCCGGGTGACGTTCTCGACGTAGTCGGGCCCGGCCTCCGAGTAGCGGGCGAAGCGGTCCTTGGTGGTGCCGCGGGTGAAGTAGGCGCCGCGGTTCGGATGGGTGCCCGGGTAGGTGCGGTAGGGGATGCCGTCGCCGTCGACGTCGTTGTAGCGCCCGAACACCTGGCCGGCCTCGAG
>JBIKWU010000324.1:0-4061 GCA_044356115.1 Burkholderiaceae bacterium
TGCTCATGGGTCATGACCTTGCCGCGGTCGAACTCGCGGGCGTCGTCCCACACGAAGGGGCGGGTGAGGCGCTGGTTCATGCCGATGTCGAGATCGGTCATGACGAACACCGGGGTCTGCAGCCGGTCGGCGAGATCGAGCGCGAGCGCCGAGAACTCGAAGCACTCGTGCGGATCTTCAGGCAGCAGCAGCACGTGCTTGGTATCGCCGTGCGAGGCGTAGGCGCAGGCGTACAGGTCGGCCTGCTGGGTGCGCGTGGGCATGCCGGTGGAGGGGCCGCCGCGCTGCACGTCGATGATGGTGACCGGGATCTCGGCAAAGTAGGCCAGGCCGATGAACTCGGTCATGAGCGAGATGCCGGGGCCCGAGGTGGCGGTGAAGGCGCGCGCGCCGTTCCAGCCGGCGCCCACCACCATGCCGATCGAGGCGAGCTCGTCTTCGGCCTGCACGATCGCGAAGCGGTTCTCGCCGGTCTCCTTGTCGACGCGCAGCCGCGAGCAGTAGTTCTGGAAGGCCTCGGCCACCGACGACGACGGGGTGATCGGGTACCAGGCGCACACGCTCGCGCCGCCGTAGACGCAGCCCAGCGCGGCGGCGGCGTTGCCGTCGAGGAAGATCCGGTCGCCGACGTTGTCGGCGCGGCGCACCCTCAGGTCGCAGGCATCGGCGAGGTGCTGCGCGGCGTACTCGTAGCCCTTGCGATAGGCGTCGAGGTTGGGCTCCATGAGCTTCTGCTTGCCCTTGTACTGCTCGCCGAGCAGCCGGGGCACCACATCGGGCTCGATGTCGAGCATGCGGGCGAGGGCGCCCACGTACATGATGTTCTTGAGCAGCTGACGCTCGCGCGGGTCCTGGTAGGCCGCGTTGCACATCTCGGTGAGCGGCACGCCGATCACGTGCACGTCGGCGCGCACGCGGCCGGGCGCCAGCGGCCGGGTGCTGTCGTAGAACAGGTAGCCGCCGGGCTCGATCTCGGCGATGTCCTTGTCCCAGGTCTGCGGGTTCATGGCGACCATCATGTCCACGCCGCCGCGCCGGCCGAGGTAGCCTTTCTCGGTCACCCGCACCTCGTACCAGGTGGGCAGGCCCTGGATGTTGGAGGGGAAGATGTTGCGCGGGCTGACCGGCACGCCCATGCGCAGGAAGCTCTTGGCGAACATCTCGTTGGCCGAGGCCGAGCCGGAGCCGTTGACGTTGGCGAACTTGATGACGAAGTCATTGACGCCGGCGATGCGGCGGGGAGCGGGGGCGGTCATGGCTCAGGCGGCCTTTCGCTGGGGCGTCCGGCATCCCGGACCGGCGTGGGTCATGGTGAGCAGGAACTTGTGCATGTCCCAGGCGCCGGTGGGGCAGCGCTCGGCGCACAGTCCGCAGTGCAGGCAGACATCCTCGTCCTTGACCATGACCCGGCCGGTCTTCAGGTCGGGCGACACATACAGGCTCTGGTCGGTATGGCGAGCCGGGGCGCGCAGACGGGTGCGCAGGTCGGCCTCCTCGCCGTTGCCGGTGAAGGTGATGCAGTCGGTGGGGCAGATGTCGACGCAGGCATCGCACTCGATGCACTGGCCGGCGTTGAACACCGTCTGCACGTCGCAGTTGAGGCAGCGCTGCGCTTCCTTGAGCGCGGTGGCGGGGTCGAAGCCGAGCTCCACCTCGACCTTGATGTCGCGCAGGGCCTTGTTGATGTCGCGCCACGGCACCTTGTTGCGGGCCTCGGGCGCCACCTCGTTGTCGTAGCTCCACTCGTGGATGCCCATCTTCTGCGACACGAGGTTCACCCCCGGCGCCGGCCGCTCGCGGACGTCCTCGCCGTTGAGGAAGCGGTCGATGGACACGGCGGCATCGTGGCCATGCGCCACCGCCCAGATGATGTTCTTGGGGCCGAGCGCCGAGTCGCCGCCGAAGAACACCCGCGGCAGGGTGGATTGCAGCGTGACCTGGTCGAGCACCGGCATGCCCCAGCGGTCGAACTCGATGCCCGCATCGGGCTCGATCCAGGGGAAGGCGTTCTCCTGCCCGACCGCGATCAGGACATCGTCGCACTCGACGATGGCGTCGGGCTCCCCGGTGGGCACGAGGTTGCGGCGGCCCTTCGCATCGTATTCGGCGCGTACCTTCTCGAAGCTCATGCCGGTCAGGCGGCCGTTCTCGTGCAGGAAGGCCTTGGGCACCATGAAGTTGAGAATGGGGATGCCCTCATGGATGGCGTCTTCCTTCTCCCAGGGCGAGGCCTTCATCTCGTCGTAGCCCGAGCGCACGACCACCTTGACGCTCTCGCCGCCGAGGCGGCGCGCGGTGCGGCAGCAGTCCATGGCGGTGTTGCCGCCGCCCAGCACGATCACCCGCTTGCCGATCTTCTCGACATGGCCGAAGGACACCGAGGAGAGCCATTCGATGCCCACGCGGATGTTGGCCGCGGCCTCCTGGCGGCCGGGGATGTCGAGATCCCGGCCGCGGGGCGCGCCCGAACCCACGAACACCGCGTCGTAGCCTTCGGCGAGCAGGGCCTTCATGGAGCCGATCTCGACGCCGGCGCGGAAATCCACGCCCAGGCCAAGCACATAGCCGGTCTCCTCGTCGATCACCTCGGCAGGCAGCCGAAAGCGCGGGATCTGCGAGCGGATCATGCCGCCGGCGCGCGTGTCGCGATCGAATACCGTCACCTCGTAGCCGAGCGGGGCGAGATCTCGGGCCACGGTGAGCGAGGCCGGGCCGGCGCCCACGCAGGCGATGCGCCGGCCGTTGGAGCGCGCGGCCGGTCGGGGCAGTCGGGCGGAGATGTCCTCCTTGAAATCGGCGGCCACCCGTTTCAGACGGCAGATGGCCACCGGTTCGGGGCGCTCCTGCTGCGCCTCCTCGACGCGGCCGCGGCGGCAGGCGGGCTCGCAGGGCCGGTCACAGGTGCGTCCGAGGATGCCGGGGAAGACATTGGACTTCCAGTTGACCATGTAGGCATCGCCATAGCGCCCGGCGGCGATCAGGCGGATGTACTCGGGAACCGGGGTGTGGGCCGGGCAGGCCCATTGGCAATCGACCACCTTGTGAAAGTAGTCGGGATTGCGGATGTCGGTGGGCTGCAACTTGCTTCCTCCAGCGTCCGTGGCGCGTGACGGCGCGATTCTCGGGGGTGTCTCCTGCCGGCGCAGTCTATGCCGGGTGCCTCGGGGCCGAAAGCCGCTGGTGCGGGTGGCGATGTCGGCGATTCATTTGTTGAAACCAGCGCCGAGCCGTTTTCATCGCCGGCCGGTCCGGGCAGGCGGCCGGGCGGCGAGCCCGCGCCGTGGCGGCCCGCGCACCCGCGGTGATACCATCGCGGCTCAGCCGAAGACAGACCCATGAACTGAGCCATCGTCATCACTGCCAGAGGTCTCGGACCCTCAACCCGGAAGCCGGGTGCGGTCCGTCGATCGTCGCCCACCGCTCACGCGGCGATCGAGCATCTTCGACGAGAAACTCGTTGAGAAAGGTGAAGCGCCATGATGAAAGCATTCCAGTCGAACTCGTACCTGTTCGGCGGCAACGCGCCCTACGTCGAGGAACTCTACGAGAGCTACCTCAACAACCCGGGATCGGTCCCGGAACGCTGGCGCGAATACTTCGACAACCTGCAGCACGTGCCCGCGGCTGACGGCAATCCCCAGACCCGCGACGTCGCCCACGCACCCATCGTCCAGAGCTTCGCCGAGCGCGCCAAGGACGGCACGCTGCAGCCGCGGGTCATGGGTGGCGATGCCTCCACCGCCCGCAAGCAGGTCTACGTGCAGCAGCTGGTGGCGGCCTACCGCTTCCTCGGCTCGCGCTGGGCCGACCTCGATCCGCTCAAGCGCCAGGAGCGCCCGCCCATTCCCGAGCTGGAGCCCGGCTTCTACGACTTCACCGAGGGCGACCACGCCAACATCTACTCCACCAGCAACACCTACTTCGGGTTCGAGCAGGCCACGCTGCGCGACATCCTGAGGGCGCTGCGCGAGACCTACTGCGGCACCATCGGCGCCGAGTTCATGTACATCGCCGACCCGGCCCAGAAGCGCTGGCTGCAGGAGCGGCTGGAATCCACCCGC
>JBIKWU010000235.1:0-6274 GCA_044356115.1 Burkholderiaceae bacterium
GCGGCCCTGTGTCGACACCGGCATGGGCCTGGAGCGCCTGGCCGCGGTGCTGCAGCACGTGCACAGCAACTACGAGATCGACCTCTTCCAGGCGCTCATCAAGGCCGCGGCCCGCGAGACCGCGGTGAGCGATCTCGCCGTGCCCTCGCTGCGGGTCATCGCCGATCACATCCGGGCCTGCGCCTTCCTCATCGTCGACGGGGTCATTCCGGGTAACGAGGGGCGCGGCTACGTGCTGCGGCGAATCATCCGCCGTGCCCTGCGCCACGGTCACAAGCTCGGCCAGGCGCGGCCGTTCTTCCACCGGCTGGTGGCCGACCTCGACCAGCAGATGGGCGAGGCCTACCCCGAGCTGCGCGCCGCGGCCGCCCGGGTGGCCGACGTGCTCCTCCAGGAGGAGCAGCGCTTCGGCGAAACCCTCGAGCACGGCATGGGCATCCTCGAGGCCGCGCTGGCCGGGGGCACCCGCGAGCTCGACGGCGAAACCGCCTTCAAGCTCTACGACACCTACGGTTTTCCGCTCGACCTCACCGCCGATGTCTGCCGCGAGCGCGGGGTCGCCATCGACGAGGCCGGCTTCGAGGCCGCCATGGCGCGCCAGCGCGAGCAGGCCCGCGCCGCGGGCAAGTTCCGCATGGGCGAGAGCCTGAGCTACGAGGGCGTGCTCACCCGCTTCGTGGGCTACGAGCATCTCACCCATGGCGGGCGCGTCACCGCGCTCTACGTGGGCGGCGCCGCGGTGCCCGTGCTGGCCGCCGGCCAGGACGCGGTGGTGGTGCTCGACACCACGCCCTTCTACGCCGAGTCGGGCGGCCAGGTGGGCGATGCCGGCGAGATCACCACGGGCGCCGCCCGTTTCCTGGTCACCGACACCCAGAAGGTGCAGGCCGATGTCTTCGGCCACCACGGCCGTCTGGCCCGTGGCGAGCTGCGCGTGGGCGATGCCGTGCAGGCCGCGGTCGACCTCGCCCGGCGCTCGGCCACGGTGCGCAACCACTCCGCCACGCACCTCATGCACAAGGCGCTGCGCGAGGTGCTCGGCGACCATGTCCAGCAGAAGGGGTCGCTGGTAGACCCCGACAAGACCCGATTCGACTTCAGCCACCACGCGCCGGTGTCGCCCGAAGAACTTCGCCGCGTCGAGGCCATCGTCAACCGCGAGGTGCTGGCCAACGCCGCCACGCAGGCGCAGGTCATGGCCTTCGATGACGCGGTGCGCGGCGGCGCCATGGCGCTGTTCGGCGAGAAGTACGGCGACAGCGTGCGGGTGCTCGACATCGGCAGCTCGCGCGAACTGTGCGGTGGCACCCATGTGCAGCGCACCGGCGACATCGGCCTGTTCAAGATCGTGGCCGAGTCCGGCGTGGCCGCGGGCGTGCGCCGCGTCGAGGCAGTCACCGGCGAGAACGCGCTCAGCTGGGCCCAGCACACCGCCGGGCTGCTGGGCGAGGCGGCGGCTGCGCTCAAGGCCACGCCGGCCGAGATCTCGGCGCGCATCGCGCAGATGCTCGATCAGGCTCGCGGCCTGGAGCGTGAACTCGCGCGCCTGAAGTCCCGGCTGGCGGCCTCGCAGGGCGATGACCTCGCCGCCCGCGCGGTCGAGGTCGGCGGCATCCGGGTGCTGGCGGCCAGCCTCGAGGGCGCCGACACCAAGACCCTGCGCGAGACCATGGACACCCTCAAGGGCAAGCTCAAGACCGCGGCAGTGGTGCTGGCGGCGGTCGATGGCGGCAAGGTGACCCTGATCGCCGGAGTCACGGCTGATGCCACGTCGCGAGTCAAGGCCGGCGACCTCGTCAACTTCGTTGCCCGTCAGGTGGGTGGCAAGGGCGGCGGGCGGCCCGACATGGCGCAGGCCGGCGGCACCGACCCCGCGGCGCTGCCCCAGGCCCTGGCCGGGGTGGCGGCCTGGGTGGCCGGGCAGGTGGGCGCCTGAGCCTCGCGGCGCCATCCGGCACCGATCACCCGCCACGGCTGTGGCCGGTGATCTGCCTGGGGGTCATCGGTCACACCGCGTTCAGCGCCAGCCGCATGACGGTCTCGCTGGCGGCCATCTCGCTGCATGCATCGGCCTTCGTGGTGGGTCTGCTGCTGTCGCTCTACGCGCTGCTGCCCATGCTGCTGTCGGTGTCGGCCGGCCGCTGGATCGATCGCGTGGGAACGCGGGTGCCCATGCTGCTCGGCTCGGCGGTGGTGGCCCTGGGCTTCGTGCTGCCGGCCGTCTGGCTCAGCCTGCCGGCGCTGTTTGCCAACAGCCTGCTGGTGGGCACCGGCTTCATGTTCTTTCACATGGCCGTGCAGAAGCTCACCGGCGATCTCGGCGAGGGCGCGCAGCGCATGCGCCACTTCGGCCACCTCGCGGTCGGCTACTCGGTCTCGGCCTTCTGCGGGCCGGTGTTCGCCGGCCAGCTGATCGACCGCTGGGGCGCGGGTTCGTCCTTCGGCGCGTCCTTCGTCGCGTCCACCCTCCTGATCGCGGCGGCCTTCGCGCTGCTGCGCTGGCGCTGGACCTTCTCCGGGCAGGCCTCGCGGGTGGCGCCGGCGCAGGCCCGGCGCGGCCGGCTGCTCGACCTGCTCGCCTCGCGTCCGCTGCGGATGCTGTTTCTTTCGGTGGTGGTCACGTCCACGGTCTGGGACGTGCACATGTTCCTCACCCCCATCCAGGGCAGCCGCATCGGCCTGAGCGCCAGCGAGATCGGCGCGGTGCTCGGCGCCTTCTCGGCGGCCACCTTCACCGTGCGGCTCTCCCTGCCGCTCATCTCGCGCCACCTGCGCGAGTGGCAGCTCATCGGCGTGGCGCAACTGGTGGCGGCCGCGGTGTTCGTGGTGTTTCCCCTGGTCACGAGCTTCTGGGGGCTGATCGGCCTGTCCTTCCTGCTCGGCCTCGGGCTGGGCGTGGGCCAGCCGGCGGTGATGTCCCTGCTGCACGAGGTGAGTCCGCCGGGTCGCGTGGGCGAGGCGGTGGGCCTGCGCATGAGCCTGGTCAATGGCACGCAGGTGGTGCTGCCCACCCTGTTCGGTGTGGTCGGCACCCTGCTGGCCAGCGCGCTGGGCGGCTCGATGGCTTATGCGCCGCTCTTCTGGTGCGTGTCGATCGGCGCGCTGGCCGGCGGGCTGAGCGCCCTGCGCCATCGGGCGCCGCGCGCGGACACGGTCGACCCGCCCGCCGCCAGCGGCTAGACTGACGGGTTTTCCGCCCATCGGCGGTCACGCGGGCCGTCCGGCCGCGCCGCGACCCCGGGCGCCCGCCCTTCCTGGAATCTGTCATGAGCACCACCGCCCCTTCGCCCTCGGCCGACAAGGAAGTCGATGCCCGCGGCCTGAACTGTCCCTTGCCCATCCTGCGCGCCAAGAAGGCGCTCACCGACCTCACCAGCGGCCAGGTGCTGCGGGTGATCTCCACCGATCCCGGCTCTCAGCGCGACTTCTCCGCCTTCGCGCGGCAGACCGGCAACGAGCTGGTGGCGGTCGAGCAGGGCGATCGCGAGTGGTCCTTCTACCTTCGCCGTCGCTGAGGCGCGCGCCATGACGGTCAGTTTCAACTTCAGCGGCCGCACCGCGCTGGTCACCGGGGGTGTGTCGGGCATCGGCGCGGCGGTGAGCCAGGCCTTCGCGAAAGCCGGCGCGCGGGTGATCGCCTGCGGCCTCACCGAGGCCGAGATCGGCGCGGCCGCGGCTGACCCCGCGTTCGCGGGCATCACGCTGCGCCAGCTCGATGTCACCGACCGTGCGGCGGTCGATGCGCTGGTGGGCGGGCTCGATCAGCTCGACTTCGTGATCAACAGCGCCGGGGTCATCCGCCGCGACGCCGAGCACGATCCGGATGTCTTCGATCAGGTGCTCGACGTGAACGTCTCGGGCGGCATGCGGGTCAGCGCCGCGGCCCGGCCGCTGCTTGCCCGCAGCCGCGGCGCCATCGTCTTCATCGGCTCGGTGATGTCCTTCTTCGGCGGGCCGCGCCAGCCGGCCTATTCGGCCTCCAAGGGCGCGGTGCGCAACCTCACCATGTCGCTTGCCTGCGCGTATGCGGCCGACGGCATCCGGGTGAACGCCGTGGCCCCGGGCTGGGTGATCACGCAGCTCTCGCGCGGCGCCCGCGAAGACCCGGTGCGCTCGGCGGCCATCCTGTCGCGGGTGCCGGTGGGGCGCTGGGCCGATACCGCCGAGATCGCCGACCCGATCCTGTTCCTGTGCTCGGATGCGGCGCGCTACATGACCGGCACCGTGATGCCGGTGGACGGCGGCTACACCAGCGTGGGCTGAGGCCGCCCGAGCGGCCCGGCCCCCGCCTTACTTGCGCGGGTCGAAGAAGGCCTTGGCCACCGAGGCGCACAGCGGCGGGATGATGGTGCCGTGGTAGGTGCTCAGGCCGCCGGCCGCCGCCACCTGCGCGTCGATCACCGGCTTCAGGGTGGGCACCTGCTCCACGTCCACCGCGGTCACGGTCACGCCCTGGCTGGCGAAGTAGCTCACTGCCGAGGTCATGTTCGCCACCGGCACCGTCGGGTCGCGCGAGCCCTGGCACAGTTGCGTGGGCGCCTGCGGCTTGAAGTTGAGCAGGTCGTTCTGCGTCACGCGCTTGCGCGCGCCGAAGTTGGCATCGGCCTTGTAGCGGGTGACGAAGCTGTCGGTGAGCAGGCCGCCCGTGCCGGTGAGCGCGAGCGGCAGCTTGCCCTGGATGATCAGCTGATCGAAGCTGAGCGTGCCCGGCAGCAGGGTCTCGATGCCGTTCACCCAGGGCGACTGGAAGACGTCTGATGCCGCGGTGTAGACATCGCCGTAGGCCTTCTGCGCGCCGATCAGCAGCATGGGCGTGAAGATGCTGGCCCCGGCCACCGGCGCATCCAGGCCATCGAGCACGGTCTTGGCCAGCGCGTACGGACCGGCCAGCGGCGACGAGGCCGTCACCGGCAGCTCGAAGGGATGGTCACGCTCGAGCGCGCGCTGCGTGGCCATGGCGGCATGGCCGCCCTGCGAATAGCCGCTCAGGAACAGCTTGCCGTTGTGGGCCAGGCCCTTGTCGGTGAGCAGCCGCCGCCCGGCGCGCAGCGCGTCGATGCTCACCACCGCGGTGTTGTCGGCGTTCAGGTAGGGCGTGTAGCTCAGCGTGGAGCCCGAGTAGCCGAGGTAGTCGGGCATCACCACCACATAGCCCTGGGCGGCGAACATCAGCATCATGAGCTGGGCTTCGCCGTTGGTGGGGCTCGACATGGTGTCGGCCTTGATGACGGTGGTGCCGTGGTGATAGACCACGATGGGGTAGGGTCCGGTGCAGCCGGTGCCCGAGGGGATCAGCACCCCGGCGCTCGCCGAGACCTGCTGGTTGGCCGGATCGCGGGTGCCGTACAGGATGCGGTTGAACCCGACATCGCACTTGGCGGTGCCGCCGATCAGGTTGACCATGCCTGGCAGCGCCGCCACGGTGGCGTCGATGGTGGCCTTGGGCACGGCCGCGGTCTGCGTGGCGCTGGCCAGGGTGCCGCGATCGGTGTCCTTGTCGGAACCGCATGCGGCCAGGACGACGGCCACGGCCGTCAGGGATGCGAGCCGCAGGGCGCGCCACGGGATGTTCATCTTGGTCTCCTCCTCGGGATCGGGGCCGACCTGGATCGGAAGGCCCTCGTAGGAGGAATCCTACCCCCGCCATCCGGTTTGGGCGAGCCGCGGCCCGCCCCCCGTGTGCCACCCGGTGGCGAGAGTCAGCCCAGCCGCGAGAGCTGCTCGTTCAGCCGCTGCAGCAGGGCTTCGAATCCCGCCAGGCGCTCACGCTCCTGGGCGACCACCGCGGCCGGGGCGCGCGCCACGAAGCTGTCGTTGCCCAGCTTGGCTTGCGCCCGCGCTGCCTCGGCCTGCACCCGGGCCACCTCCTTGCCCAGGCGCTCGCGCTCGGCGGCCAGGTCGATGGCCACCTCGAGCATGAGGCGGTTCTCGCCCACGATCTGCACCGGCGCCGGTGAATCGGGCAACTGGTCGACCACACGCACCGCCTCAAGGCGGGCCAGCGAACGCAGGTAGGGCGCGCAGGAGCGCAGCAGGGCCGCGTCGCCGGCCGCCACCAGCGGCAGCTTCTGCGAGGGTGCGATGCCCATCTCGCCGCGCAGCGCCCGACAGGCATCGATCAGCGACTTCAGGCTGGCCACCCAGGCGAGCGCCGCCGGGTCGATGCGGCTGGCGTCGCCCTCGGGGTAGGGCTGGGTGACGATGCTGAAGCGCTCCTCGGTCATGGCGGCGGCCAGCGCCGCGCCCTCGAGCGTCTGCCGGCCGCCGTCGCCGT
>JBIKWU010000223.1:0-6572 GCA_044356115.1 Burkholderiaceae bacterium
CGACGTGTTCCATCCGCTGACGCCGGCGCTGGCCGGCCTGCATGCCCGGCTCAAGCGCGAATTCGACCCGAACCGGATCTTCAACCCCGGTCGCCTGTATCCGGATCTCTGAACCGATGGAAACCCACCTCGCCGACTGGCTCAAGGATCGCCCCGAGGGGCGCGAGGCGCAGTCCATCCTGCGCAGCTGCGTGCACTGCGGCTTCTGCACCGCCACCTGTCCCACCTACCAGATCCTCGGCGACGAGCTCGACGGCCCGCGCGGCCGCATCTACCTCATCAAGCAGGTGGTCGAGGGCAAGCGCGCCACCGACGCCACCCGCGAGCACCTCGACCGCTGCCTCACCTGCCGCAACTGCGAGAGCACCTGCCCCTCGGGCGTGCGCTACGGCCACCTGGTGGACATCGGGCGCGGCCTGGTCGAGGCCCAGGCACCGCGCCCGCTCGGCCAGCGACTGTTGCGCGGGGCGCTGCGCGAGGGCATGACCCGCCGCTGGCTCTTCGATCCGGCCATGCGCGCCGGGCAGGCGCTGCGCCCGCTGCTGCCGGCCTCGCTGCGCGCCAAGGTGCCGGCTCGCCGTGCGCCCGGGCCATTGCCCACGCGCGGCCATGCCCGCCAGGTGCTGCTGCTCGATGGTTGCGTGCAGCCGGCCATGATGCCGCGCATCGACGCGGCCACCATCCGGGTGCTCGACGCGATCGGCGTGCAGGCCCGCTATGCCCCGGGCTCGGGCTGCTGCGGCGCCATCCGGCACCACCTCAACGACCACGAGGGCGCGCTCGCCGATGCCCGGCGCAACATCGATGCCTGGTTCCCGCTCATCGATGGCGGCGAGGTCGAGGCGCTGCTGATCAACGCCTCGGGCTGCGGCGCCATGGTGCGCGACTATCCGCACCTGCTGCGCGACGACCCGGTCTATGCCCCGCGCGCGCGGCGGGTGGCGCAGGCCTGCCTCGATCTCGCCCAGTGGCTGCCGCGCGAGTTCAATGCCGCTGCCGACCGGCTGGGCGCGCTGGTGCGCCGCAAGCCGGCGCAGCGGGTGGTCTTTCATCCGCCATGCACGCTGCAGCACGGTCAGCAGGTGCGCGGCGAGGTCGAGCGTTTCCTGGCTGCGCTGGGCGTGGAGGTGCAGGCGGTGGCCGATGCGCACCTGTGCTGCGGCTCGGCAGGCACCTACTCGGTGCTGCAGCCGGTGCTCGCCACCGAACTGCGCGAGCGCAAGCTGGCCGCGCTGCAGGCCGGCGCGCCCGAGATGGTGCTCTCTGCCAACATCGGCTGCATCGGGCACCTGCAGGCGGGCACCGACACGCCGGTGCGGCACTGGATCGAGTGGCTCGACGACGCGATCGCCTGAGCGCGCGTTCAGGACACCGCGCGCTGCTCGGTCAGCCGCAGCAGACCCTTGATCATGCGGTAGAGGAACCACAGGCCAGGCAGCAGGAACACCCAGGCCAGCAACCCGAAGCTGAAGATCGTCACCACCATCATGGGGATGAACAGCAGCACCACCCACAGCACCGTCCACCAGAAGGTGGCGATCATCCAGTCCATGTGGCTGCGGTAGATGGTGCCGTTGGCCTCGTCGCGCTTGAGGTAGTTGACGATCAGCGCGATCACCGAGAGCAGGCCCGCCGAGAGCAGCAGGCCGACGATGTGCAGCAGGTAGTCGAACAGGCAGATGCGGCGCAGGCGATCCTCGGCCGAGCCCGGCTCGGGCCGTGGCGGCAGGGGCTGCGGCTGCGGTGGGTCTGCGGGAACGAGCTCGCTCATGGAACCTCCTCTCAGACCTCGATCAGCCAGGCGGGATCGTGGCCATCGGCCTCGCCGCGCTCGACATGACCGCGGGCATTGGACACCACCCGGGTGCCCGCCACCTGGTAATCATGGCGGCAGTGCAGGTGGCCGTGCAACCACAGCGCCGCGCGGCCCATGAGGTCTTCGCAGGCGCTGCAGAAGCTCGCGCTGGCTGGCTGCAGGCCGTAGCGCGGATCGGCGCTGCGCGCCGAGGGCGCGAAGTGGGTGATGACCACGGTCTCGTCCCAGCGCGGCCCGCGCCGGCCCAGCGCCAGCTGGCCCGAGAGCCATTCGCGGCAGCGCCCGAATTCCTCGCGCACCGCGGCGGCATCGAAGGGCCGGCCCTGGCGCGTGGAGCACTGCACCCGGTCGAGGAAGAACGCGCCGGCGCGCATGCATCGCTCGCGCTCGGCCGGGCCGAGCAGGTCGAAGTCGCACCACAGGGTGGTGCCCAGCAGGCGGACGCGGCGTTCGCCGTGGGTGATGACCGTCGCATCGCGCTCGAGCATGGTGAAGCCCAGCCGCGCGCAGCGCTCGCGCAGCGCCTGCTGCGCGGCGTCGACGTCGCGATGGTCGTACTCGTGGTTGCCGGCGACGTACACCACCGGCACCGGCCAGCCGGCAAAGCGGGCCAGCCCCTCGTGGCCGGCGTCGATGTCGCCGGCGAGCACCAGCAGGTCGGCCCCCGGGGCCGGCTGCGGATCGAAGGGCTCGCTCTCGAGGTGCAGGTCGGAGAGCAGCTGCAGACGCATGCCGCGCCGGTCTGGCCTACTCGACCGCCTTGACCATGTCCTCGACCACCTTCTTGGCGTCGCCGAAGACCATGAGGGTGCGGTCCATGTAGAAGAGCTCGTTGTCGAGCCCGGCATAGCCCGAGGCCATGCTGCGCTTGTTCACGATCACCTGGCGGGCCTTGTAGGCCTCCAGGATGGGCATGCCCGCGATCGGCGACTTGGGATCCTTGGCCGCCGGGTTGACCACGTCGTTGGCGCCCAGCACCAGCACCACGTCGGTGTCGCCGAACTCGGAGTTGATGTCCTCCATCTCGAAGACCTGGTCGTAGGGCACCTCGGCCTCGGCGAGCAGCACGTTCATGTGGCCGGGCATGCGGCCGGCCACCGGGTGGATGGCGTACTTGACGGTGATGCCCTTGTCGGTGAGCTTCTGCGCCAGCTCCTTCAGGGGATGCTGGGCACGGGCCACCGCCAGGCCGTAGCCGGGCACGATGATCACGGTCTCGGCGTTGCTGAGCAGGAAGGCCGCGTCATCGGACGAACCCGAGCGGACCGGGCGCTGCGCCTGTGCCGCGCCACCGGTGGCCGCGGCCGCCTCGCCGCCGAAGCCGCCCAGGATCACGTTGAAGAACGAGCGGTTCATCGCCTTGCACATGATGTACGAGAGGATGGCGCCCGAGGATCCGACCAGCGAGCCGGCGATGATCAGCATGCTGTTGTTCAGCGAGAAGCCGATGCCCGCCGCCGCCCAGCCCGAGTAGCTGTTGAGCATCGACACCACCACCGGCATGTCGGCGCCGCCGATCGGGATGATGATCAGGACACCCAGCACGAAGGACAGCGCCAGCATCACGAAGAAGGCGGTCCAGTTCTCGGTGAGCGTGAAGGCCAGGCCCAGGCCCACCGTGGCGATGCCCAGGATCAGGTTGACCATGTGCTGGCCGGGGAAGACCACCGGCGCGCCCTGGAACAGGCGGAACTTGTACTTGCCCGAGAGCTTGCCGAAGGCGATCACCGAGCCGCTGAAGGTGATCGCGCCGATGGCCGCGCCCAGGAAGAGCTCGAGCCGGTTGCCGGCCGGGATGGCGGCGCGGGCGACGCTGTCGGCCACCAGCGTGCCCGAGGGGGTCTGGGCGCCGACGATCAGCTCCTTGGGCATGGGCGTGATGCCGAAGGCCCAGGGCTCGACCACCGCGGCGATCGCGATGAACACCGCCGCCAGGCCGATCATGCTGTGCATGAAGGCAACCAGCTCGGGCATCTTGGTCATCTCGACCCGGTTGGCCATGAGGGTGCCGGCGCCGCCGCCCACCACCAGGCCGAGCAGCACCCAGCCCAGGCCCGCGCCGAGCGACGGCGCGCCGGCCACGCCGGTGGTCATCATGGCGATCAGGCCCACGGTGGTGACCACCGCGATGCTCATGCCCGCCATGCCGAAGACGTTGCCGCGGATGGAGGTGGTGGGGTGCGACAGGCCCTTGAGCGCCTGGATGAAGCACACCGAGGCGACGAGGTACAGCAGGACCACCAGGTTCAGGTTCGGGCTCATCGGGAATCTCCGCTCGTCTGGCGGGTGGTGGGGGAGCCGGGCTCCCCCTGGGATGACTCGGCGGCAGCCTGGGCGCGGCGTGCGGGCCCGGCCTGCCAGAAGCCGTGGATCCAGCCGCGGCGCTCGGCGAAGCGGCCGGCCGGGAACAGGATGATGGCCAGGCCGACCGCGAACCAGAAGGTGCGCTCCCAGCCGGGGGCGGTGAAGCGTTCGACCAGCAGGCCCACGCCCACCGAGGCGGCGACCGCGAACAGCAGCAGGATGACGAAGCCGCGTGCGTTCACTGCGCCGCTCCGCCGGCCTTGGGCGCTTTCTTCTTGAACATCTCGAGCATGCGGCGGGTGACCAGGAAGCCGCCGAAGACGTTGACCGCGGCCAGCGCTACCGCCAGCACGCCCATGGTCTTGCCCAGCACGGTGCCGGTGAGCGCCGCCGCGAGCATGGCGCCCACGATGATGATGGCCGAGACCGCGTTGGTCACCGCCATCAGCGGGGTGTGCAGGGCCGGCGTGACGTTCCAGACCACGTGGTAGCCGACGTAGATGGCGAGCACGAAGATGATCAGGTTGACGACGGTGGGGCTGATCGCTTCCATGGGGTTTCCTGGCGAGGATTGGCGCGGGCGCGGCCCGCGACTCGGTTGCGGCGGGTGCTCAGTTGCGACGGATGATCTCGCCGTTGGCGCACATCAGGCAGGCTGCGACGATGTCGTCTTCACGGTTGATGCTCAGCCCGCCTTCCTTGGTGAGCAGCAGCTTGAGGAAGTCGAGCAGGTTGCGCGCGTACAGGGCCGAGGCATCGGCCGGCACGGTGGCCGGCAGGTTGGGCTGGCCGATGATGGTCACGCCGTGGCGGATGACGGTCTGGCCCGCTTCGGAGACCGCGCAGTTGCCGCCCTGCTCGACCGCCATGTCGAGGATGACCGAGCCGGGCTTCATGGCACGCACCATGTCCTCGGTGATCAGCACCGGTGCCTTGCGGCCGGGGATCAGCGCGGTGGTGATGACGATGTCGGCGAGCTTCATCTTCTCGGCCACCGCCTGCGACTGGCGCTGCATCCAGGAGGCCGGCATGGGCCGGGCATAGCCGCCCACGCCCTTGGCGATCTCGCGCTCCTCGTCGGTCTCGAAGGGCACGTCGACGAACTTGGCGCCGAGTGACTCGATCTGCTCCTTCACCGCGGGCCGCACGTCGGAAGCCTCGATCACCGCGCCCAGACGCTTGGCGGTGGCGATGGCCTGCAGCCCGGCCACGCCGGCGCCCAGGATGAGCACCCGCGCCGCCTTGATGGTGCCGGCGGCGGTCATGAGCATGGGCATCATGCGGCCGTAGGTGGCCGCCGACAGCAGCACCGCCTTGTAGCCGGCGATGTTGGCCTGCGAGGAGAGCACGTCCATGCTCTGCGCGCGGGTGGTGCGGGGCGCGGCCTCGAGGGCGAAGGCGGTGAGGCCGGCCGCGTTCATGGCCGCGATGCCGTCGTTGTTGAAGGGCTCGAGCATGCCCACCAGCGTGGCGCCGTGCTTCATGCGGGCGAGCTCGTCGGCCTGCGGCAGTCGCACCTTGAGCACGATATCCGCGCCGAGCGCGGTGTCGGCGTCGACGATCTCGGCGCCGGCGGCGCGACAGGCCTCGTCGGTCTGGGCGGCGTTCACGCCGGCCCCCGACTGCACGAGCACGCGGTGACCGGCGGCGACGAGTTTCTTGATGGTTTCGGCGGTGGCCGCAACCCGGGTTTCTCCGGGGCGGGACTCGGCCGGAACTCCGATCAGCATAGGAAAGGTCCTCCCGCGGCGAGGGCCGCGTTGGCGTTCGGGCAGCATTAGATCATGCCCATCCGCTAAACTTGGGAATGGTCGACTGGAAGCCCAATGTCACGGTCGCGGCCGTCGTCGAGCGCGATGGCCGCTTCCTCATGGTCGAGGAACACACCCCCGACGGCCTGCGCCTGAACCAGCCGGCCGGACACCTCGACCCCGCCGAGTCGCTCGAGCAGGCGGTGGTGCGCGAGACCCTCGAGGAAACCGGGCAGCGGGTGCAGGCCATGGCCTGCACGGGCGTCTACCTGTCGCGTTACCGCCATGCCGCGCAGGCCATCGATGTCACCTACCTGCGCTTCGCGTTCGCCTGCCGCTGGCTGGCCCATGAAGACCGCGCGCTCGATCACGGCATCGTGCGGGCCCTGTGGCTCACGCCCGAGGAGATCCGCGCCCGCGCGGCCGAGCATCGCAGCCCGCAGGTGCAGCGCAGTGTCGATGACCACCTCGCCGGCCGCCGCTACCCGCTCGATCTCATCCACACCCACCCCGACTGCCTGCTGCCCCGTGACTGAATCGCGTCGTCGCCGGGTGGTGGTCGGCATGTCGGGCGGGGTCGACTCCTCCGTCACGGCCTGGCTGCTGCGCGAGCAGGGCCACGAGGTCATCGGCCTGTTCATGAAGAACTGGGAGGACGATGACGACGACGAGCACTGCTCCACCCGCCAGGACTGGATCGA
>JBIKWU010000031.1:0-21170 GCA_044356115.1 Burkholderiaceae bacterium
CCGTAGCTGGCGAAGTCTGTGCCGTCGCCGCCGTCGATGGTGTCGTTGCCGCCCTCGCCCTCGAGGAAGTTGTTGCCCGTGGAACCGGTGATGGTGTCACCGGCGCTGCTGCCGAACACACCCTCGATGTTGAGCAGGGTGTCGTTGCCATCAGCGCCGCTGACCGCGCCGGTGGCCAGATTGACCGTGACCGCGCCGGTCGCCGCCCGGTAGTCGGCGAAATCGTTGGCCGTGCCGGTGCCGCCATCGATGGTGTCGTCGCCGGCACCGCCGCGGAAGATCTCGTTCACGGTGCGATTGGTGCCGGTGATGGTGTCGCCGAAGGCCGAGCCGATCACCATCTCGATGTTCACCAGCGTGTCATTGCCCACGCCGGCGCCGCTGGCCGTGCCTGCGGTGCCATCGGCGCCGAGGTTGACCACCAACCCGCCGGTGGCGTCGGAAAAGGAGGCCACGTCGTACTGCGGCGACACGTTGTTGGTGCTGGTGGTCACCAGCTGCGCGCCGCCGTCGAGCAGGTCATCGCCTGCGCCGCCCACCAGGGTGTCGGCGTCATCACCGCCACGCAGGGTGTCGTTGCCGGCTTCGCCAAGCAGGCTGTCGTTGCCGGCATTGCCTTCGACGCTGTCGTCGCCGGCGCGGGCTTCGACGGTGTTGGCCTGAGCGTTGCCGGTGAGCGTGTCACCGAAGCCGGAGCCGCGCAGGTTCTCGATGCTGATGAGCGTGTCGTTGCCGTCGGCGCCGCTGCTGGTGTTGCTGATGAGGCTGACCGTGACCGCGCCCGAGGCGCGGTCATAGGCGGCCATGTCGATGCCGTCACCGCCATCGATGGTGTCATTGCCAGCGTTGCCGCGAATCCAGTTGTTGACCGAACTGCCCGTCAGCTGGTCGTCAAAGGCGGTGCCCATCACGCCTTCGATGCTCACCAGGGTGTCGTTGCCGTAACGGCCGCTGACCGCTCCGGTCTGCAGGTTGACGTTGACGCCGCCGGTGCCGGGAAGCTCGAAGCTGTAGCCGGCGATGTCGAAGCCGGCGCCGCCATCGATGGAGTCATCGCCGAGCAGGCCGGTGATGAGATCGGCGCTGGCCGCGCCGACGATGGTGTCGTTGAAGGCCGATCCCCACACGCCTTCGATACCCACCAGCGTATCGCTGCCCACGCCGGGGCCGCCGGCGGTGCCCGCCGCCAGGTTGACCGCCACCGCGCCGGTGGCGTCCCGGTAGTCGGCGTAGTCGAACTGTTGGCCGGCGGTGTTGCCGCCGCCGTCGAGGCTGTCGTCGCCGGCGCCGCCGGTGAGGGTGTCTTCACCGTCTCCGCCGTACAGGCTGTCGTTGCTGCCCAGCCCGGAGAGGATGTCGTTGCCGGCCAGACCCGAGATGCGGTCGGCAGCGTCGGTGCCATTGAGGGTGTCGTTGCCGGCTGTGCCCTCGACCACCGCGAAGGTGGACAGGCGCAGCGGGCTGGATACCGCGATGCCGCCGAAGGCATTGCCCGCCACGTCGGCAAAGGCACCGGGGTTGAAGCTGATGCTGTAGGTGCGATCGGCCAGCAGGTCGGCGGTCGGGTTGATGGTGACCTGCGCACCGTTGACCAAGACCTGCGCAGCGTCGGTGACATCGATGAATCGGGTGTCACCCAGGCCGTCGGTGATCAGGATGCTGCCGCTGCCGACCGACACGCCCTCGCTGAACGTGAGTACCACATTCGCGCCGACGGCCACGCCCATGGCGCCATCCACCGGGGTGGTGCCCGAGAGGCTCGGGGCGGCAGCGTCCACGCGCACGGTCTGGGCGGCGAGGGTGCTGACGTTGCCAGCCGGATCCTTGGCACTCGCCTGGATAGGCAGGCTGCCATCGGCCGGAATCTCGTTGGCCGCGTAGCTCACGCTCCAGTTGCCCCCGGCAGCCAGCGTGGATTTCTCGATGCCGCCCCAGTTCACGCGAATCTCGGCGCCGGACTCGGCCGTGCCGGTGACCGCCACGCCGACGCTTTTTTCGCCGGCGTTGATCAGGTTGTCGCCGGTGACGGCTGCGATGACCGGCACGGCAGGCGCCGTGGTGTCGATGGTGGCGACCCGCGCCACGCTGGCCGGTCCGGTGTTGCCGGCGGCATCAGTGGCGCGCGCGGTGAAGCTGTGGCTGCTGCCATCAGGCAGCGCGGCCGTGGTGAACACCCAGTCGCCATTGGCGTTGGCCCGGGCCGTGCCCAGCACGGTCGCACCATCGAGGATCTCGACACTGCTGAAGGCCTCGGCCTTGCCGGCCAGACGCAGGGTGGGATCGTCGGTGGTGGCGCCATCGGCCACCGGGCCCTGGACGGCACCGACGTTGTCGGTCACGCCGGTGATGCTCGCCGCCGCGGGCGCGGTCTTGTCGAACTGATAGACGCCGGTCCGGATGGTCTCGTTACCGGCCGCGTCGACCGCCCGCAGGCGCAGGCTGAACGTGCCGTCGCTGGCGAAAGGCAGCGGCGATGAAAGGGACTGGAACACGCCGGAACCGACGCCCGCCGCGAGGAAGGATCCGTTGCCGAGATCGACGAAAAGCTGCGAGTTGTCTTCGGCGATGAACTGCAGGCCCGGAACTGCCGCGTTGGAGCGACCATCACCCTTGATGCCGCTGTCGCTGGCCTCGGTGAACGAGAACGGCGTCAGCGAGGGCGCCACGGTATCGATGTTGATGACCTTGCCGCCCGACACCTCGGTGCGGTTGCCCGCGGCATCGGTGGCCGTGATGCCGATGGTCTCGCCGCCCTGCCCCATGGACGTGATGTCGGCCCGGGTGAGGTCATAGAACCACTCGCCGGCGTTGCTGGCGAGCACGCTGCGGGCATTCCCGCCGCTGAAGCTGATGGTGACCCGGGCGCCGGGCTCGGCGGTGCCGGTGAGGCGGTTGCCGCCGGCCGCGAGTTCGGCCGCGTTGATGAAGTTGTCAGGCGAACCGGCGCCACCGCCCAGCGTGGCGCCCGCCGTGACCGCCGGTGCGGTGGCATCGACCTTGACCGAAGCGGTCCCGGGCGCGCTGACATTGCCCGCGGCATCGGTGGCGGTGACCGACACGGTGGTGGTGCCGTCGTTGGGCACCTCGGCACTGGGGAAGGTGGTGGTCCAGGTGCCCGCCGCGCTGGCCGTGGCGGTGCGAGTGACCGCGCCCCAGGTGATGCTGATGGCGGCGCCCGGCTCGGCCGTGCCGCTGACGGCCACGCCCGCACCCTTCTCAAGTGCGTTGACGACGTTGTCGATCGCCACCGGCGCCATCATGGGCGCCACCGGCGCGGAGGTGTCGATGGCCACCACGGCCGGCGCGCTGAAGCTGCCCTGATTGCCGCCCGCGCCCTCCACGACCGCGGTGAAGCGGTGCTCGCCCTGGGCCAGCGGCGCCGAAGGCATGAAGCTCCAGGTGCTGCCACTGACCAGCGCGGAGCCCAGCAGCACCCCGCCGTCGTAGACCTTGACGATGTCGTCGCTGGCGAGTGTGCCGGTGATGCTGCCGGAAATGATGGGCGTGACCGCGTTGGTGACCGGCGGCGCGGTCACGGTGAGCGTGGCGGTGGGCACGGTGGCATTCACCGTGACCGCATAGGTGCTGCTGGCGGCGCCGCTGTTGCCTGCGGCATCTTCCAGCCGCGCGGTGAAGGCGTGCGACCCATTGGCCAGACCGCCGGTGGTGAAACTCCAGGCGGTTCCGCTGAGCGTGGCCACGCCCAGCCGGGTGGCGCCGTCGTACACGGCCAGCACCTCGCCCGCGGCCGGTGCGGCAGAGACCGTGCCCGAGAGTTCGAGGGTGTTGTCGTTGGTGGCACCGCCGGAAGGCACGTTGCCCGTGACGGGCGCGACGTTGTCGACGGCGGCCGCGATCGTGGCGACGGCGGTGGGCGCCACCGTGTCGATCAGCACGGCACGCGAGGCCCCCGCGCTGACATTGCCGGCCGCATCGCGCGCCGAGGCGACCACGCTGACCGCGCCCTGGCCCAGGGCGGCGATGTCCGCCGGCGTGAGCGTGTAGGCAAAGGCGCCATCGGCACCGGCCTGCACCGAGCGGGTGTTGGCACCGAGCACCAGCGACACCGTGGCACCAGCCTCGGCCGATCCTGTGATGACCGCGCCCTGCTCACCCGCACCGATGATGTCGTCGCCCGCCACCAGACCGATCGACGGCTGGCCGGGCGCGGTGGTGTCGACCACCACCGTGGCGGCGGTGGCCGCCGCGCTGGTGTTGCCGGCACGGTCGACCACGACCGCGCTCAGCGTGTGCGAGCCCTCGGCCAGCGTGCTGGTGGCGATGTCCACGTAGCCCGCTGCAACCTGGGCAGCGCTCAGCACTACCGACACGCCAGTGGCGACACCGCCCTCGCGCAGGCTGACGGTGTCGCCCGCGATGGCCGCCGAACCGTCGGTGGCGCTGGTGTTGAAGCTGACCCGCACCGTGGGCGCGGAATTGCTGGTGGGCGTGGCGGTGATGGACACGCTGGGCGCCGCCGGGGCGATGCGGTCGAGCGCCTGGCTCTGTGCCGTGGCGATGGCATCGAGGCTGGCCGCATTGCCGATCGCCGAGGACGCGTCGGCAATGGTGCTCTGGGCCTGGGTCTGTGCGCCGGCCGACACGCTGGTGCCGGTGAAGGCCGAACTCAGCACCGAGCTCACGGTGCTGGAATCGGCGAGATTGACGCTGCCCCCGGTGGCCGCCGCGGTGGTGATCTGCTGGGCCAGGTTGGTGATGACATTGCCCGCCACGGCGGTGGCTGCGCCGGCGCCGGCATCGGCCGAGGCAGTGCTGCTTGCCAGGGCCACGATGGTGGCCACCTGGGCGGCGGCCTTCTGGGCGCTGACCGCGGCCGCGGCGGCAGCGGCATCGCTCGAACCGGCGGCCGCGATGGGGTCGTAGCTGAGCAGGGTGGTGCCCGCGCTCAGCGTGATGCCGAGGTTGGCCGCCACGGTGGCAGCCGCATCCGCGGCGGTGGTGGTGCCGCCCGAGCTCTGGACCACGGCCTGCACGAGGGTGGTGAGCGGGTTGATGGTGGTGGCGCCCGCCGGCGCCTTCAGCGGCACGGTGTTGGGCACGCCGGTATCGATGTTGACGCCGCCCACCGCGATGATGGTGCCGGTGGGCGCACCGGCCGGGATGAAGAAGTTGCCGTTGGCGTCGGTGGTGCCGACCAGGAAGTCGGTGCCCGGATCGGCCGAGCCGTTGCCGTTGGTGTCGATGTAGACCGTGGCCCCGCGGACATAGCCGTCAGCCACGATGCCGCTCGCGAAGCCGACGGCGTCGTTGCCGGCCGCATCCTGGATGGCCGCCGCATCATTGCCGGTGGTCGGATCGGTATAGGTGACCGTGACCGCTCCCGCCGTGAACGCGTTCTGCAGGGTGAGCGTGAGCACGGAGCCCGCGATGCCCACCGACGCGACCGGATTGGCCGCACCACCGGTGGTGACCGCGAAGGCCGTGGTTGCCGGAGGGTTGGTGGCGTCGAGCGCGCCGTCGTAGGTCAGCGTGATGGTGCGGGCCGCGCTGCTGGCCGACTGGATCTGCACGACCGGTGCCACGCTGTCGATGACCACGCTGCGCGTGCCGGCGCCGCTGGCGTTGCCGGCCGCATCGGTGGCCACGGCGCTGACCGTGGTGCTGCCATCGGCCGGGACCTCGCCGCTGGCGAAGTTGGCCGTCCAGGCCCCGCCCGTGGCGGTCACCGTCTTGGTGGTGCTGCCCCAGGTGACCGCCACGCTGGCATTCGACTCGGCGGTGCCGGTCACGGTGATGCCGGCGGTCTTCTCGGTCCCGTTGACGATGTTGTCGGTGGCCACGGCATTGACCACCGGCGCGGCAGGCGCCGCGCTGTCGATGGTCACCGCGCGCGTGCCCGCGCTGCTGGCGTTGCCGGCAGCGTCGGTGGCCACGGCGCTGACCGTGGTGCTGCCATCGGCCGGGACCTCGCCGCTGGCGAAGTTGGCCGTCCAGGCCCCGCCCGTGGCGGTCACCGTCTTGGTGGTGCTGCCCCAGGTGACCGCCACGCTGGCGCCCGCCTCGGCGGTGCCGCTCACGCTGACGCCGGCGGTCTTCTCCGTACCGTTGACGGTGTTGTCGGTGGCCACGGCATTGACCACCGGCGCGGCAGGCACCGCGCTGTCGAGGGTCACCGCGCGCGTGCCCGCGCTGCTGGCGTTGCCCGCGGCGTCGGTGGCCACGGCGCGCACCGTGGTGCTGCCATCGGCCGGGATCTCGCCGCTGGTGAAGCTTGCGCTCCAGGCGCCGCCCGTGGCAGTCACCGTCTTGGTGGTGCTGCCCCAGGTGACCGCCACGCTGGCACCCGCCTCGGCGGTGCCGCTCACGGTGACGCCGGCGGTCTTTTCGGTGCCGTTGACGACATTGTCGATGGCCACCGCGCTGATCACCGGCGCATTGGGCGGGGTGGTGTCGACAGGCGCAGGCGGCGGGGCCGGGGCCGGGGCCGGCGCAGGCGACGAACTGGACCCCCCCGAGGCCGCGGCGGCCACCGCGACCGCGCCCAGCACGCCCAGCACCGGCAACATGGAGCCGGCGGCCGCGCCCATGGCGGCGGTGCCCGCTGCAGAGGCCTGCGCGGCCCCCGCGCTGGATGCCCCTGCGCCACCGGCAGCCGCATCGGACGCGCCCTGCGCTGCGATCGCCGATGCCGGCGCCTGCGCCACCATGAGCGGCTCGGAAGCCGCCAGCGGCGAGGGCGCGTCAATCAGCCCGAGAACTTCATCGGCTGCAACATCCAGCATCCCCTCGTCGACACCGACCTGCAAACCCTTCCGCGGCGGCGGCGTGACCGGCGGATGCACGCGAGAAACCGTCGCGGTCGCTTGCTCGGGAAGCACAACGGGCTTGACGGTGTCGGGTTTCTTTGCCATGGCAGTTCGGCTCTTCAAAAGGGTAGGACGGGGATGAGATCAGCGCAGCACCGCATACGACGGGTTGCCGAAGAAGGGGGGAGAAGCGGGGGCGATGACGGCAGACAGGGCTGCGTCAGCACGATCACTGGCGCCGATGACCGGAGCAGTCAGACAGCGGGCGGCGCGAAGGGAAGGCATCGTGCGACGGGAGGCAGACTGATCAACGGGCAGAGAATACTGCATAGGTGAGTAGGGAGATCCGACATCGGGGACTGACCGACACCCGACGACAGGCTTGGGCAATGTCCTGGACCGTTGGTTTCATGCCTTGCAACCTGCGCGCGATCTGACCCTGACATCCCGAACCCTACTTGGCGTATCGGACCCTGTCATACCCAGAATTGAGTAGGGGTTCTGCGGCAACACGAAGCCGCATCCGGGCGCGCCAGACCATGACTGGGGGCCACCGCCGGGCGCCCATGCTCATCAGATCGGATGGTGCGCGCCCCGGCTCGGCGCCCGATAATCGGGCCGTCTCACGGGCGCTCATCTCACCCTGGATCCCTGAAAGCCCTCATGCCTGCCCGCCTGTACGTGGTCGAAGACGACTTCAAGGTCTCGACAGGCATCCTGCGCGCGCTGTCCTCGCAGCAGGAATTCCTGGTGGTCGGCACCGCAGCCAACCTTGCCCAGGCCCGCCACGACCTGCCCGGGCTCAGGCCTGACATCGTGCTGGTGGACCTGCAACTGCCGGACGGCGACGGCACCGAGCTCATCCGCGAGTTGCGCGCCTGCCGGACCGCCGTGGTGGTGCTGGTGTTCACGGTGTTCGGCGATGAGTCGCCCGTGCTGCGGGCGATCGAAGCCGGAGCCGACGGTTACATCCTCAAGGGCAGCAGCAATGACGAGTTGCTCGCGGCGCTGCACCAGGCGATCGCCGGCGAGGCGCCGATCTCGCCGGCGATCGCCCGCCATCTGCTCCAGCGGCTGCGGCGTCCGCCTGCAGCCGCGGACGTCGCCGCGAGCCACGCCGCCGGCGAACCCGTGCCCGAGCGGCTGTCGCAACGTGAAGTGGAGGTGCTGCGTCTGGTGGCCCAGGGCTTCGTGGCCGACGAGATCGGCGCGCGGCTGGGCATCTCGGTGAATACCGTCCGGACCCATATCCGCAACGTCTACGGCAAGCTGCGCGTCAACCATCAGGGGCAGGCCGTCTCGGCTGCGCACCGACTGGGCTATCTCTGACGACGCCCTGCGCCCGGTTCATCCTGTGCCTGCTGCTGCTGCTGGCAAGCGCAGCGCATGTCGTCGCGGGGCAGACGGGCGCCGCCGCGCCATCGCCTGCCGAACCCGCCCAAGCCCGTCCGAGTGGCGCCCCCCTGCCGATCACCCATGCCCGATTCGGGCTGCTGCGTCCGGACGAGGACACGCCGCGCGAGCTGCTCGACGTGCCCCTGCCGCATCGCTGGTCGCGCGACGCGGCAGGCGATGCCGGTCTGGTGACCGGCCTTTATCAGATCGCACTGCCCGACGGGCCCACCAACGAGCCGCTGTGGGTCTATGTGCCCAAGCTGCGCACCAACGCGGCGTTCGCGCTGAACGGGCAGTGGATAGGCGACGGCGGCCGGATGACCCTGCCGGTGGCCAGGCACGCGAACACGCCCTTCTACCTGGCACTGCCCCCGGCCCTGATGCGGTCATCAGGCAACCTCCTCAGCATCCGGGTGGTGTCGCCCGAGGGAACCCAGGGCGGGCTCTCGCGGGTGCAGCTGGGCACCCACGCGCAGCTTGGCGACACCGTCGCGCTGCGCCGCCTGGTGCAGAACGCCGGCGTGTACATCACCAGCGCGATCCTCGGCTCGATCTCGGTCTACATCCTGCTGGTCTGGCTGCAGATCGGCTCGCGCCGCGGCAAGGGCTTCCTGCCCCTGGGCGTGGCGGGCCTGGCCTGGTCGGCGCGCAACCTGAACCTGCTGCTGCTCGACTTCGGCACCACCTCGGAGGCGCTGCATCGCGCGATCGAGTACGCCACCTTCACCGGTCACGGCGTGTTCCTTGGCCTGTTCGGCATCTTCCTGCTCGACCGCTATGCCGAGTTCGTGCCGGCACGCGCCGCGCGGATCTTCCGCGGGTCGATCTACGGATATCTGGCGCTGGGGCCGGTGCTGCTGGTGGTCTTCAAGGGGCCGGCGCCCGCGCTCACGGTCTGGATGGTGGGCAGCTCGCCCCTGCTGCTGGCCATGATCCTGATCCCCATCCATCGGGCGAGATCGACCCGAACCGTGTCGGACGCCCTGCTCGCGATGCTGTTCACCGCCTTCATCGCCGCCAGCGCCTACGACAACGCCGTGCTCATGGTCAACGCGCTGTTTGGTCGGGTCTACGTGGCGCACTACGTGGGCCTGCTGTTCTTCGCCACCGTGGCCTGGCTGCTCACCCAGCAGCACGTGCAGGCGGTGCGCTCCCATGAGGCGCTCAACCAGTCCCTGGAGGCAAGGCTCGCGCAACGCGAAGCCGAGCTGCGCATCCGCTTCGAGGAAGCGCGCGCGCTCGAAGCCGAACGCACGGCGCTGGCCGAACGGGCGCGCATCATGCGCGACCTGCACGACGGCGTGGGCGCGCAGCTGCTCACCGCGATCAGCGAGGTCGAGCACGGGGCGACCGATGCGGGCAGGATCCGGGACGCGCTGACAGCCTGCCTCGACGACCTGCGCCTGGTGGTGGATTCCCTGGAGCCGCACGACAACTACCTGACCACGATCCTGGGCACGCTGCGCTACCGGCTGGCACCCCGGCTCGCCACCGCGGGCCTGACCATGCGGTGGGAGGTCGAGGAGGTCAATCCCCTGAGCTGGCTCGACCCCACCCGCACCCTGCATCTGCTGCGCATCCTCCAGGAGGCCATCGCGAACGTGCTGCGCCACGCGCAGGCCAGCACGCTGCTGATCCGGCTTCAGCGTGGCGAATCGGGCGTGCTGGTCGAGGTGCGCGACAATGGGCGCGGCTTCGACACCCGGATCGATTCCGGGCCTGGCCACGGCCTGCGCAACCTGCGTCAGCGCGCCGTGCAACTCGGGGCCAGCCTGCAGATCAGCAGCGGCCCGCAGGGCACCTCGGTGACGCTGCTGCTGCCCGACTGAACACCGGCAAGGAGACCCGCATGAGCGAAGTGAGCATTCTCGACCAACGCCGCATCGAGGCGAAATTCGCAGGGCAGCTGCTCAAGACCCTGAGCGCCGAACTCGGCGAGGAGCAGGCCCGCGCGCTGCTGGCCAAGGCCATCATCGCGATGGCCCACGAGGCCGGCCGGGAGTTCGCCGCGCGCAAGCCCGGCAACGAGAGCGGCGCCAATCCACCCGACCTCACCGACTATGCAGCCATCCTGCCGCTGTGGGAGGCGGGCGGGGGCATCACCATCCAATGGGTGGAGAAGTCCGAGCGCACGCTCGCCTTCAACGTGACCCGCTGCCGCTACGCCGAGTCATACCGCGAGATGGGCCTGGGCGAGATCGGCGACATCCTGTCGTGCAATCGCGATGGCGAGTTCTGCCATGGCTACAACCCCGCGATGCGCTTCACCCGCACCCAGACCATCATGAAGGGCGCGAGCCACTGCGACTTCCGCTACACCCTGCCCGACAAGGCCTAGCGCGCCTGGCGGGTCACCGGGTGAGCGCCCCGTAGACCAGCACCTGCAGCTGCTCGCGGTAGTGCTTGCGGATCTCGCCGGGCGCCACGGTGCCGGCCACCACCACCAGGCGCTCGGCCGGATCGGCAAAGAAGATGGTGCCGTAGGCGCCGTTCCAGGTGAACTCGCCCACGCGGCCGGGCACGCTGGCCAGCCCGGCCTGGGTGCGCACCGCCACGCCCAGGCCGAAGCCATAGCCCTCGCGATGCGGCTCGGTGTGATGCACGGTGTTGATCACGCCCTCGCCAAGATGATTGGCCGTCATGAGCGCCACGGTCTGCGGGCTGAGGATGCGCTGTCCGTCGAGGCTCCCCCCGTCGTGCAGCATCTGCCCGAATCGCAGGTAGTCGGCCACGGTGCCCATGGCGGCCGCGCCGCCCCAGTCGAGCGTGGTCTGGCGCTGCATGACCGACACCGCCTGCGGTGAGCCATCGAGCGGATTGAACGGCAGCGGCCGCGCGCCGCGCGCGCGGCGCTCGTCGGTGAGCGCAAAGCCGGTGTCGCGCATGCCCAGCGGCTGCCAGAGCACCTCAGACAGGTGCTCACCCAGGCGGCGGCCGGTGATCTGCTCGATCACCAGCCCGAGCACGTCGGTGGAAAAGCCGTACTCGAAGGCGGTGCCGGGCTGATGGGTGAGCGGCAGCCCGGTGATGCGCGCGATGAAGCCGGCTGCGTCGTCGGTGAACATCACCTCGCTCGCGCTCGGCCAGCGTGCTGCCGCCGGACCGAGCCCGCGCCCGCCATAGGTGATGCCGGCGGTGTGACGCAGCAGGTCATGGATGAGGATGGGACGCTGCTGCGGATGCAGCGAGAGCCCGCCAGACCCGTCGTCCACGCCCACCGGCATGTCGGCGAAGGCCGGGAAGAAGGCGTCGAGCCGGCTGCGCAGCGGCAGCCGCCCCGACTGCATGAGCTGCAGGGCCGCCACGCTGACCATGATCTTGGTCATGGACGCCAGCGGGAACACGGTGTCGAGCGTCATGGGCACCCGCGCCACCGGGTCGCGCATGCCATAGGCCCGGTGATGCAGCAGGCGGCCGTCGCGGGCGATGGCCAGCACCGCGCCGGGCAGGCGCTCGGCGGCGATCTCGCGATGGAAGAACGCGTCGATGGTGGCCAGACCGTCGGCGCTCACGCCGTGCGCGTGGGGATCACCGTCGGGCAATGGAAATGGGTTCATCGCGGGCTCTCGGGCTGGGACCCGACCATGGTAGCGGCAGCGGCCTGGGCGAGCGTTTCAGGGGCCAGATCGCACACCGCCTGGTAGTGCGAGAGATAGACCCGTCCGCTCAGCCCGGCGATCAGCGGGGTGCGCTGCAGCCGATCCATCACCGGGCCCTTCACCTCCGACAGGTGCAGGGCCACGCCCGCCGCGCGCAGCCGCGCATCGATGGCCTCGAGGCTCTCGAGCGCGCTGGCATCGACGTCATTGATGGCCGAGCAGAGCAGCACCACGTGCGCGAGCTCGGGGCGCGAGGCCACCGCGTCGTTGATGCGGTCCTCGAGCACCCGGCAGTTGGCGAAGTACAGGCTCTCGTCGACCCGCAGGCCGAGCAGCCGCGGGCTCAGGGCGACCGGGTGACGCAGCCGGTTGCGGAAGTGCTCGGTGCCGGGCACCAGCCCGACCTCGGCGATGTGCGGGCGGCTGGTGCGGTAGAGGTAGAGCGCGAGCGACACACCCACCCCCGCCACCAGCCCCGCCTCCACGCCCGCGCCCAGCGTGGTGAGCAGCGTGACCAGCACCGCGAGGAAGTCCGCGCGGGAGTATGACCAGGTCTTGCGCAGCAGGCTGAAGTCCACCAGCGACAGCACGGCCACCACGATGGTGGCCGCCAGCGTGGCCTGCGGCAGGTAGTGCAGCGCCGGGGTGAGCAGCAGCGAGGCCAGCAGGATGCCCACGGCGGTGAACACCCCCGCGGCCGGGGTCTGCGCGCCGGCATCGAAGTTCACCACCGAGCGCGCGAAGCCGCCGGTCACCGGCAGCCCGCCGGTGACCGCGGCCGAGAGATTGGCCGCGCCCAGGGCGACGAGTTCCTGGTCGGGCTCGACGCGCTGACGCCGGCGCGCGGCCAGGGTCTGGCCCACCGACACCGATTCCACGAAGCCCACCACGCTGATGAGCAGGGCCGGCACCGCGAGTTCTCGCCAGAGGGCGGCATCCCACAGCGGCGCGGTGAGCGGCGGCAGGCCGGCCGGCACCGCGCCGACGATCTTCAGGCCCTGCGCGGACCAGTCCAGCGCCCAGGTCAGCCCGGTGGTGACCGCGATCGCGGCGATCGGCCCGGCCTTGGCGATGAGGTCGGCGGCGCGGGCGCCCAGCCCCAGGCGGAGCAGCAGCGGCTTCAGGCCGCGGCGCACCCAGAACAGGAAGGCCAGCGCGCCGCCGCCCACGGCCAGCGTCAGCCAGTGGATGCGCGGCACCTGCGCGATCAGCGAGGCCATCAGTGAAAAGAAGTTCGCGCCCTGCGCCGGCACGCCCATCAGGGTCTTGAGCTGGCTGGCCGCGATCAGCAGCCCCGAGGCCGAGATGAAGCCCGAGATCACCGGGTGGCTGAGGAAGTTGGCCAGAAAGCCCAGGCGCAGCAGGCCCATCAGCAGCAGGATCAGCCCCGACAGGAAGGCCAGGGTGATGGCCACCGCCCATGCCTGTGGCGTGCCCGCGGCGGCATGTTCGCCCACCGCGGCCGCGGTCATGAGCGAGACCACCGCCACCGGGCCCACGGCCAGCACCCGACTGGTGCCCAGCAGGGCGTAGAGCAGCAGCGGCGCCACGCTGGCATAGAGCCCCACCTCGGGCGCGAGGCCGGCCAGCAGCGCGTAGGCCAGGCTCTGCGGGATGAGCATCAGGGTGACGATCATCGCCGCCACCAGATCGCTCACCAGGGAGTCGCGACGGTACGCCCGCCCCCAGTTCAGTATCGGCAGGTCAGGCAGCCATCGACGCAGACCCGCGCGCATCAGGGCCTCAGACCGCGCGAGACGGCGCGTGCACGAAGCGTTCGGCCAGCCCCTGCAGCACCATGCCGACCAGCATCGCCAGCACGAAGGTGAGCGCCTTGGGCTGGCCTGCCGCGAGCGACACCACGCCAGGGCCCGGGCAGAAGCCGGCCAGACCCCAGCCCGCGCCGAAGAGCAGCGAACCGAGCACCAGGCGACGG
Source organism: Burkholderiaceae bacterium (assembly GCA_044356115.1). Lineage (GTDB taxonomy): Bacteria > Pseudomonadota > Gammaproteobacteria > Burkholderiales > Burkholderiaceae_E > Quisquiliibacterium. Next base: position 13,698 of record JBIKWU010000031.1, read on the forward strand.
TCGATCACGCTGGCCCGCGGCAGGTGCAGCGCGCCGCCGAGCAGGCTCACCGTGCGCTTGCGGGCCAGCGCGAAGGCGAAGAAGCCCACCGCGATCGCGCCGCCCATGACGAAGGCGAGCGACGGGTCCCACGCGCCGGCGAGATCAAGGAACCCGATCACCTTGCCGGGATCGGTCATGCCCGAGAGCAGCAGACCCAGCCCGAAGAGCAGGCCGACGAGGAATTCCGTGAGGCGATGCATGCTCAGAGCCCTCCGATGAGGTGACGCGCGATGAAGACGGTGACGAAGCCCGCCGCCATGAACGCCAGCGTGGCCGCCAGCGAGCGCGGCGACAGCCGCGACAGGCCGCAGATGCCGTGGCCGCTGGTGCAGCCCGAGCCGTAGCGGGTGCCCACGCCCACCAGCAGCCCGGCGACCGCCACCAGCCCGTGTCCCGCCTCGATGCGGGGGGCTGGCAGGAAGCCGGCGGGCGCCAGCGCCATGAACACCATGGGCGCGGCAGCCATGCCGAGCACGAAGGCGATCCGCCAGGCGGCATCGCCAGGCTTGGGGGGCAGCAGGCCGCCCAGGATGCCGCTGATGCCCAGCACCCGGCCATTGAGCAGGATGAACAGGGCGGCGGCCACGCCGAGCAGCACGCCGCCCGAGAGCGAGGCCCAGGGTGTGAAGTGGGTCCAGTCGATGGTCATGGCAGGGCCTTGTGCGGGTCAGGAAACGGGGGCGCAGAACTGCTCGTGCAGCACCTGCATGAGCGCGAGCGCCTGCGGGCTGGCGAGCCGATAGTGGATGTGCTTGCCCTCGCGCCGGGTGCTTACCAGCCCCTCCTCCCGCAACACGGTGAGCTGCTGCGAGAGCGTGGGCTGGCCGATGCCGAGCAGGGTTTCGAGCTCACCAACCCGCCGCTCGCCCAGGCTCAGCTGACACAGCAGCAGCAGGCGATCGGGGTTGGAGAGCACCTTCATGAGACGGCAGGCCCGGTCGGCGGCAGCCTGCATGGCGGGCAGATCGAGGGTGGCGGTGGTCATGGCGTGGGTGAGGGTCTGACAGGGGCCCGGCGCCCCGCGGCCGCTGCGGGCTCGCGTGGCCAGCGGCCGGGAACCCCATCGGCATGAAAACAGTCTATTGCCTAATAATATTTTTGTCAATATAATATTGGAAAATTAATCGAACTGCCCTCCGAGGAACACTCTCATGACCGATCGCGCAGCCAACCCGCAGGTGGACGGCATCTTCGACCCCGCCACCTGGACCGTCACCTACCTCGTGCATCAGGGGCCGGGCAGCGCCTGCGTGATCATCGACCCGGTGCTCGACTACGACCCCAAGTCGGGCCGTACCCGCCATCACACCGCCCAGCGCGTGGTCGACCGGGTGCAGGCGCTCGGCCTGTCAGTGGCCTGGATTCTTGAGACCCACGCGCACGCCGACCACCTCAGCGCCGCGCCCTTCCTCAAGGCCGCGCTTGGCGGGCGCACCGCCATCGGGGCCGGCATCACCAGCGTGCAGCGGGTGTTCAAGGGCCTGTTCAACCTCGAGGACACCTTCCGCACCGACGGCTCCCAGTTCGACCACCTGCTGCAGGACGGCGAGACCATCACCGCCGGCGATCTCACCGGCCATACCCTCGCCGTGCCGGGCCACACCCCGGCCTGCGTGGCCTACCGCTTCGGTGACGCGGTGTTCGTGGGCGACACGCTGTTCATGCCTGACGTGGGCACGGCGCGCTGCGACTTCCCCGGCGGTGATGCCCGCACGCTCTACCGCTCGGTGCGGCACCTGCTCAGCCTGCCGCCCGAGACCCGTCTGTTCATGTGCCATGACTATCCGCCCGGCAATCGGCCGGTGGCCTTCCAGACCACGGTGGCCGAGCAGCGGGCCGCCAACATCCACGTGCGTGACGGCATCTCCGAAGACGAGTTCGTGGCCATGCGCACGAAGCGCGACGCCACGCTCGAGATGCCGGTGCTGATCCTGCCCGCGGTGCAGGTGAACATCCGCGCCGGCGAACTGCCGCCGCCGGAAGCCAACGGCGTGTCCTACCTCAAGATCCCGGTGAACGCGCTCTGAGCGTCAGCCCGCCGCGGCCGTGGTGTGCGACACCGACAGCGCGGGCGGGTGCGCCAGCGTCTGGTAGATCACGCAGTAGCGCTCGGTGAGCCGCAGCAGCGTCTGGATCTGCTCGGCCGAGGCGTCGGTGTCGAGATGGATGGCCAGGCGCACCGCGCTCAGGCCCACCGGCGCGTCCTTGGCCACGCCCAGGGTGCCGCGAAAATCCAGGTCGCCTTCGGCGCGCAGCGTGGCATCGCGCAGGCTGATGCCCAGCGCCGTGGCCACCGCCTTGAGGGTGACCCCGGCGCAGGCCACCAGTGCCTGCAGCAGCATGTCGCCCGAGCAGGCCGACAGGCCGTCGCCGCCCGAGGCCGGATGCAGCCCGGCCTTCACCAGGGCCTGACCGGTCTGCACGCTGCAGCTCACCCCCTCGCCCAGCCGACCCTCGGCGCTCAGGGTGATGAAGGCCGCCTGCGGCTGCTGGCGGTACCGGTCCTTCAGGGGCGCCTGCAGGGCGCGCAATGCGTCAGCGTTCATGTGAGCCTCGTGGAACGGGATGGGTGGCGACCGGGCAGCAGGGGCCCTTCGCCGAAGAGTTTCTCGCGCAGCGTGCCCTCGGCATAGGCGGTCTTGAAGGCGCCGCGCTGCTGCAGTTCGGGCACCACCAGATCGACGACATCGTCGTAGCACTCGGGCACCACGGTGCGCGCGAGATTGAAGCCGTCGATGCCGGTGTCGCGGGCCCAGTCGATCATGGCATCGGCCACGCGCTGCGGCGAGCCGGTGATGAGCGCATAGCGCCCGCCCAGGGCCATCTCGGCGAGCAGCTCGCGCCGGGTGCGCGCGCGCGGCCCGCCGGTGACCAGCTTGACCGCCGACTGCATGGCATCGCCCTGCCCGCCGCGGCCGGTGCCCGGCGGCGCCACCGGCTCGTCGAGCCCGTAGCGCGAGAAGTCGATGCCGGTGCCCGAGGCGAAATGCGCGAGGCCGGCCTCGGGGCTGGCATGGTGGATGTACTCGCGCAGCTTCTCCTGGGCGAGGGCGTCGGTGGGCGCCACCACCACGCTCGCGCCCATGAAGATCTTGATGTCCTCGGGCCGGCGTCCCTCGCGCACCGCCTGCGCGCGCAGGTCCTTCACCAGCGCCCGGGCGCCATCGCGGGACTGCCCGGAAATGAACACGCATTCGGCATGCCGCGCGGCGAAGCGCTGGCCCCGGCCCGACGAACCCGCCTGATAGAGCACCGGCGTGCGCTGCGGCGAGGGCTCCCAGAGACTCACCCCTTCCACCTGGTAGTGCTCGCCGCGATGGCGCACCGGCCGCACCGCCTCCGGGCGGGTGTACACGCGCGCGGCCCGATCGCGGATGACCGCGTCGGCGTCCCAGCTGGATTCCCACAGCTGGTAGGCCACCGCCATGAACTCGTCGGCACGGTCGTAGCGGCCATCATGCTCGGGCTGGGCGGGCAGGCCCATGGCCCGCGCGGCGCTGTCCAGATAGCCGGTGACGATGTTCCAGCCCACCCGGCCGCGGCTGAGGTGATCGAGCGTCGCGAAGCGCCGGGCGAGCAGGTAGGGATGCTCGTAGGTGAGGTTGACGGTGATGCCGAAGCCGAGGTGCCGGGTGGCCGGCAGCAGCGCGCCCACCAGCGGGATGGGGTCGTTCAGCGGCAGCTGGATCGACTCGCGCAGGGTGATGTCGAGCGAGCCCTGGTAGACGTCGTAGGCGCCCACGATGTCGGCCAGGAACAGGCCGTCGAACAGCCCGCGCTCCAGGGTACGAACCACCCCGGTCCAGTGGTCGATGTCGGTGTAGTCGGCGGTGCGGTCGCGCGGGTGCGTCCAGAGGCCGTGGTTGATGTGGCCCACGCAGTTCATGGCAAAGGCGTTGAGCAGCAGGGGACGGTCTGGTGTCATGGGCAGGCGACGTGGCGCGACGAAGGGAATGTTGCGGACCAGGGCATGTCGACCGGCCGGACCGTCGGGGTGATGATAGGCCACCCGGCCGCGCGGCCGGGACCGCGGCGCGGGGCATCGATTACCATGGCGCCCCTTGTCGGAATCCCAACCTCCTCCAGGAGAATGCAATGTTCAGTCATGTGATGGTCGGCGCCAGCGACCTCGAAGCCTCCCGCAAGTTCTATGACGCGGTGCTCGGAGCCCTGGGCATCGGCCCCGGCGTGGCCAACAAGAACCGCTACTTCTATCGCGGGCCGGGCGGCACCTTCGCCATCACCACCCCGATCGACGGCAATCCGGCCACCCACGCCAACGGCGGTACCATCGGCTTCCAGGCGGCCTCGCCCGAGCAGGCCGACGCCTTTCACGCCGCCGGCTGCGCCCATGGCGGACGCTCCTGCGAAGACCCCCCGGGGGTGCGCGAAGGCCCCGGCGGCAAGCTCTATCTCGCCTACCTGCGCGACCCGGACGGCAACAAGATCTGCGCCCTGCATCGCATTCCCAAGCAGGCCTGAGCTGCAGCACCCCCACCCCGGAGCCCATGCATGATCGACCACCTCGACCATCTGGTCCTCACCACCGCCCGCGAGGCGGCCTGCGTGGACTTCTACACCCGGGTGCTGGGCATGCGCCTCGAGAGCTTCATCGGCGGCACGCCGCCGGTGGAGCGCCGCGCATTCCTGTTCGGCAACCAGAAGATCAACCTGCACGTCCAGGGCCGCGAGTTCGAACCCAAGGCCCATCTGCCGGTGCCCGGCGCGCTCGATCTGTGCTTCATCGCGGCCGTGCCGCTCGCGCAGGTCATCGAGCGGCTGCAGCGCGAGGGCTGGCCCATCATCGAGGGCCCGGTGCTGCGCACCGGCGCCACCGGCCGGATCCGCTCGGTGTACGTGCGCGACCCCGACCTGAATCTCATCGAGATCTCCGAGCCCGCCTGATTCACCCCCCGGGGCGCAGGCGCGCCCCGTCGCAAGGAAGCAGTCTTGAGCACCCCCCTCGACGGCACCCGGCACCGGGCCCGCCCCGCTCTCCTCGTCCTCAGCGCCCTACGGCACGGTCAGCGCGCCCGCCGGCGGCGCGCCGGCGCGCAAGCCGATCAGCCTGCCCCGCCTGCTCGACATGCCCGGTCGCGGCGAGAAGATCGCCATGCTCACCGCCTATGACGCCAGCTTCGCGGCCCTGGCCGATGCCGCCGGCATCGAGGTGATCCTGGTCGGCGACTCCCTCGGCATGGTCTGCCAGGGGCTGTCCACCACCACACCCGTGACCCTCGAGGCCATGCGCTATCACACCGAGTGCGTGGCGCGCGGACTGCGACAGGCCCAGGGTGCGGCCTGGCTGGTGGGCGACCTCCCGTTCGGCTCGTACCAGGCCTCGCGCGAGCAGGCCCTGCTCAGCGCCACCGTGCTGATGCAGGCCGGCGCACAGATGGTCAAGCTGGAAGGCGGTGGCTGGACCACCGAGACGGTACGGTTCCTGGTCGAGCGCGGCATCCCGGTGTGCGCGCACCTGGGGCTCACGCCGCAGACCGTGCACGCCCTGGGCGGCTACCGCGTGCAGGGCCGCGGCGAGGCGGCGGCGGCGCAACTCGCCGCCGAAGCCCGCGCGCTGCAGGACGCCGGAGCCAGCCTGCTGGTGCTCGAGATGGTGCCCGCGGTGCTGGCCACGCAGATCACCGCGCAGCTGCCGCGCTGCCCCACCATCGGCATCGGCTCGGGCCGAGGCACGGCCGGCCAGGTGCTGGTCATGCACGACATGCTTGGCGCGCATCTCGGCCGAGTGCCGCGCTTCGTGCGCAACTTCATGGCGCAGGCTGGCGGCGTGCGCGAGGCCTTCCAGGCCTACGTGAACGCGGTCAAGGCCGGCAGCTTCCCGGTCGACGAAGAACACGCCTGGTAGGCCTCATCATGTTCATCGCCCACACCATCGCCGAGCTTCGCCAGCGCCTTGCGCAGGCCCGCAGCCCGGCCTTCGTGCCCACCATGGGCAACCTCCATGACGGCCATATCGCGCTGCTGCGCCAGGCCCGCGCGCTGGGTGACGCCTCGGTGGTGAGCATCTTCGTCAACCGGCTGCAGTTCGCTCCCCACGAAGACTTCGACCGCTACCCCCGAACCTGGGAGGCCGACTGCGCGCGCCTGCGCGCCGCCGGTTGCGACGTGCTGTTCGCGCCCGACGAACGCGAGCTCTACCCGCAGCCGCAGACCTTCACGGTGCGTCCGCCAGCGGAGCTGGCCGACATCCTCGAGGGCGAGTTCCGGCCAGGCTTCTTCAACGGGGTGTGCACCGTGGTGATGAAGCTCTTCGCCTGCGTGCAGCCCGCCGTCGCGGTGTTCGGCAAGAAGGACTACCAGCAGCTGATGATCATCCGGCGCATGACCGAGCAGTTCGCCCTGCCGACCCGCATCGTGGCCGGCGAGACCGAGCGTGACGCCGACGGACTGGCCCTGTCCTCGCGCAACGGCTACCTGAGCCCGGTCGAGCGGTCCGAGGCGGTGCAGCTCAGCCTGGCCCTGCGCCGCATCGCCGAGGCAGTGCGCAGCGGGTGCACCGAACCGGGTGCGCTGCTCGCCGCCGAGACTGCCGCGCTGCGCGCCCGGGGCTGGGCACCCGACTACCTCGTCGTGCGGCGTCAGGCCGATCTGCAGCCGGCGGCGCCCGGCGAGCCGGCAGTCGTGCTGGGCGCTGCACGCCTGGGTGAAACGCGGCTGATCGACAACCTCGAAATCTGAGCCGGGTGGCCACGCGGCCTGGGTTACGCTGACGACACTTCAACTCGTCCTGCCGAATCGCGCCGGCGCGGGCGGCGGGCCCTCCAGGAGCCCGGGATGAATCGTCGACATGTCCTCACCGCACTGGCCGGCGCCACCGCGTCGGCGCTGACGCCCGCCGCGCGCGCCCAGGCCGCCGGCTACCCCAGCAAGCCGATCCGGTTCATCGTGCCCTTCACCCCCGGCAGCGGCGCCGACAGCGGCTCGCGCGCCTACGGCGAGATGCTCTCGCGGCTGCTCGGTCAATCGGTGGTGGTTGAAAACCGGCCCGGCGCCAGCGGCATGATCGCCATCCAGGCGGTGCGCAGCGCTCCGGCCGATGGCTACACGGCCTTCGTGGGTACCAACACGCCGATGTGCGTGCTGCCGGTGCTCAACCGGAACCTGCCCTACGACCCCTTCCGCGATTTCCGGCCGGTGCACGGCTTCGGCACCGGGGTGGTCGCGTTCGTGGTCAAGGGTGACTCGCCGCATCGCACGCTGGGCGACGTGATCGCCGCGGTCAAGCGGGAAAGGCGGCCGCTGAACATCGGCAGCTACTCCGACGGGTACATGCTGGTGGGCGCGTGGCTCGGCCTGGCCGCCGGCATCGAGGTGAGCCATGTCGCCTACAAGGGCGGCGCGCAGCTGCAGAACGACGTCATGGGCGGCTCGCTGGAGTTCGGCCTGAACGACCTCGGTGGCGTGATCACG
>JBIKWU010000224.1:0-6521 GCA_044356115.1 Burkholderiaceae bacterium
CAGGCGCATGGCCTCGATCTCGATGCGCGCCCGCGACACGATCTCGATGTTGCCGCCCAGCCAGATGATCTTCTTGCCGAAGGCCTCGCGCGACAGGCCACGCTTGAGCATGAGGTCAAGGGCCTTCTCGGCCTGGCCGATGGAGCGCATGCAGTGGTGGATGCGGCCCGGGCCCAGGCGCACCTGCGAGATCTCGAAACCACGGCCCTCGCCCAGCAGCATGTTCTCCTTGGGCACGCGCACGTTCTCGAAGCGGATGTGCATGTGGCCGTGCGGCGCGTCATCGTCGCCGAACACGCACATCGGGCCCAGGATCTTGACGCCAGGGGTGTCGATGGGCACCAGGATCTGCGACTGCTGCTTGTGCGGCGGCGCGTCGGGGCTGGTCTTGACCATGGTGATCATGATCTTGCAGCGCGGATCGCCGGCGCCCGAGATGTAGTACTTCTCGCCGTTGAGCACCCACTCGTCGCCCTCGAGCACCGCGCGCATGCCGACGTTCTTGGCGTCGGAGGAGGCCCGGTCGGGCTCGGTCATGGCGTAGGCCGAGCGGATCTCGCCCGACAGCAGGGGCTTGAGCCACTTCTCCTTCTGGGCCGGCGTGCCCACCCGCTCGAGCACCTCCATGTTGCCGGTGTCGGGCGCCGAGCAGTTCATGCACTGCGAGGCCAGCGGGTTCTTGCCGAGTTCGGCCGCGATGTAGGCGTAGTCGAGATTGGACAGGCCCTCGCCGGTCTCGGCATCGGGCAGGAAGAAGTTCCACAGGCCCTGGCGCTTGGCCTCGTTCTTGGCCTCCTCGAGCAGCTCGAGCTGGCCGGGCACATAGCTCCAGCGGTCGGCCCGACCTTCGCCCAGCGCGAAGAACTTCTCGGACATGGGATCGACCACCTCGCTGACGAAGCGCTTGACCTGCTCGAGCAGGGGCAGCGACTTGTCGCTCATGCGCAGGTCGTGAAGGTCATCTTGCGGATTGCCGCCGAAGCCGGTGGCCGGCTTGGTGGCGCTGCTGGTGGTGGTGCTCATGGTGTCATCTCCGTGCGTGTGATCGAAACCGGAAACCTCGTGCTCCGGCCCGCGGGCAGCGCGGGTGGCTCAGGCCACCAGCCCCTGCGTGCGGGCCGCTTCCATCCGCAGCCGCTCGGGCGAACCGAGCATCTGGCGGTTGAATCCGATGCGCTTGAACCAGTAGTGCAGACCGAGCAGGTCGGTGAAGCCCATGCCCCCGTGCACTTCGGTGGTGGACTTGGCCGCCTGCCGGCCGATCTCGTCGATGTGCGACTTGAGCAGGCAGACATTGCCATGCGCCGCCTGCGGTGACTCGCCGAGCTCGTGTCCGGTGTACCACAGGTAGGCCCGGGCCGGCTCGAGATCGGCCGCCACAGCGGCACACAGGTGTTTCACCGCCTGGAAGGAACCGATCACCCGACCGAACTGCTGGCGCTGATTGGCATAGGCCACCGCCTGATCGAGCATGGCCTGGGCGGCACCGAGGGTGTCGGCGGCAAGCACCGCGCGGCCGATGTCGAGCACGCGGGCGATCACCGCCGCGCTGGCGCCGGGCAGCGGCTCGGCCGGCGTGCCCTCGAACACCAGCTCGGCAACGGGGCGGGTACGGTCGATGGTCTCCAGGGGCGTCAGGCGCAGGCCCGGCGCATCGGCCGCCACCAGATGCAGCCCGGCGGCGTCATCGGCCACCAGCCAGGCATCGGCCTGGGCATCGAGCACGTGCAGGGCCCGGCCGCGCAGCCGGCCGTCACGGGCCTGCACGCCGGCCCCGGCGCGCGCGCCGCTGCGCTCGGCCAGGGCCGCGCCCACCAGGCGCCGGCCGGCAGCGATCTCGGCCAGCCACAGCGCCTGCTGGCCCGGGCTGCCGGCCAGACGCAGCGCGGTGGGCACCATGGTCGCGCTGGCCACGAAGGGCACCGGCGCCACATGGCGCCCGAGCGTCTCGGCCACCAGACAGGCATCGAGGGGGGTGAGCCCCACGCCGCCCTGCGCCTCGGGGATGAGCAGCGCGGGCACGCCGAGCTCGGCCAGGCCGGCCAGCAGATCGGTGGCGCGGCCCTCGCCGCTCTCGGCGAAGCGGCGTACCCGGGCAAGCGGCGCGCGCTCGCGCAGGAAGGCCGACAGGGTGTCGGTGAGCAGCACCTGCTCGGCGGAGAGTCCGAATTCCATCAGGCCACCCCTGCTTTCGGTTCGCGCGGCATGCCCAGGCCATGCTCGGCGATGATGTTCTTCTGGATCTGGTTGGTGCCGCCGCCGATGATCAGGCCCAGGTAGTACATGTACGCGTACTGCCAGCTGCCGCCATCGCGCAGGTAGGGGTGCGTGCCGTAGGCGAGGCCGCCCTCGCCCATGACGTCGATGGCCAGCGCCTCGATCTCGTGGCGCAGCTCGGTGCCCTGCATCTTGACCACCAGCCGCGCCAGGGTGGCGTCCTGGCCGGGATTGAGCTGGCTGGAGAGCAGGCGCAGGTCGTTGAAACGCATGGCCATCACGCGCGCCTGCAGGCGCATCAGCCGATCGAGGTAGCGGGGATCGTCGATCAGGCGGCGGCCATCGACGGTCTCGGTCTTCATGATCTCGGCCAGCGCATTGAGCCGGGCCAGCGAGATGTTCGGATCGGCCAGCGAATTGCGCTCGTTGCGCAGGATGACGTTGGCGACCATCCAGCCGTCGCCGCGGCGCCCCACGATCTGGTGGGCCGGCACCCGCACATCGGTGAAGAACACCTCGTTGAAGTTGGGGTTCAGGGTCATGTCGACCAGCGGGCGCACCTCGATGCCGGGCGTGTCCATGCGAAACAGCAGGAAGCTGATGCCGCGGTGCTTGGGCGCATCGGGCTCGGTGCGCACCAGGCAGAAGATCCAGTGCGCCAGGTGCGCGGTGCTGGTCCAGATCTTCTGGCCGTTGACCACCCAGTGGTCGCCCTCGAGGACCGCGCTGGTGCGCAGGCTGGCCAGGTCGCTGCCCGCCCCCGGCTCGGAATAGCCCTGGCACCAGATCATCTCGCCGCTGAGCGTGGGCGGGATGAATTCGCGCTTCTGCGCCTCGGTGCCGAGCTCGAGCAGCGTGGGCACGAGCATGGAGATGCCCTGCCCGCCCAGGCCCGGGCTGACCTGCGCGCTGGCGAACTCCTCGGCGATGATGCGCGACTTGAGGATGTCGGGCGGCAGGCCGGCGCCGCCATACTTGGTGGGGATGCTGCGCGCGGTGTAGCCATGCTGCACCAGCAGCCGCTGCCAGTCGCGGGCCTGCTGATCGCGCGGGCCGCCGGCCACCGGCGCGAGATGGCGGTGGGCCGCGATGAAGCCGCGCACCTCGTCGCGGAATCGTTCGTACTCGGGTCCGTAGCTCAGGTCCATGGGCGTGACTCCGGGAACAGGGATGCGCCGCTCAGGCGGCCAGGGGCTCGGCCGACACCGGCGCGAGCAGCAGGTCGGCCAGGCGCAGGCGGTGGTGCGCGGCGTCGCCGAAGCTGTACTGCAGCCACAGCGCCCGGCGCAGGTAGAGCTGCGCGTCGCACTCCCAGGTGAAGCCGAAGCCGCCGTGGAACTGCACCGCGCGATCGCCCGCGAACACGAAGCTCTCGCCGGCCTCGACCTTGGCCATGCGCAGGGCGATCTCGGCATCGGCGCCGCGCGCGAGCAGGCTCGCCGCGTGCCAGAGGTGCGAGCGCGCGCGCTCGAGACCGACCAGGATCTCGGCGCAGGTGTGCTTGAGCGACTGGTAGCTGCCGATCTTGCGGCCGAAGGCCGAGCGCAGGTTGAGGTAGTCGACCGTGAGCGCGAGCACCGCGGCCAGCCCGCCCGTGGCTTCGGCGCAGGCCAGCAGCAGCCCGGCATCGCGCACCGCGCGCAGCGCCGCGCGCGCCCGCTCGCCGGTGATCAGCGCGGTGAGCGGCAGGCGCACGCCATGCAGGTCGACACGGAACACGCGGCGGGTCTCGTCGATGACCACCTCGGGGCGGCATGCGCCCAGGGGCAGCGCCTGCGCCGGGATCACCGCGAGCGCGGGCTCGCCCTCGAACCGAACCGAGGCCAGCAGCAGCCCCGCCGCGCCGGCATCGGGCACCAGGGTCTTGACGCCGTCGAGCACCACGCCATCGGCCTCGCGCCGGGCGCTGCAGGCCGGCGCGAGCAGGGCCCAGCTGCCTTCGGCTTCCCAGAGGGCCACCGTGGCCGGCAGGCCCTGGCTCAGCCTTGGCAGCCAGGCCGCCTGCAGCACGGCATCGCCGCCGGCGAGCAGCCCCTGGATGGCGAGCTGGGTGCTCACGAAGGGCGTGGCCAGCAGGTGCCGGCCCATGGGCTCGGTGACCGCCGCGACATGGGCGAGGTCGAGGCCGCTGCCGCCGTGGGCCTCGGGCACGGCCATGCCGCACCAGCCGAGCGCGACGATGTCGTTCCATACCGCCGGATCGTGGCCGGGATCGGCGCCGAGCAGCGCGCGCACGCGGCTCACCGGCGAGCGCTCGCGGCAGAACGCGCCGGCGCTCTCCAGGAGCATCGCCTGTTCGTCGGTGCAGCCCAGGGTCTGGTCGAGCGGGTGCATGGCGTCAGTCCTTGGGCAGGCCGAGCACCCGCTCGCCCACGATGTTGGCCTGGATCTGGCTGGTGCCGCCGCCGATGGTGGACGCGAAGGCATTGAAGTAGGCGCGCTGCCACTTGCCGCCCGCCAGGGCGTGCGGGTCGCCCACCCAGCGCACCGCATTGCCGCCCTGCAGCGAGAGCGCGAACTGGAACAGGCGCCGTCGGTGCTCGGAGGTACGCAGCTTGTTCGACAGGGGCACCGCGTCGGGCCGCTCGCCGCGCAGCGCCGGGATGCGCGCGCGCGCGGTGCTCAGGCGGTCGCCCTGGTCTTCGATGAGAAAGCGCACCAGCTGGTCGCGCACGAACGGATCATCGAGCGCCGGGCGGCCATCGCGGCGCGCCGCGCGCGCGATCTCGAGCACATCGCCCACGCTCAGCGACATCCGCGCCAGGCCACCCGCCTGACCGCCGGTGGCGCCGCGCTCGAAGGTGAGGGTCATCATGGCCATCTTCCAGCCCTCGCCCTCCTGACCCATGAGGCAGTCGGCCGGGATGCGGGCGTCGTGGAAGAAGGTCTGGTTGAAGCCGAACTCGCCGGTGAGCTTGCGGATGGGCCGCGCCTCGATGCCCGGCACCTGCATGGGCGAGAGAAAGAACGACAGGCCCGCGAAGCGCCGCGACTGCGGATCGGTGCGGGCCAGCAGGATCATGTACTTCGCGTAGCTGCCCAGGCTGGTCCAGATCTTGGCGCCGTTGACCACATAGCTGTCGCCGTCGCGCACCGCGCGGGTCTGGGTGTTGGCGAGGTCGGAGCCCTGGTCGGGCTCGGAGAAGCCCTGGCACCAGATGTCCTCGGCGCTCAGGATGTTGCGGATGTAGCGCTGCTTCTGGGCCTCGGTGCCGATGGCCAGGATGAGCGGGCCGGCCCAGTTCAGGCCGATGGTGTTGGGCACGAAGGGCAGCTTCAGGCGGGCCATCTCGGCATTGACCACGTCCTGGTAGGCCTGGGGCAGCCCGCCGCCCCCGTAGGCCCGCGGCCAGGCCATGCCGAGATAGCCTGCCTGGTAGAGGGTGTGCTGCCACTCGCGCAGGTACTCGAACTGCTGATCGGTGCCCACCTCCATGAAGGACTCGGGCAGCAGGAAATCGGGCTCGGGCGGCCGGTTGGCCTGCAGCCAGGCCACCACCTCGCGGCGGAACTCGGCGAGCTCGGCGGGGGTGGGCGCGGCGCTGCGATCGGTGACACCCGGGCCAGCCGCCGCGGCCGCCCGCGGGCCCGCAGCCGGCACCGCGCTCATGACCGCCCCTCGGTGCTGACCCAGGCCGGCGGACGCTTCTCGCGGAAGGCCGCCATGCCCTCGGCGGCCTCGGCCGACAGGAACATGCGCCGGCTCCAGCCGGCCATCTCGATGAAGCCCTCGGTGACCGAGACCTGCTGCACCCGGCGCACCAGCCGCTTGCACTCGGCCGCGGCGATGGGGCCGCCGAGCTTGAGCATGTCGATGACCTCCTGCACCGCCTGGTGCAGTTGCGCGGCCGGCACCGCGCGATGGGCCAGGCCCATGGCCAACGACTCGGTGCCGCTGAAGCGCTCGCCGGTGAGAAAGAGCTTCATGGCATGGTGCGCGCCCAGCTTGGGCACGCACACCACCGCGATGATGGCCGGGATGACGCCGATGCGCACCTCGGAGAAGCTGTGCGGCGCATCTTCGGCGGTGATGACGATGTCGGCCGCGCCGACCAGCCCGAGCCCGCCGGCGAAGGCCGCGCCATTGACCGCGACGATCACCGGCTTGGGGCTGTCCATCATGCGCTTGAGCACCTCGGGCAGCGAGACCGCGCGCGCGCCATCGCTGGCGCTGCCGGGCGGGTTCTTGAGATCGGCGCCGGCGCAGAAGGCCGGGCCCTTGCCGGTGATGACGATGCAGCGCGCGGCCGGGTCCTTCAGGGCCGCCTGCAGGTGGTCATCGAGCTCGTTGACCAGCACCGCCG
>JBIKWU010000032.1:0-21051 GCA_044356115.1 Burkholderiaceae bacterium
CTCGGTACCCCGGAATGCCGGATTGACGGTGACCAGGATGAGACCGGCCATGGCTGCGCCGAACTCCAGCAGGATCCACTGCGGAATGTTCGGCGCCCAGACCGCCACCCGCTCACCGGGCCTGAAGCGGCTGGCCAGCGCGCGCGCGGTACGTTGCGCATCAGCGTGCAACTGCTGGTAGGTCCATTCCCGGCGGGCAGCGGGGTCGGGGGCACCGACCACCAGGGCGATGCGTTCGGGCTCGGTCTGGGCGGCCCACTGCAGCAGCTCGCCCAGGGTGATGTCACGCACCGGCGGCTGATCGGGGCCGCGGGCGTAGGACTCGCTCAGCGGCATGGTGTCTCCTGGGGGAACCGGTGGCGTCGGCAACCCGGCAGGTCGCGTCGCCACCTCGTGTCGAGGGTAGCACGCGAGGCGCCACCCTGACCCGCCTCATGCCGGGGGCAGCGTGTCGCCGCGACGGCGAAGCAGACCGGAAAGCCGCCCCGGCAGCCGGGCGAGGTCATCGACCCAGGTGAACACCGCCGGCACCACCAGCAGGCTGAGCAGCGTGGAGGTGATCAGCCCGCCGATCACTGCGATCGCCATCGGCGAGCGGAAGCTCGGATCCGAGCCCCAGCCCAGGGCGATCGGCAGCATGCCCGCGCCCATGGCCAGCGTGGTCATGACGATCGGACGTGCCCGCTTGTGGCACGCGTCGATCAGTGCCTCGACCCGCGCCATGCCGCGGCGCCGCGCCTCGATCGCGTACTCCACCAGCAGGATGGAGTTCTTGGTGACGATGCCCATGAGCATGAGCAGCCCGATCAGCGAGGGCATCGAGAAGCTCTGGCGGGTGACGAGCAGGGCCACGAAGGCGCCGCCGATCGACAGCGGCAGCGCGGCGAGGATGGTGACCGGCTGCAGGAAGTCGCGAAACAGCAGCACCAGCACCATGAAGATGCACAGCACCCCGATGCTCATGGCCAGACCGAAGCTGGCGAACAGCAGCTCCATCTCCTGGGTGTCGCCCTGCTCGGCCACCACCACGCCCGGCGGCAGGGCATTGATCGACGGCAGGCGCATCGCCTCGGCATGCACCTCGCCGAGTTGCCGCGAGGCCAGCTCCACCTCGAAGGTGACATTGCGGCTGCGATCGAGCCGGTCGATCTGCGCCGGCCCGCTGTCGATCGAGAGCTCGGCCACCGTGGCCAGCATCACCGGCCCGTGGCGTCCGGGCACGGTCAGCCGGCCGAGCGCGCCCAGATCGGCGCGAGTGGCGTCGGGCAGGCGCACCCGGATCGGAATCTGACGTTCGCTCAGATTGAGCTTGGGCAGGCTGGCATCGTAGTCGCCGGCGGTGGCCACGCGCACCGTCTCGGCGATGCCGGCCGCGGTCACCCCGAGGTCGGCTGCGCGCGCGAAATCCGGCCGCACGATGATCTCGGGCCGCACCAGGCTGGCCGAGGAATTGACGTTGCCCACGCCGCGCAGGGTGCGCAGGTCACGCTCCACGTCGCGAGCGGCCACGGCCAGCGCCGCGGCATCGTCGCTGCGCAGCACCAGCTGCATCTTCACGCCGGTGTCCTGCGGCCCGACGGTGAGGCGCACGCCGGGCTGATCGGCCAGACGCTCGCGGATGCGTCCCTCCACCACCTGCTGGGTCACCGCGCGCTCGGTGCGATGGCTCAGGGTGAGCGTGAGCACGGCGCGCCGCGCCTCGGCGGCCGCGCCCTGCGCGAACATGTCACCCGAGGCGCCGCCGCCCACCGAGCTGAACACATGGCGCACATCCGGCAGGTCGGCCAGGGCGGTGCGCACCGATTCCGCGGCTGCCAGGGTCTCGGCCAGGGTGCTGCCGGGGGGCAGTTCCACCGTCACCAGGGTCTGCGCCCGGTCGGCCGGCGGCACGAAGCCGGTGGGCAGCAAGGGCACCAGCGCGATCGAGCCGACGAAGAAGGCCGCCGAGGCGAGCGCGGTGATCAGCCGATGCCGGATGCACCAGGCCACCGCCGCGAGGTAGCGGCGCATCAGCCAGCCGTCGCGGACATGGGTCTCGGCGCTGGGCTTGAGCAGGTAGGCCGCCATCATGGGCGTGAGCAGGCGCGCGACCACCAGCGAGGCCAGGATGGCGAGCACCGCGGTCCAGCCGAACTGCTTGAAGAACTTGCCCGGGATCCCCGCCATGAAGGCGGTGGGCAGGAACACCGCCACCAGGGCGAAGGTGGTGGCGATCACCGCCATGCCGATCTCGTCGGCCGCCTCCAGGGCTGCCTGCATCGGTGGCTTGCCCATGCGCAGATGGCGGGCGATGTTCTCGATCTCGACGATCGCGTCATCCACCAGGATGCCCACCACCAGGGCAAGCGAGGTGAGCGTGACGGTGTTCAGCGAGTACCCGAAGAGCGACAGCCCCAGGAAGGCCGGCAGCACGCTCAACGGCAGGGCCGCCGCGCTCACCAGGGTGGCCCGCCAGTCGCGCAGGAAGAACCACACCACCACCACCGCAAGCAGCGCGCCTTCGTAGAGCATGTGCATCGAGCCCTCGAAGTTCTCGGACACCGGCGCGCTGTTGTCCACCGCAGGCTCGAAGCGCACGCCAGGATGGGCCGCGGCCAGCGCGGCGATGGCCTCGCGTACGCCCTGCGCCACCTCGACCTCGCCGGCGCCCCGCGAGCGCATCACCTCGAAAGCGACCACCGGCTTGCCGTCACGCAGCGCCAGCGCCCGCTGCTCGGCCACGGTGTCACTGATGCGGGCGACCCGGTCGAGCCGGATCTGCCGGCCATCGGGCAGGGGAAGTTCCAGCGCCGCGAGATCGGCCGCCGTGCCCACGGTGGCGATGGTGCGAACCGCCTGCTCGCCACCGCCGACATCCCCCCGGCCGCCGGGCGCCTCCTGCTGCACCTGGCGCAGACGGCGCGAGACATCGAGCGCCGACACGTTGAGCGCGGCCATCCGGGCCGCGTCGAGCTCCACCCGGACCTCGCGCAGCAGCCCGCCGATGCGGCGCACCTGCCCCACCCCGCGCACGGCGAGCAGCCGCCGCGACACGGTGTTGTCGATCAGCCAGGAGACCTCCTCCTCGTCGAGCCGATCGGAGGCCACGGTGTAGACCAGCACCGGACGGCCGGCGGTGCTCGCCTTGCTGATCGCCGGATCGCGCAGGTCGGCAGGCAGGTCGGCGCGGATGCGGCTCACCGCATCACGTACCTCGTTGACCGCTTCGGCCGAATTCTTCTCGAGGATGAACTCGGCATTGACGCTGACCATGCCATCGAGGATGCGGGTGTACACATGCTTGATGCCGGTGAGCACCGCGATCGCGTTCTCGAGCTTGCGCGCCACCTCGGTCTCGAGTTGCGCGGGCGCGGCGCCCGGCAGGCTGGCCTCGACCGTGACCACCGGCAGTTCGATGTCCGGGAAGTCCTGCACTGCCGAGGTCCGGAAGCCGATCAGTCCGGCGATCGTGAGCAGCACGAACAGCAGCACTGCCGGAATCGGATTGCGAATGGAATAGGCGGAGAAGTTCATCGCGGCGCCTCGGCGCAGCGGCCATGATCGGCAGATCGACTCATTTCGCGCCGCCCGCGACCTTGACCAGGTCGCCGTCGTTCAGGAAGCCGGCGCCCGAGACCACCACCCGGGCGACCGGACGCAGGCCGGCGGTGATCTCGATACGGTCGGCGCTGCGCCGTCCGATCTCCACCCGGCGGCGCTGCACCCGGTCCCCGGTGCCGAGCTCGAAGACATGACTGAAGCCATCCCGCACAACCACCGCGGCCTGAGGCACGGTCAGCGCCGCCGTGGCGCCGAACTCGAACTCGCCGCGGGCGAACATGCCGGCACGCGCCGAACTGCCGGCCGGCAGATCGACGTACACCAGCGCGTTGCGGCTCTGCGGATCAACCGTGGGCGCGATCACGCGAACCGTGCCGCGCAGGCGCGCGCCGCTTGCCGCGATCACGGTCACCGGCTGCCCCACGCGCAGGCGCGGCAACTCGGCCGCGGTGACCTCTCCGCGCCATTCCAGGCGGCCACGGCGCACCAGCCGAAAGAGTTCCTGACCGGGCGCGGCCACCGCGCCGAGGGTGGCCGCGCGCGCGGCGATCAGGCCGTCGTCGGGCGCAAGCACGCGGGTATGGGCAAGACGCAAGCGCTGCAGCGCCACCTGCGCCTGCGCCGCCTGCAGTTGCGCCGCGGCCGTGGCCTCGCCGGTGAGGTACTGCGTGACCTGCTGGCTGCTCAGCACGCCGCTGTCCTGCACCTGCCGCGCGCGGGCGGCGTTGGCCTGCGCCTCGGCCAGCGCGGCCCTGGCCTGCGCCAGACCCGCCTCGGCCACCGCCAGATCGGCCTCGACCGACTCTGCGGCAAAGCGCGCCAGGACCTGGCCGCGCTGGACCTTGTCGCCCACGTCCACCAGTACCTCGGCCAGCCGCAGCCCGGCGATCTCGGCGCCCACCGAGGCCTCCTGCCAGGCGGCAATGCTGCCGTTGGCACCAAGGCGCTCGGCGAGTTCGCCACGGGTGGGCGTGGCCACGTTCACCACCAGCGCCGGACGCGCGGCTGTTGATGCCGCCTTGGTCGCGGCCTCGGGGGCCTGCGCGCGCGCAACGGCGCTCAGGCAAGCCAGGACGGTCATGGTGAACACGAGCCGCGCGGCGCGCGGCAGGCGATGGGCAGACACGGTCATCGGGGGCGATCTCCGCCAAAGGCGTGGTCAGCACGGCAGCGCGGGGGGCGCAGGCCTCGGACTGCGCGATCATGGAAGGGCAGCGAGGGCAGTCGGCTCATGGGGTCCAGCCTCCGCCCAGCGCCCGGTAGAGGGCGATCCAGGCCAGCACCTGCTCCTGCTGCAGCCCGAGCAGGCCGGACCTCGCCTGCAGCCAGAGACGGTTCGTTTCTTCCAGTTCGAGGGCGTTGCCAAGACCGGCCTCGCGACGGACGCGGGCGGCATCGCGCAGCACCCGATAGCCCTCGAGCGCCCGACTCGCCTCGCCCACCCGCTGGCCCAGGCCGGCCAGCCGGACCATCGACTCCTCCACCTCGCGCACCGCCTGACGCACCGCCTGACGGTAGCTCGCCTCGGCTGCGATCAGGCGGGCGCGGGCGCTCTCGACCGCGGCATCGCGAACGCCGTTGTCAAAGAGCGGCAGGCTCAACGTGGGGCCCAGCGACCAGCTGGTGGTGCTCAGGCTGATCCCGCTGGCCTCGAAGCGCAGGGGGCCGATCGCCCCGCTCAGTGCCAGCCGCGGCCAGCGCCTGGCCTGCGCCGCACCGATGTCGGCGCTGGCGGCCACGAGCGCCGCCTCGGCCTCGGCCAGATCCGGGCGCTGCGCGAGCAACTGCACCGGCAGGCTCTCCACCTGGAAGACAGCCGGAGCAGGCAGCACCGCGGGCGCACTGGCCAGTCGGGCCCGCAGCGCGGATTCGGCGCTGCCGGTGAGCGCGACCAGCGCCTTGACCGCAAGATCGCAGTCGGCCAGGCGGGCCTGCAGGCGGGCGCTCTGATCGGCCGTCTGCGCGCTCGCCAGCAGCACGGCATCGGCAGCCTGCAGCCCGGCCGAGAGCGCCACGCGCGAGAGCCTTTCGGTGTCGGTGCGAGAGCCCAGGACCTGCCGGTCGAGGAGCGCCTGCGCCTCGCAGCCGCGCAGGACCGCGTACGCCGAAGCCACCTCGGCCGCCACCGCGACCCGCGCCTCGTGCCAGCCGGCAGTACGGGCGGCCAGCCGCGCCTGCTCAGCCTGGCGGCCCGCAGCCAGGCCGCCGAAGAGGTCGATTTCCCATGACGACTGGAACTGCAACAGATCCTGCGTGCGCACGAACGGCGCCCCCCCGAAACTCACCGGTCCGCGGGTGCGGGACAAGGCCGCATCCAGCGAGGGCAGTCGGGCGCCACCCGCGCGGGCGAGCGCCTCCCGAGCCTCGACGATGCGCGCGCCCGCCTGCGCGATGCTTGCGCTCTCGCCCTGCGCGGCCTCGATCAGCCAGACCAGGGTCGGGTCATTGAAGCCGGACCACCAGCGCGTCAGCTCGATCGGGCTGCCGCCGTGGGGGCGTTGCGCCACCCAGTCGGATGGCATGGGCGCGATCGCCTGTCGGGGTCGGGCTTCGAACCCGCCGGGCGCGGCGCAGCCCGCGACCAGCAGGACCACGGCCAGCGCGAGCGAGCGAAACGCCAGGCTCATGAACGCGCCCCACGGGCATGCGCGCTCTGGACGGGAGCGGCGGCAGGCATGGCGCCCCGGCGCGCGCGCTCGTCGGCAACGATGGCGCAGGCATAACCTGCCAGCCGTTGAGCGAGCAGATCGATGTTGCGGGGGCTGTCGATGATCGCCGGCGCGAGCGCCTGGACCTCGTCGCGGCAGCTGAACGGGTGTACCGCCATGGCAACGATCGCCAGGGCGAGGCGCTGCAGATCGCGATCGGGGCGCGCCATGTCGAGCTCGCGCTGCAGCAGGCGCAGCAGCAGGTCGAACTGCGGTCGTACCTCGCGTTCGAGGACTTCCTGCCAGACCCCGGTGGGCTCGAAATACTCCCGGTAGTGCAGGCGCGCCATGGCCGCCGCCTGCGGCCCGGCCTTCAGCGGCTCGAGAAAGCCGCGATAGAACGCGGCGATCGACTCCCGAAAACCCATCGCTTCCAGGGGCACCGCGCTGCCGGGCAACTGCTCGCGCATCGACGCGCTGAAGATCTCGCGGTAGAGCGCCGCCTTGTCGCCGAAGTGGTAGCTGATGGCGGCGACGTTCACGCCGGCGGCGCGCGCGAGTTCACGCACGGAGGTGGCCCGGAAGCCCTTGTCGGCGAACAGGCTCAGACCGGCGGCCAGCAGGCGCTGACGGGCATTGCCGGCAGGCGGCTCGGCATGGGCGTCGCGGGGGCGCTGGGCGACAGGGCGGGATGACGGTTGCGTGACGGACATGATCGGCAGGCTCCGGAACCCGGAACCGGCCGAACTCTACCGCATGTAAACGCTTGTTTAAATTCAAACAAGCGTTTGCAACAGGGCTATCAACCGACCGTCTCGCGCGCGATGATCTCGCGCTGGATCTCGGAGGTGCCGCCGAAGATGGTGTACGCGCGTGCGTTCAGGTAGCCGGCGAGCACCGGCCGGGCATCATCGTTCAGCGGTCCATCCTCGGCGAGGTGCAGCGGTCGGATGTCCTCCCAGACCAGCGCCTCGGGGCCAAGCAGGCGCACGCCGAGCCGCGTGATCGACTGGTGGATCTCGCTCCAGCGCAGCTTGAGCAGCGAGGACACGCTGCCGGGGTTCTGGCCCAGACGCAGGCTGGACATCACCCGCAACTCGGTCATCTCCAGCGCACGGATATCCACCTCGATGGCCGACAGCGCGATCGACAGGTCGGGGTCCTCGAGCGCGCCCTCGGGAATCACCCGCTCCAGCCGCTCCAGAGCGGCCCGCAGCCGACCGGCGGAAATGGCCCCGCCCCGCTCGAACTCGAGCAGGTACTTCGCGATCGTCCAGCCCTGCCCCTCCTCGCCCACCCGGCAGGAGACCGGCACGCGGACATCATCGAAGAACACCTGGTTGACCTCGTGGTCGCCGCTGGCACTGCGGATCGGGCGCACCGTGATGCCGGGGGTGTCCATGTCGATCAGCAGGAAGCTGATGCCCTCCTGCCGACGCGCGCCGGTGTCGCCGGTACGCACCAGCGCGAACATGCGATTGGCCAGGTGCGCGTGGGTCGTCCAGATCTTGCTGCCGTTCACCACATAGTGATCGCCGTCGCGTACCGCGCGGGTCTTGAGCGAGGCGAGATCGGAGCCGGAGCCCGGCTCGGAATAGCCCTGGCACCAGTAGTCGTCACCGGAAAGAATGCGCGGCAGGTAGTGGGCCTTCTGCTCGGGGGTGCCGAAGTGCATGATCACCGGCCCGGCCATGCGCAGGCCCAGCGGCGAGAGGCCCGGCGCCCCGGCCACCGCGCATTCGGTCTCGAAGACCCAGCGGCGTGCCAGCGTCCAGCCGGTGCCGCCGTGCTCCGCCGGCCAGGCCGGCGCCACCCAGCCACGCTGATGCAGCTTGCGATGCCAGCGCAGCCCGATGTCCTTGTCGGAGAAAACCGAGGTATTCAGGCGGGCCGCCCGCACCAGATCAGGGTCGAGCTCCTGCAGCAGGAACGTGCGCACCTCGTCGCGGAAAGCGTCCAGGCCGGGTTCGTCGAAGGGCAGCGGCTCCACCTCGCCGGGCTGCGCCCGACCGGCTGCAAGCTCGGCCCGCACCTGCGCGCGCAGACCGGCGTGGCGGCGCAGCTGGCTCTCGGCACCGCCATGCACCGCATCGAGCGCCAGCAGGCGCCGCAGATAGCGGCCCATGTTGAGTTCCTCGGTGACCCCCATGCCGCCGTGCAGCTGGATGGCGTCCTCGGCCACCTTGCGGGCAGCGGCCGCCACCTTGGCGCGCGCGATGGCCACGGCCAGCGCCCGGCCGGCATCATCGCCCTCGCGTTCGGCGCGCGCCAGCCGGTCGATGGTGCCCAGCGTGAGCGAGCGCGACTCCTCGCAGGCCACCGCCATGTCGGCCATGCGATGGCGCAGCACCTGATTGGCCGACAGCGGCTTGCCAAACTGCTCGCGGGTACGCGTGTAGGCCACCGTGGCTTGCAGCATGGCCTGCATGGCGCCCACTGCCTCGGCGCAGGCGGCCACGGCGGCGCGATCGCGCGCACGCGCCAGGGCACCGGCCACCTCGCCCGGCAGGCGCGAGTCGTCATCCAGGGCAGCCGCCTCGAAGCGCAGCGCGCAGGCGCCCAGTCCGTCGACGCTGGCCATCGGCGTGGCGGTCACGCCCGCGCTGCCGCGGGCGACCACGAAGAGCTGCAAGCGGCCCTCGGCATCGCGCGCGCTCACCAGCCAGCCATCGGCCGCATCGCCGGCCGGCACCACCCGGTGTTCGCCGGACAGCTGCCAGCCCTGCTCCAGCCGGGTAGCCCGCACCGTGGGCGCATCGCCCTGCGGCCCGGACATGGCGGGCACCAGCAGGCCCGATCCGTCACCCATCGCGGGCAGCCAGCGAGCCTGTTGCGTCTGACTGCCCGCCTCTGACAGCACGTCGGCAGCGATCATCATGACCGGCAGATAGGGCGTGGCGATCGGGCCGGCGCCCAGCGCCTCGCACAACACGCAGGCATCGGCCAGCCCCTGGCCGAGTCCGTCATGCGCCTCGGGCAAGGTCATGGCCAGCCAGCCGAAACCGGCCATGGCCTGCCAGCGCTCGCGCCATCCGGCGCCGGACGCTGCCGCGATCTGATCGCTGACCCAGCGATGGGCGCTGTCACGCAGCAGGGTCTGTTCGTCGGTGAGCTGGAAATTCATCGCGTTCTCTCTGCGGAAATGGGCGGGCCGCAATGCCCGCGGGAATGGTTGGCGGCCGGGGACGTCGACCTGCGGATGACGCACCCGAGGGGCGAGGCTTGAATCACTACCCAGCCGCCCTCATCTCGGCAACTCTACCGTGGACACCCACCGGAGGCCGCCATGAAGGATTCCAAGACCGCGCGCCCTGCCGCGCAACCCACTGCACTGGCCGTGCTGGCCCACCTGCTGGAACGGCTGGAGCGTTCGCCCACGCCGATCGACCCCCATCAGTACCGCGATGTGGTCGCCCGCCTCTCGGTGGCGATGCTCGCCGAACCCGACCCGGCCGCGCTGGAGAATGTGCTCGGCCGGATGCCCGCGGCCGCCGAACTCTGGGAAAACCTGCAGTATGCCCATGCCGGTCTGTGCCGACACGACCTGGACCGCGCGCTGGCCGCCGAGTCGCGGGCGCGGCAGGCGATCGACGCCTCACGCCGCAGTCCGGCGCGCTGAGCCACCGCGTCGGGCGCCCCTCGCTGGCCCGCGCTCCGGGCCGCCCCGCGATGCGCGGCCGCAGGCCGCGCTGGCCGCCGGGTGCACCCTGGAGCGCACCCGGCACCCTCACCTACTTGCCCACCAGGTACAGCGACAGCGGCGGGTACACGCACACGATCAGCAGCCAGACCAGCATGATGATCACGAACGGGATGCACGCTCGGCAGATGCGCCCGAAGGGTTCCTTGAAGGCGGCCATGGCCACGATCAGGTTCAGGCCCACCGGCGGCGTGAGGTAGCCGATCTCCAGGTTGGCGATCATGATGATGCCGAAGTGGATGGGGTCGAAACCCTTGGCCACGGCCAGCGGCTCGAGCAGCGGCGCCAGGATCAGGATGGCCGAGCCCACGTCCATCAGGCAGCCCACGATCAGCAGGAGCACGTTGATCAGGAACATCAGCATCCAGCGATCCTGGATCTGGCCGGTGAGCGCCTCCACCATCTGCTTGGGCGCACCGGAGTGGTCCAGGATGGTGTTCAGGCTGCCGGCCACGCACAGCAGCGGCAGCAGCGTGGCCAGCAGCTTGGTGGTCTCCAGGATGACTTCGATCAGGTGCCGCGGCTTCATCTGCCGGGTGCCCAGGTAGTGCAGCACCTTGCCGACGAAGCCCGCGCCAGCCGGCGCATCCTTCGCGTTCTCTTCGCGGTGCACGAAGAACTCGATGAAGAGCGCGTACACCAGCGCCACCGCCGCCGACTCGGTGGGACTGAACCAGCCGATGTAGATGCCGCCGATCATGATCAGCGGCAGCAGCAGCGCGAAGGCCCCCCCGAAGAACGAGCGGATGGCCTCCTGCAGACTGAACTTGGTGCGCTCCTTGTTGAAGTTGATGATCACCGCATAGGTGATGAACATCAGCGTGAGCAGCAGCCCCGGGCCCACGCCGGCCACGAAGAGCTCGGCGATGTTGCGCTCGGTCATGATGCCGTACAGGATCAGCGGGATCGAGGGCGGGATGATGATGCCCAGCGTGCCCGCCGAGGCCACCGAGCCGAGCGCGTAGTTCTTGTCATAACCGCGCGCCAGCAGGGCCGGGTACATGATCGAGCCGATGGCCAGCATGGTCACGATCGACGAGCCATTGATGGCCGCGAACGCCGCGCACGACAGCACGCAGGCGATGCCCATGCCGCCGGGCAGCGGCGAGGTGAACACCTGCATGAAGTCGATCAGGCGCCGGGCGATCGAGCCGCGCGACATGATGTTGCCGGCCAGCATGAACAGCGGGATTGACAGCAGCACCTCGCGATCGACCGTGAACCAGAAGTCCTGGATCAGGAACTCCACCTGGCTCTTGGCGATGAACAGGTGCACGTAGGCGGTGGCCACGGCCAGCACCAGCACCAGGCTCTGGCGCAGCAGCAGCAGCACCATCACCAGCAGAAGAAGGATGATCCAGGCCATCAGTGCGACTCCCCTTTGGGTTCGGGCCGCAGGGCGGGCCAGATGGCGAACGCCGCATGGCGGATCGCCGACGAGAAAAACATCCAGGGCAGCACGAGTTGAATCGGCCACACCTTGATCGGAATGGCCATGCCGCGCTCACCCAGCGCCGCCGAACTCTGCACGAAGCCCACCGCGTACCAGCCGAGGACCACGCAGATCAGCATGGAGAGGATGTCGCCGATGCGGTCCATGTGCGGGTCGAGGGCCCGCGGCAGCCACTTGTCAGCGAACTGCGGACGCAGGTGGCCGTTTTCGGCGGTGACCAGCGCGAAGCCCAGCAGACCGGCGATGGCCGTGGTCCAGACCGCGAAACGTTGCGCGCCGAAGATGCCGTTGCCGAAGAACTCGCGGGCGAGCACGTCGGCCATCAGCGCCAGCGCCGTCAGGGAGAACGTGAGAACACACACCGTGGCTTCTATGCGCCACAACCACTTGAGGAACTGCCTGGCGGCCTGCATCGAGACTCCCTGTCGGAGATGGGTAGGAGCGGGTTGGAAAGGGTTGGAACGCCGGCGTCAGCCGTACGCGGAAACCGGGAGCCGGCAGCGCTGGCCTCGCTGGCCAGGCACGCGATGCACGAGGCCGAACACCGATGGCAGCCGATGTCCGGGATTGCCGGCCAAGCCCCGGATGGGGCACGCCGCTGCCTGAGCGAAGTCGGCCGCTGGTGCCGTTCGCGGTGGGATCATGTACGGTCTCCTGGTGATCGCGGGTCGGCTTCGCCCGGTTTTCCCGGGTCTGCACTGCGCGCCGCCGCAACGGTCGCAGACTATGCGGGCTTCATGCAAGCCGTTTGGTTTCCCCTGTTTCCAGGATTGGCATTGCGGGCGAGCCGATCCTGACCGAGCGGAACGCCACGCATCGACAGCCAGCCCCGCGCGGCGCATCGTGATGCCAGGATCGGCTTCACCGGCTTTGCGCCCTGGGGCCGCTCCACCCCGCCCCCGAGACACGAGAGCCCCATGCCCGAGCACATCCGCTGCGAGATCGAGAATTCGATCCTCACCATCACGCTGAACCGTCCCGACAAGCTCAATGCCTACACCGCGCAGATGGGGCGCGAGATCGCCGAGGCCTTCGACCGCGCCGATCGGGACGACGAGGTGCGAGTGGTGATCGTCACGGGTGCGGGCAAGGCCTTCTGCGCCGGGGCCGACATTTCCGGGGGCGCCACCAGTTTCGGGGAAGGCGCCTCGGTGATGTTCGGTGGCGGCCCCGACACCCAGCCGGCCGCGCGCAAGGCCCCCGAACCGAGCTTCATCGACAGCATCTACCGTTGCCGCAAGCCCTCGATCGCCGCGCTGAACGGCGCGGCCGTGGGCGTGGGCATCACCGTCACCCTGCCCATGGACATCCGGATCGCCGCGAGCAACGCGCGGGTGGGCTTCGTGTTCGCCCGTCGTGGCCTCGTGCCCGAGGCCGGCAGCGCGTGGTTCCTGCCGCGGCTGGTCGGCCTGCAGCAGGCTCTGCGCTGGTGCTACTCGGGGCGGCTGCTCAACGCCGACGAAGTGCTGCGCGGCGGGCTGGTGAGCGAGGTGGTGCCCCCCGACGACCTGCTGCCGCGCGCCCGCGAGATCGCGCGCGAGATCGTGGAAGAGACCGCGCCGGTGTCGATCGCCCTCACCCGACAGCTGCTCTGGCGCTTCAGCTCCGAGCCCGATCCCCTGCGCGTGCGCGAGGTGGATGTCCCCATGTCGCGCGAACTGGGCCGCAGCGCTGATGTCACCGAGGGGGTGAAGGCCTTCCTGGAAAAGCGCAAGCCGAACTTTCCCGGCAAGGTCTCCACCGACATGCCGTCGAACTATCCCTGGTGGAACGAGTCCGACGCCTCGTAAGGCCGGCCGCAGCGGCTTTCTGAGCCAGGCCGCAACGGCCTCCTGACCCCGGCCGCGGCAGCTTCCTCAGGTCGACCGCGGTGCCTCAGGGCGCGCTCTTCGCCAGCGCATCGGCAAGCAGGTCGAGCGCGGCGGCCGCGAAGGCCCGCATGTTGCCGACCCGGTCGGCGCTGCCGGTCTCCAGCGTGATCACCCGTTCGATCGGGCCGCTGATGGCGATGCAGCTGTGGCCTGGCGCATCGCCGTAGGCATTGCCGCTCGGCCCGGTGGCGCCGGTCTCGGCGAGTGCCCAGGTGCCCTGGAAGCGCTCGCGCGAGGTGCGGGCCAGCAACGCGGCATACGGTTCGCTGGCCGAGCGGATGCCGGTCATCGCCTCGGCGGGAATGCCGCTCAGCAGCGCGCGGGCGCGTCGGGTGTACACCACCGCGCCGCCCAGATAATAGGCAGACGCCCCTGGCACCGCGAGCAGGCTGGCCGAGATCAGCCCGCCGGTGGAGGATTCGGACACGGACAGCGTCTGGCCGCGGGCTTTCAGGATGGCCGCGATGGCGGCTGCCTGGTCGATGAGGTCGTTCATGGACATTCTCCGAGGGAACAGGGGCGCGCGCCCGGCGCGCCGCCAGTGTCCTCGCTGCGCCCGGCCCGCGTCGCAAGCCCCGGTCCGGAATGTCGAGCGAAGCGCCCCGCGGTTCCGTTCCCCGGCGGCGCCCGAGCGCTGGACCGACCGCTGCCGCCCTCGGGCGCGCGGCAGCGCCTAGAATCGCCGGGCCGCGTTCGCCCACCCGCCCCCAAGGAGCTCCCGATGAGCCTGCCTCTGCTCTTCACCCCGATCACCCTGCGCCAGCTCACCCTGAAGAACCGGGTGGTGGTGGCGCCCATGCACCAGTATTCCGCGGTCAAGGGCTTCCCCACCGACTGGCACCTCATGAATGCCGGCCGCTATGCCGCCGGCGGCGCGGGCCTGGTGATCATCGAGTCGACCAAGGCCGAGCGCCGCGGCTGCGGCACGGTCGGTGATCTCGGGCTGTGGGACGACGCCTTCATCGCGCCCCTGGCCCGCATTGTCGATCTGGTGCATCAGTGCGGCTCGGCCTGCGGCATCCAGATCGGCCATTCCGGGCGCAAGTCCCGGGTGGGCCGGCCCTGGGAAGGCGGCAAGCCGCTGACCGTCAACCCCGGTATCGACGACTGGGACGCCTGGGAACTGGTGGCGCCCAGCGCCCTGCCCGCCGACGAGCGCAGCCCGGTGCCACGCGCGCTGGGTCGCGACGAGATCGAGGCGGTGATCGAGGCCTTCGGCCGCGCTGCCGAGCGGGCGAACACCGCGGGCTTCGACATGGTCGAGATCCACGGCGCCCACGGCTTCCTGATCCACCAGTTCCTCTCGCCAGTGGCCAACCAGCGCACCGACGAGTACGGCGGCAGCCTGGCCAACCGCATGCGCTTCGCGCTGGCCGTGGCCCGGCGGGTGCGCGCCGCCTGGCCCGAGGAAAAGCCGCTCTTCATGCGGCTGTCGGTCGATGACGACGCCGGCTGGGGCCCGGCCGAGAGCGTGGCCCTGGCCCGTGAACTCAAGGACTGCGGCGTCGACATGGTGGACTGCAGCGCCGGTGGCATCCTGGCCCGGCCGGTGAGCAGCGCCCCGATCGGCTATGGCTACCAGGTGCCGTTCGCCCGCGCGATCCGGCGCGAGGCCGGCATGAGCAGCATGGCCGTGGGCCTGATCGTGCACCATGACCAGGCCGAGGCGATCCTGCAGTCCGGAGACGCCGATCTGGTCGCGCTCGCGCGCGAGATGCTCTACAACCCGAACTGGGCGATGGACGCGGCCCAGAAGATGGGGGTGGATCCGGGCTTCGCGATGGTGCCCGATCCGTACGGCTGGTGGCTGGGCAAGCGCGCGCAGTCGATGCCGAGCCTGCGCGCCTCCACCCTGGGGCCCGGGCCGGCCTGAGGCATCGGCCCCCAGGCCCGGCCACCGGCGCCGGCGCGGCCGCCGGCGGGACGGGTTACTTCTTGACCAGCGAGCAGGTGCTTTCGGTGAGCGGCCGGAAGGCCTTGTCGGCCGGCACGGTGGCCTTGAGCTTGAAGTAATCCCAGGGGTACTTCGACTCGGACGGGGCCTTGACCTCGAACAGGTACATCTCGCGCATCATCCGGCCGTCTTCGCGGATGCGGCCGTTCTTCACGAACATGTCGTTGATCGGGTTGGCGCGCATCCACTTGTTGACGGTGTCGGTGTCGTCGGTGCCCGTGGCCTTGACCGCCTTCAGGTAGTGCAGGGTCGATGAATAGGCCCCGGCCTGCAGCATGTTGGGCATCTTCTTCATGCGCTCGAAGAAGCGACGCGACCACTTGCGGGTCTCGTCGTTCATGTCCCAGTAGAACGCCGACGCGAGTTGCATGCCCTGGGTGACCGGCAGACCCAGCGAATGCACGTCGTTGATGAACAGCAGCAGGCCGGCGAGCTTCTGATTCTTGGTCAGGCCGAACTCGTTGGCCGCCTTGATGGCGTTGACCGTGTCCCCGCCGGCATTGGCCAGCCCGATGATCTTGGCCTTGGACGACTGCGCCTGCAGCATGAACGAGGAAAAGTCGTTGGTGTTCAGCGGGTGACGCACGCTGCCGAGCACCTTGCCGCCTTCGGCCTTGACGACGTCGGTGGTGTCCTTCTCCAGGGATTGCCCGAACGCGTAATCCGCGGTCAGGAAGAACCAGGTGTCACCCCCGGCCTTGACCGCGCCGCGACCGACCACCGCCGCCAGGGCATAGGTATCCCAGGCGTAATGCACCGTGACCGCGTTGCAGTTCTCGTTGGTGAGGCGGCTGGTGCCCGGACCGGACAGCAGGGCGAGCTTGTTGCGCTGCTTGGCCACCTCGGAAGCCGCCAGCGCGGTGGCCGAGGCGCCCACGTCACCCAGGATGTCGACCTTCTGCGAGTCGAACCATTCGCGCGCCTTGGCCGCGGCCAGGTCGGCCTTGTTTTGGTGGTCGGCGAACACGATCTCGATCGGCATGCCGTGCACCTTGCCGCCGAAATCCTCGACCGCCAGCTTCACCGCTTCCACCGTTCCCTGGCCGGTGAGATCGGCGTAGAGGCTGTTCATGTCGTTGAGCAGGCCGATCTTGACGACCCCGTCGGAGATGCGGACCTGGGGCGCGGGCGCGCCCTTGGCAGCGTTCTGGGCGGTGGCCTGGGGCATGGGCGCGACCGCACCGATCAGGCCGATGGCCAGCGCGAGGGCCTTGAGCGAGGGACGCAAGCGCGTCATGTTCATGCGGGGACTCCTGGAAGAATGTGAGAAACGAGAAACGCTCATTGATCGATGGGCGGGCGAGAACCCGGCCGGCAGGCTGCGTGCGCGCGGCGCGCGCATCGTCCCAAAAATCGCGCAGACGGTCAAAGCTCCGAAACCGCGGAATCGGACGCCCCGCGGGTTCAGCGCCAGCGTCCGAGCCACCAGGCCGAAAGGCCGGCGGCGAGCAGGAAGCAGGCCGCGGCCATACCGGCGAAGACGGCCGAGACCTCGGTCTCACGGCGCTCGAAGGCCAGCCGCGAGCCCAGGCCGCGATACGCCTCGCGCAGCTCGGACGCGCCCGCCGCCGGGAAATAGCTGCCGCGGGTGAGGTCGGCGAGCTGACGCAGCGGTGCCTCGTCGAGCCGCACCCGCATCGACCAGCCTTCGGCATTGAGGAGTTCGCCGGCCGCCGTGCCCACGCCCACCGCATGCACCCGCACGCCGCGCTCGGCGGCGAGGCGGGCCGCGGCAACCGGGTCGGCGCCGATGTTCGACTGGCCGTCGGTGAGCAGGATGATCGCCGCGCCCTTGTGGGAGCCCGGTTCCACCGGATCGGCCGGCGGCTTCGCGGGCGCACCCGTGGCCGGTTCCTGGCCGGGCGGTCGCGGCCGCTTGCGCAGGTCGGCACTCTGCAGGTCGTACTCGAAGTCGGGCAGGATCAGCTGCAGCGAGACCAGGATGGCCGTGCCGGCCGCGGTGCCCTTCTGGAGCTGGAAGCGTTCGATCGCCGCGAGCAGGTCGTCGCGATCGGTGGTGGGGGCTTGCGCCACCGAGGCCGAGGCGGCAAAGCTCACGATGCCCACCCGGGTGGTGCTTGGCAGGTCACGGATGAATTCGCGCGCGGCGGCCTGGGCCGCGGCGATGCGCGAAGGCGGGATGTCCCTGGCCCGCATGCTGCCCGAAACATCGAAGGCCAGGATCACCGTGCGATCGAGTGCCGGCACCGAGATCACGGCCTGCGGGCGGGCGCAGGCGAGCAGTGCCGCCGTGAGCCCGGCGAGCCACAGGGCGGCGGGCAGATGCCGACGCCAGCGCGGCAGATGCCGGCCGGCCTCGCGGATCAGGCTCAGGCTGGCCACCCGGACGGCGAGGCGGGCGCGTCGCCGCAGCAGCCACCAGTAGGCAAGCAGCGCCAGCGGCACCAGCACCAGCAGCGGCAGCAACTGCGGCCAGAGGAAGCGCATCGCCGGTCTCAGGCCCGGGCCGCCGCGGCCACCGCCGAGGCCGCGCCCGCGCGCAGGCGCGCCTGCAGGCGACGCAATTGCAGCAGCGCGCCAAGTGCCTCGCCGGGGTCCTCGTCGGTGCCGAGCTCCATGGCATCGACCCCGGCCGCGGCGAGATCGCCCCGCAGTCCTTCCTCGCGCTCGCGGGCCAGCGCGTCGTGACGGGCTCGCCAGTCGGGATCATGCGTATCGACCATCATCCAGTCACCTGTCTCGGCGTCCTGCATGGGAACCAGGCCGAGGTCTGGCAGGGCCCGCTCCACCGGGTCGACCAGGCGAACGGCCAGCACATCGTGGCGCAGGGACAACCGGGCCAGCGCCGGCTGCCAGCCCGGCGTGCTGATGAAATCCGAGAGCACGACCACCAGCGAGCGCCGCCGGGCGATGCCGCCGGCCGCGCCGAGCAGCGCGCCGAGATCGGTGAGACCGCTCGGCCCGAGCCGCGGTGGCGCCTTGGCCGCGGGGGGCTGGTCGATCCAGTCCATCAGGCGCATGAGGTGCGGGCGACCGCTGCGGGCCGGCAGCACCTCACGGCGCACGGCATCGGCACGGATCGCGCCGAAGCGGTTGCCATGGCGCAGCAGCAGCAGCCCGAACAGGCCGCACAGCGCCGCGGCTGCCTGCCGCTTGGTGACCAGACCCGAGCCGAAGTCGACCGACGGGCTCAGATCGAGCACGAACCAGGCGCCGAGCTCGCGGTCTTCGAGGTCGTCGCGCACATGGGGCTGTGCGAGGCGCGCGGTGGCATTCCAGTCGATGCGACGGACGTCGTCGCGGTACTGGTATTCGCGCAGGTCAGCCAGATCAAGGCCGCTGCCGCGCATCAGCGTGCGGTAGTCTCCCTGCAGCAGGCCGTCGAGCCGCCGCAGCGAGGTCCACTCGAGGCGGCGCAGCAGACGCTCAGCCGGCAGGCGCGGCATGGCTCACGGGCTGGAGCGGTCTGGCCGGCGGCGGCAGCTTCTCGAGCAGGCGCGCGATGAGGTGGTCGGCGGTGACGCCCTCGGCCAGGGCCTCGTAGGAGAGTGCGAGACGATGGCGCAGGACATCGGGGGCGACATCGACCAGATCCTGCGGGAACACGTAGTCGCGCCCGCGCAGGAAGGCCAGCGCGCGGGCCGCCTCCACGAGGCCGATGGACGCACGCGGGCTCGCGCCGAAGGTGATGAAGCGTGAGAGCTCCTCGAGCCCGCAGCGCGCCGGATCACGGGTGCCGCCCACCAGGCGCACCGCGTACTGCATGATCATGGGGTCGACGAAGCCGCGTCGGCAGCGCGCCTGCAAGGCCGCGAGCTGCGCGGTGGTGGCCACCGGCTGCACCGCCACCGGCGCACTGGTGACCCGCTCGACGATGACGAACTCCTCCTCCTCGCGGGGGTAGCCGACCAGCACCTTCATCATGAACCGGTCGACCTGCGCCTCGGGCAGCGGATAGGTGCCCTCGGTCTCGATGGGGTTCTGGGTGGCCATCACCAGGAAGGGTTCGCCCACCCGATGGGTCTGGCCGGCGATGGTCACCTGCCGCTCCTGCATCACCTCGAGCAGCGCGCTTTGCACCTTGGCTGGCGCACGGTTGATCTCGTCGGCCAGCAGCAGGTTGGTGAACACCGGACCGAGCGCGGTGCTGAACTCGCCGGTGCGCTGGTTGTAGATGCGGGTGCCCACCAGATCGGCCGGGACCAGGTCGGGCGTGAACTGGATGCGTCCGAATCCGCCCTGGATCGCGCTGGCCAGCGTGCGCACCGTGAGCGTCTTGGCCAGCCCTGGCACGCCTTCCACCAGCAGGTGCCCCTGGGCAAGGAGCGCGACCATCATGCGCTCGAGAAACTGGTCCTGGCCGACGACGACCTTCTTCACTTCGTAGAGGATGCGCTCGAGCAGCGCTGCGCTGTCTGCCGCCGATGCGGATGGGTCGTCCATGCCAGGCCTTCAAAGGGTTCGCGCGCCACGCGCGGTTGAGGATCAGAAGGGAGGTACCCCCGCCGCGCCGGCCGCGGTCTCGATCGGTACCGCGAAGGCGATGCCGATGAAGGTGCGCTGACGGCCGGGGCTGAGGATGCCGGTGACCACGCCCACCACCTCGCCCTCGGCATTGACCAGCGGGCCGCCGGAGTTGCCCGGGTTGGCCGCGGCGTCGAACTGGATGAGATTGCGGATGGGCTGTCCGCCCTCGTTGCCTGCGTGCTCGCGTTTCAGCCCCGAGACCACGCCGGCGGAGGTGGACGGCCCGATGCCGAAGGGGAAACCCACCGCGACCACCAGGTCGCCCACGGCCAGGTCGGCACTGGAGCGCAACGAGGCCGCGACCAGGTCGTCGGGAATGGTGAGCGCCTGCAGCACCGCGAGATCGTTCTCGGGCTGGCTGCCGATCACCCGCGCTTCGCCCTGGGTGCCGTCGAAGAAGGTCACCCGGATCGCGCTGGCGCCCTCGACCACATGCAGATTGGTGAGGATGATGCCCTTGTCGACGATGACCACGCCGGTGCCCACCTGCGTTCCCGGGCCACGACCTTCGTCATCCTGGGCCTGCGGCGCGCCCGCCCCCGGCTTGCGGTCCGGCGGTTTCGCGGCGCGCGGCTCGCGGGTGGCCTCCACCAGCACCACCGAGGGTCGGATCACCTCCTGGGCGCGTGCCGCCTGCGACGGCAGGGTGAGCTTCTCGAGGCCCCGGGCCATGGCTTCCTGGAAGGCCTCGCCGGCCAGCGGATCGGCCGCGGGCGTGAGCCGGGTCTGCAGGGACAGGCCGAGGGCACCCAGTGCGATCAGCAAGGCCCCGGCGGCCGCGGCGCCCGGGGTGCGCAGACGCTGCCACAGGCGCCGCAGGCGCGAGCGCGCGGCAGGCGCCGTCGCCGGCGGCGCAGCCGTGGCAGGCGCCGGGACTGACGCCGTGACCGCCTGCGCGCCGGCCGCCGCGGCCGCCGATGAGCGGCGAGTGCCTGGCAGGCCTGGGACGGGCGGCCGGCGCGGCCCGCCTCGCGCGCTGTAGAGCGTGCTGCGCTTCATGATGCTGGCATTGTCGGCCAGGGCGCGACGCGCGCCAAGCAGGTTCGCGACCGCGCACCAGGACGTGGCATGCGCCGCGCAGCGGAACGGCCCTGCACCAGCGCCGTGCCAGAATCCTCCGATCCTGATCGCTCCCGGAGTGTCCATGCCCGAAGTCATCATCCGCCGCCAGGGGGCGGTCGGCACCGTCGTCCTGTCCAATCCGGCGAAGTTCAACGCCATGAGCCTGTCGATGTGGCAGGCGCTGCCGCCGGCGATCGCCGAACTCGATGACGATCCTGCGATCCGCGTGATCGTGCTCGAGGGCGACGGTGATCGGGCCTTCGTCTCGGGTGCCGACATCTCGCAGTTCGAAAGCAATCGCACCGAGCAGTCGGCGCGGGCCCTCTACGAGACCG
>JBIKWU010000226.1:0-6520 GCA_044356115.1 Burkholderiaceae bacterium
CGCATCAGCAGCAACTCGTCGAGCCGACCCAGGTTCTCGGGGCCGCCGGGCAGGCTCACGCTGAGCACCAGGCGGTAGTGCCGAAAGAGATAGGCCTGCGCGCCCAGGGGCGAGACCCGTGCAGCGATCAGGCAGTGCGCCACCCGGCGGCGCGCCATGGTGCGATGCAGGTTGCGGTGGCGCCCGCCGCGACCGCGCTCGTCGAACTCGGGCACTTGCGGATCCGGGACTCGCAGCCCGCCATAGCGGGCAAGCAGCGGCCGGATCGCCGGGCTCGCATAGAGGTGCAGTTGCAGGCCGGCCCCGGCCGGGGCGCCGGCATAGAGCGCGCCCAGCACCCGCGCCATCTCCTCGTTGGCGCCCGACTGCGGACGCAATTCGAGGCAGAAGCCGATGCCGTCCTGGTTCACGAAGACCTGACGCTCGGCAAGCCAGGCGCGATAGGGCAGCCATGCCGACAGCCGTGCCTCGGGCAACGGCGGGCGGGTGGGCTCTGCACGGGCGGTGAGATCCTCTGTGCGGGCCTCGCCCAGGAGACGCTGCAGATCGGCAAGCAGTCCGGCGAGCATCGTCAGCGCCCCATGCTGGCCGCGCTCGCGGCCGCTGGCGTTGCCGGGCCTGGCGCCGGCGAGGCGCTGCCCGGGCCGCTGCCCGGCGCGCGGGGCAGGGGCGGGCGAACCGGGTTCGCGCTGCGCTGCGTGGCAGGATGGATCCGCTCGATCAGCCAGCGACCGTGATCGACCACCACATGCACGAGCGTGGACTCGTGCAGATCGCCGTCGGCGTCCTCCC
Organism: Burkholderiaceae bacterium; assembly: GCA_044356115.1. GTDB lineage: Bacteria > Pseudomonadota > Gammaproteobacteria > Burkholderiales > Burkholderiaceae_E > Quisquiliibacterium. The sequence continues at coordinate 793 of JBIKWU010000226.1, forward strand.
AGGGCGCTACCCACAGGCGCAGGACCCGGGGCGCGGCACGAAGACTGGCCGGCGTGATCTCGCCCGTGTCGGTGTTGGCGAGCGGGGGCCGGTCGGTGACGCCGAGCGCGCCGCTCACGGCAGGGGCGCCGGCGGGCAACCCGGGCGCGGGCGTGCCGGCGCGCAGACTCGTCGCATGCACCGCGGACACCGGTGCGCAGGTCGCGCCTTCCGGCAGGCCGCAGCCGTAGCGATCGCGCCCGCCCAGCCCGTCCAGGGTGGACGCGCATCCCGACAGCAGCGCTGCTGCGCCGATCAGGGCGAGCAGCCTGGCGGCAGGCGGCTGACTCGTGCGCAGGCGGGGGCTCATGGCTGCCCCTTGCGGGCGGCACCGCCGGCTCGGGCCTGGGGTGTGCCGGCCTCGAGCCAAGCGTGGATCTCCGGCGCGCTTGCGGCCCCGGCGAGCGTGCGGCCATCGGCTGCCACCAGCGTGGGCGTGCCGGCCAGCCCCAGGCTGCGGGCGAGCGCGAGATTGCGCTGCAGGGGATACTCGCAGCCCGCGCCGGCGCGGCCGCTGGCGGCTGATCCCGCAGGCGCTGTCATCAGCCGGCGCCACGCACCGGCTTGATCTTGTGCGCACCAGGCTGCGATCGCCCCGGCGTGGACACCGTCGCGCGCGCCGATGATCGGCACGATGAAGGTGTGGATCGTGACGTCAGACAGTTCGCGCAGGGCCGCCTCCAGGCGCCGGCAGTGGCCGCAGTCCGGGTCGCTGAAGACCGCCAGGCGTCGGCTGCCCGAGCCTCGGACCTCGCGGATGGCATCTCGCAGGGGCAGGGCATCGAAGTCGATCGGGGCGGACACCGCGCGCCGCTCGGCGCTCAGATCACGCTGGGTGTGCATGTCGTAGAGGCTGCCGAAGAGGAAGTACCGGCCGCTTGCATCCACATAAGCCGGCCGCGAGCCCACCATCACCTCGAAGACGCCCGGCCAGGGGGTGGCCTGGACCGCCCCGAAGCGACTGGCGGGGTAGGCCTGCTGCAGGACGCGGGCCAGCGCGCCGGTGGCCTCGGCCGTGGGGTCAGGTGCGCCGGTCGCAGGAGCGGCTGTGGACCCCGCAGCGCACGTGCTGCGAACGATCAGGGTGCAGGCGAGTGCGGCTGCGGTGGCCGCGCCCCGCCACGCCGCGCGTGTCGTGTCAGTCATCGTCATCGGGTCTGCCTCCCTGGGGGCGGTTGCGCTCCTGCAGCCGCTGGAAACCATCCGGGTCGCCTGCGCCGTGGCCGGCATCGCCGGGGAGCACCACCCCCTGGGTGAGCACCACGTCGACGGTGCGTCCGGCATCGACCTCGATCACCGGGAAGACCTTCTCGGCGAGGCTGATGTAGTACTGGGCAAGGCGATCGAGCGCGCGGCCCACGCCCGTGCCCATGCCAGCCTCGAGCTGGCGCCCGGGGGCGACCGCGCCGGTGGTGCCCAGGGGCGAGACGGAGAGCGTCATCGCGCTTTGCTGGAGGGCGTTGCCAAGGCCGCCCACGACGCCGGCAAGCAGCGCGTTGGCAAGCAGTTGTCCCTGCTTGGAGACCAGCCGCCCGCGCATGCCGGCCTTGCCGTCCTCGCCCGCGACATAGCCGCGGATCGGGACTTCTAACGCGCTGCCGTCGCGCGCCACGCACGACAGGGTCTCGGTGCGGATGTAGGCCCGCTCGGCGCTGACATCGCCATAGCCCGCCCCCACCACGAAGCACTCGCGCACCCGTCCGCGGAAGCGGTTGGGCAGCACCGCGTGATCGGTGAGCTTTAGAAGCACGGGCTGGGGGTTCTGCTGGGCCTGTCCGCCGGTGGGCGCGTCGAGGCCGCCCAGCAACAGCGCCCGGGTGAAGGAGCCGCCGGGAAGATAGCGCCCGGCGGCCTCGCGCGCGGCGGGGGTGCCGGCAGCCTGGGCACTGGTATTGGCCGGTCGAGGGCCATCGTTGAGGGTGAGCGCGAGGATGGCGCCGCTGGAGGCCACCGCTGGGGCGGTGGAGGGCGCGGCGATCGCGGTACCGCCCGAGGCCTGCGGTATCGGCGGCAGTCGTTGTGGAGAGGCGGACGCGGGCAGCGCCGGTGGCAGGCTTGGAAGCGGTGCGGGGATCGGGTCCATCCGATCCGGTCCGAACGCGGGCCGGGCGGCCGGTACTGCCACCGGGGGCGGCGGCACCGGGGTGAGGGTGCCGGTCTCCAGGCGGCGCAGCCGCTCCAGCAGTTCCCGGCTCTGGCCTTCGAGTTCGGTGTTGCGCTGTGCGAGCCCGCGCGAGCGCTCCTCGATCGCGCGCAACTGGGCATCAGCCTGTCCTCGCCAGGCATCCTGGGGATCCACCTGGGCGCCCGGGGCGATCAGGCGGGTGGTCGTGGGGCGTGGGCTGCCGGCAGAGACCGACGGCTCGGGCGCGAGCGCCAGGGCCGCGGCCGCAGCCGCCAGCACCGCGACGCATACCGAGCCAAGCAGGAGGTACTGGCGCTGGCGCACCGGGATGGTGGCGAGCAGACGGGAGGCCCGGTTGCGCGCGGTGCCGCGGGCTGGCTGGTCGGCCTCACTCATCGCCGCGGCGCTCCCGGATCAGAAAGAGCGCGGTGCTCTGGCCGGGCGGCAGCTTCGGCTGCTCGATGCTGACCGCCATCACGCCGGGACGCAGGAACTGACGCTCGGCAAGCAGGATCGGTTCGGTGCCGATGTTGGTGAGCACGAAGCGCTCGCCCGCGAGGCCCTGGCCAAGCCACACCCGCTGCAGGCTGAGCTGGGTGCCACTCCACAGGGACATCCTGGCGCCCGAATCGAGCACCTCCATGTCCTCGGGGGCTGCGTCCTGGGCCATGACGAGCAGAAGGTCCTTGAGCGCCCGCACATGGCGGGCGCTGCGCTCGGGGCGTGCCGCCCCGGGGGCGGGCGGCAGGCGCAGCAGCAGCGTGTCGCCGGGCACATCGACTGGCTGGAGCAGCAGTCCGAGCGTGCCGCGATCCGTGCCCACGAAGAGCTGGATCGGGCGGTGGGCGTCGGGCTGAGCCGGCCGCAGAAAGATCTCGCCGCGCTCCTCGTCGCGCTCGATCAGGAGATCGCCGCCGCTTGCGGTGACGCGCCGGATGCGCCCGCGCTCCACGCTCACCCGGGTGAGATCCTTGCGCGAGACCTTGGCAAGCACCGTCTCGCCGTCGCGCGCATCGATCACCTGGAGCGCGGGCGCCGGGTCAGCGAGCAGGCTGAGCATCGCCACCAGCAGCAGCCTGCAGTTCGAGGGGGTCATTGGGGTTCGTCTCCCGGAATGCCTTGATGTGGATGCGTCCGGCGGCGTAATGCATGTCGATCGCGTAGCCGCGGGCATGTTCGGAGACCCGGCGCTCGCCGATGAAGGTCGCGAGCTGACCGCGCAGGCCGACCCGCTGGCCTTGCTCGTCCACGGCGATCTCCTGCACGCTGAAGAGGGTCGAGGCCCCGTCGCGCCGTAAGCGCTGGGCGGCGGCGGTGAGCTGTGCGCGCAGCAGTCCTTGGTTCTGCGGTGCGGCGTACTGCAGCAGCACCCGGGCCTGCTGATCGACGCTTTGCGGCGTGACGTTGAGCACGAGTTGGGCAAGAAACCAGCCCATCTGCTCCAGGTACTCCGGCGAGACGCGTGCTTCGTCCAGCCAGAAGGTCTTGCTGATGGTGGGTGGCACAAGCACCACCCGTTCGCGCTGGGCAAGCTGCGTTGCGAGCACGGCCAGCGCGAGGTTGGCGAGCATCGAGGCGGCGAGCAGGCCAGCGAGCAACAGCGCCGCGCGCCTGGCGCCGGCAAGATCGGCGTGCAGCCATGCCAGCCTCATCCGTGCCACTCACGCTGGTGGGAGGGCGGCGTGCGGCGCAGCCCCGTCATGAACGCTGGCAGGTGCCAGTAGAGCAGGTGCAGCGCGTAGGCCGGGTGCCGGCCGCTCTTGAGCCTGGCATAGAGGTGCGCGCTCAGTAGTCCGGCCAGGCATCCTGTGAGCAGAAAGCCGATGACCATCCCCGCGAGCGCCGCGCCCAGGACAATCATCGCCACGTCCATGTCCCACCAGAAGAGCCGGGGTGGGTCGTTCAGGCGGCGCGGAATGTCGTACCAGCTCTCGCCCATGGCGCGCGACTCAGACCACTGCGGTCATGATCGCGCCGATGATGGTCGGCACGTAGACCATGAAGAGCGCGAAGACCACGCCACTGAGGGCAGGCACCGGCGAGGACCGCGCGATCCCGATCCCGGCACCGAGCAGGAAGGCCGCGATCGCGATCGACTTCCCCAGAAAGCCGGTGGCCCAGTTCATGAGGGTCGTGTACATGGTCTGGAACTCGGTGCCGGTGGTGCCGGCAAGTGCGGGTTCGGCGAGCAGGAGCAGGGCGAGGGCAGCGGTGACGGTCTGCGCGCGACGGTGCATCAGGGGCATGGATGACTCCGTGGGTGGGTGGGAAAACCGAAGGGCGGCCCGGGACTCAGCGATGGGCGAGGGCACGGCGAATGCGCGCGATGTATCGCTCGCGGGCAGACGGGCTCGAGGCGTTGTAGGCGCCGACCGCCTCCCAGGTGTGGCCCAGGCGTCGGAAGTTGTCCGCGAGGATCCAGGCGCCTACATGGATGTTGGTGCAGGGGTCGAGCAGTTCCGACTCGCCGATGCCGTGACGGGAAAGGGTGGGCAGCCAGGCGGAGTTGATCTGCATCAGCCCGATGTCACGGCTGCCGTTGGTATTGCGGCCGATCGCAACGGGGTTCAGCGAGGACTCGGTGCGGGCAATCGCAACGAGCAGCTCCGGGCTCACGCCATGGCGTCTTGCGGCGTCCTCCCAGCAAGGCTGGGCGCTGTCACTCGCGAGAAGCGCGCTTGCGCCAAGCAGTGCCTGGGCGGCGGATCGCAGGGATCGGGACAGGTACATGGGCGGGCAAAGCAGATCGATCGGGATGGATCGATGCTAGGCACGCCAGGAGGCGTCGGATCAGGTCAATGGTCGGAGAGTGGTGGACAGTTGATGAAGGCCTCATCCGTGACCTTTCGGGGCCTTCTGCTGTCGCGCCTTACCGGCGGCCTAGCCGTTCGCAGTAACGGTCGATCGATAGAGACCTTGCCGGGACAAGCATTCTCCGGACGCCAATCTAGGGCTCGTCGGCTGGTGCTTAAGCAACTCTTCGCGGCAAATTCGCCTTAACTCGCTTAGGGTTGATCAGGAGATTCTTCATCGCCGTTGGGGCATGAGCACGGCGTGTCGGCGATGCTGTTCGGCGTAGAGAGCAATCGCGTTACCAAAAGGATCCGGTTCGACCTAGAACAACGCCTCTGCGTAGTGGGTCTCAAGAGGAAACGCATCAGAGGCGGTCTTGAATCTCGTCAAAGGATCAGTCGACGTGGTGGCCAGGGTAATCGCCGGGAGGTCGATCGCTAATATTGGCGTCGAGTAACAGTTTATTCCGGTTGAGGCGATGCTCACCAACTAACTTGAATTTCGCCTGCAGTCTGGTCTATGTTTGCGCCATCGATGCCATACCCGAGCAGTGTCATTATCTCGTGCAAATCAAAAATGCTCGGGAACTCAATATACTTGTTTTCGTTGTTAACTCTGAGGCGTAAAGTGCTGTCCGATCTCTTTATCTTGAAACTAAGGTGATCCATGCCTTTGCTCGCCAAGCGTGAGATCAGTGCTTCGAGATACTTAAGTGTTTTCTGGCCGGGATTTCCAGCTAGCCAAATGAGGGTATCGGCATTGTAGCTATTT
>JBIKWU010000225.1:0-6520 GCA_044356115.1 Burkholderiaceae bacterium
GCTGGAGGATCACGGCTCTCCTGGCGAGGCCGGCGCCCGAGCGACCTTCAACCCGCACTACCCGGATCTGGAGCGCCGGATCGGCGAGTTCCTGAGCGTGGTTGACGGTCGACACGTCGAGGCAGCGGCCCCGCACCGGATCAAGCCAAAGGCCGGGCTCAGCGGCCCATCACGCACCCACTTGACCCATCGGAGCCGCGCATGGAACAACGTGACCCCTCCAACGACGACAACCCCCCATCCAGCTGGCTGTTTCTGGCGGCCGGGCTGGTCCTGCTCGTGCAGGGATTCAGCCTCTTCGCACCCATGGCCGTTCTCGGCAGTGCGATCCAGTGGCCCGACAGCCTCGACTATTCGCCTGCGAAGATGTTGCCGCTTCTGCGGGAACAGCTCGACAGCGTGCGGCTGGGATACGGGCTTTACCTCGGCTACTCGCTGCTCTTCCTCGTGACGGGCGTCTTGACGGTTCGCCTCGCGTCCCGTCGCGGCCCGCTCGGCGCGCTCGGGTTCATCGCCATCGGGGCGGCTGCGGCCTCGGCGCTTGCGCGTGCGATCGGCATCATTCGCTGGCTGACCGGCAGCGTCGTGCTGGCCGAGGCTCATGCCGCCCCCGGCCTGTCGGCGGAGGGGCGCGCGGCCATCGAGGCCGTGCAAGCCGCCGTCAACGCCTGGGGCGGCGCCGTCGGGGAGATGCTGGGCGTCGCAGCCTTCGCCGCGATCTGGGCCATCGCGACCAGCCTGCTGATCCTGCGCGACAGGCAGTTGCCGACCTGGGCGGGCCTGACGGGGCTCGTGGTCGGCGGCCTCGTCGCCTTGCCTGCCCTCGAACTCTTCGGCATGACGCCGCCCGTCTCGATCGTGGTGTCCACGACGGCGATCCAGCTCTGGTTCATGGCGCTCGGGGGCCTGTTCCTCTGGCGCGCCCTGCGCCGGCCCGTGTGAGTGGGCCTGCCATGGCGGTCAGGCGACTCGAAATCCGGGACTTCGGCGGTCCCGAGGTCATCCGGCTGGTGGAGGATGCGGCGCTGCCTGATCCCGCCGCAGGCGAGGTGCGCATTCGGGCCGAGGCGTCGAGCCTGGTCTTCACCGACATGCTGATCCGCCGCAACCTCTATCCGGTCCTCAAGCCGACGCTGCCTGTGACCCTTGGCTACGACGTCGTCGGCCGCATCGACGGTGTGGGCCTGGGCGTCACACGATGGCGCATCGGCGACCAGGTGGCCGACCTGGTGCAGATCGGGGGCAACGCGACCCATCTGGTGCGCCCGGCTGCCACGCTCGTCGCGGTGCCCGAAGGGCTCGACGCGACCCAAGCGGAGCCGCTGATCCTGAGCTACATGACCGCCTACCAGGCGCTGTTTCGCGAGGCCCAGGTGAGCCCGGGCGATCCGGTGCTGGTGTACGGCGCCAGCGGCGCCGTGGGCCTGGCCGCGCTCGACCTGTGCCGCGCCTTCGGGCTGCCCGTGGTCGGTGTCGCCTCGGCGCGCAGGCAGAAGGCCGTGACCGGTCTGGGCGCGGCATTCGTCGCCTACGACGAGGCCGATGCCGCCGGGAATCTGGACCGCCTGGCGCGTGATTTCAACGGCTTCCAGGCCATCGTCGATGCCGCCAGGGGAGAGGCGCTCTCCTCGGTGTTGGCGCGCCTCGCGCCGAGCGGGCGACTGGTCGCGCTGGGCTTCAGTGCCCCGTTCCGCCACGCCTACCGCGCCGGCCGCGCACAGCCAGGCGTGCTGGCGCGGCTCGGCTTTGCCTCTGACTTCCTGCGGATCAAGTGGCTGTCCTCCCGGTCGGATGGGGCCAGGCGGGTCACCTTCTACGACATCTCGGCACGTCGGTCCCGTCATCCCCAGGAGTTCCAGGACGATCTCTCGACACTCTTCAGCCTGCTCGAGGCCGGCCGGATCGCACCCCGCATCCAGCGCGTGTGTGGGATGTCGGAAGCCGTCGAGGCACATCGCCTGATCGAGTCGGGGCAGGTCGAGGGCCGGCTCGTGCTCGACCTGAGATCACCGCCTGGCGCGGGTCAGCCGTGACGGCCGCCTGGGGGCAGACCCGATGAGTCCCGAAGCCCTGTTCCAGGTCGCCAACTCGATGGCGCTGCTGGGCTGGATCGCGCTCGCCCTGGGGCCCCTGGCGCCTCGGGCGATGGGGCTGGTGGGGGGCGTGGCCATCCCGCTCGTCCTCTCAGGGGGTTACGCGGTGATCGTGCTGAGCCACTGGAGCTCGGGCCAGGGTGGCTTTGACAGCCTCGCTTCGGTGGAGCAGTTGTTCGAGAGTCGCTGGCTGCTGCTGGCGGGGTGGGTGCACTACCTCGCCTTCGACCTTCTGCTGGGCGCGTGGCAACTGCGCACCGCCCGTCGCGAGGGCATCGCACACCTGCAACTGCTGCCTTGCCTGCTGGCCACCTTCCTGTTCGGGCCGGCGGGCTACCTGCTGTTCCAGCTGTTGCGTGCCGCTCACCGCAGCGGCAAGCGGCTGCCGTCGACGCAGGCGCGCGCCTCGCCGCCCGGCCCCTTCACCCTGGCCCGACTGGCGGCCGACTCGCCGCGCTACACGCCGCTGGCCGTCCTGATCGCCCTGGCGATGCTGCCGCTTCTGGGTGCCTGGGCCCTCGACGAGCGGCTCTTCCAGGGGATCAACATCTGGATCAAGCCCCTGAAGTTCCACGCCGCGCTGGCGATCTACCTGCTCACGCTCGCCGCCTTTTCCCGCTTCGCATCGCCCGAGGTCCGGGCGCGGCCGTGGTGGCGCTGGCATGAGCGCGCGGTCGTCGTGGCCGTGGTGCTGGAGCTGGCCTGGATCGGCGGGGCGGCGGCTCTCGGCACAGGCTCCCACTTCAACCAGTCCACGCCGCTGGCCACTGCCCTGTACTCCCTGATGGGGGCGGCCGCCTTGCTGCTCACCTCCGCCAGCGCGACGCTGGCCTGGGCGATCCACCGCCACCCGGCCGGGGACTTGTCGGCAGCCTTGCGCACCGGTCTTGTCTGGGGTCTCGGCCTCACGCTGCCGCTGACCCTGGTGACGGCGCAGACCCTGGCGGACATGGGTAGCCACTGGATAGGCGGCACGCCAAGCGATGCCGGTGGCCTGTTCCTGTTTGGATGGTCACGGGATGGCGGCGACCTGCGAGCCGCCCACTTCTTCGCCACCCATGCCATGCACGCCATCCCGCTGGCGGCCCTGGCCTGCGGCAGGCTCTTCGGCCCCACGGCCCAGGCTCCCGTCCGGTTCGCCGCGCTGGCCTACGTGGGCCTTGTCGCCTTCGTCTTCTTCCAGGCCCTCAGAGGCGTACCCCTGATTGCAAACTGACCTTTCCGGAGACCCGCCATGCCACTGCCGATCAAGCTCATCCGCAACCTGCACCTGGCGGCCTCGCCGTTCATGGGAGCCTTCGTGTACTCCGGCGCGCTGCGTGCCAACGACACCTTCGTGGCTGTCATGCAGTGGGGCGTGTTCCCGCTGATGGCCGCCGGCGGCCTCGTGCTGTGGCTGGGCCCGCGCCGGCCCCCGCCCGCCGCGGCTCGCCGGACGCTGAGTTGACCGGTCGGTTCCCCACGTCGGCGGCGATACAGCCTTTCGGGGGCTTCGCCGTGTTGCCGCCTGTTCGTCACCCGGAAACGGGGTTTCGTCGCATCAGGCTGGACAGCCGACCACGCTCGGACCTAACGTCGCGCCCATGCTCGACATCCACGACCTCTCTCACACCTACCCCAACGGCACACGCGCGCTCGACGCCGTGAGCCTGTCCATCCCGGCCGGGATGTTCGGGCTGCTGGGTCCCAACGGCGCCGGCAAGAGCAGCCTCATGCGCTGCCTGGCTCCCTTGCAGGTGCCCACCTCGGGCCGCATCCGCTTCGGGAACCTCGACGTGCTGGCGCAGCCGGAAGCGCTGCGCGCCACGCTCGGGTACCTGCCGCAGGATTTCGGCGTCTACCCGCGAGTGTCGGCCGAAGACCTGCTGGACCACCTGGCGGTGCTCAAGGGCATCGCCGGCCGGGGCGAGCGGCGCGACACCGTGCAGGCGCTGCTGCGCCAGGTGAACCTCTGGGAGGTGCGCAAGAAGGCGGTGGCCGGCTACTCCGGCGGCATGCGCCAGCGCTTCGGCATCGCGCAGGCGCTCATCGGCAACCCACGCCTGATCATCGTCGACGAGCCCACCGCGGGGCTGGACCCGGAGGAGCGCAACCGCTTCAACAACCTGCTGTCGGCCATCGGCGAGCAGGTGGTCGTCATCCTCTCCACCCACATCGTGGACGACGTGACCGACCTGTGCCCGCGCACCGCCATCATGGTGGGCGGGCGCATCGTGGAAAGCGGCACGCCAGGCGATCTCATCGCCGCCCTGGCCGGGCGCATCTGGCAGACCGGTATCGACAAGACCGATCTGGAGGCGGCGCGCTCGCGCCACGCCGTCATCGCCACGCGCCTGAAGGCCGGGCGCACCGTCATCCGCGTGCTGTCCGACGAGCCCGGCCGCTGCCCGGGCGAGGGCTTCGAGCCCGTGGAGGCGGGCCTGGAGGACGTCTACTTCGCCACGCTGCATCGGCTGCGCGCCGAGCTGCCGGCGCAGCAGGCTGCCTGAAGGCGAGGGTTCGCCATGAAGTCGCCTTCGCTGTTCCTGCCCGTGGCCGCCTTCGAGTGGCGCCACCAGCTGCGCAGCCCCGTGCTGTGGGTGGGCTTTGCCCTCTTCTTCCTGCTCACGTTCGGCGCCACCACGATCGACGAGATCCAGATCGGCTCGCGCGGCAACGTGAACATCAACGCGCCCTACGCGATCCTGCAGACCACGGGGATCATGAGCCTGTTCTCGATCTTCATCGTCGTGGCGCTGGTGGCCGGCACCGTGCTGCGCGACGACGAGACGGGCTTCGCGCCGATCCTGCGCAGCACGCGGCTCACGAAGTGGCCCTATCTCGGCGGGCGATTCCTGGGCTCGGTGGCCGCCGCGCTGCTGGTGATGTCTGCGGTGCCGCTGGGCATCGCGGTGGGCTCCTTCATGCCGTGGCTCGACCCCGAGCGACTCGGCCCCTTCGTGCCGGGCCACTATCTGTGGGCACTCTTCGTGATGGCCTTGCCCACGATCCTGATCCTGGGCGCGGCCTTCTTCGCGCTGGCCACCGTCACGCGCTCGATGATGTGGAGCTACGTGGGCGCGATGCTGCTGCTGGTGCTCTTCCTCGTCACCCGCGGGCTGCTGCGCGACCCTCGCTTCGACGACATCTCCGCGCTCACCGATCCCTTCGGCTTATCGGCCCTCGGCCTGGCGACCAAGTACTGGACGGCGGTGGAGCGCAACACCCAGCTGCCCGAGCTCTCGGGGATCTTCCTGGCCAACCGGGTGATCTGGCTGGCCGCGGGGCTGGCGGTGTTCGCGGCGGCGGCGGCGCTGTTTCGCTTCGAGCAGCGGGGGGCGAAGGAGGCCGCCGCTCCTGCCGCACCTGCCGCATCTGCTGCGACGTCCGAGGCCGCGCAGCCGCCGGCCGCGGCCGGGCTCGAACACCTTCCCGCGCCGCGTGCCGACCGTGCCACGCGCTGGGAACAGTTTGCCGCGCTGGCGCGCTTCGACACCTCGTTCGTCGTGCGCAGCCCGGCCTTCTTCGTGCTGCTCTTCATCGGGGTGCTCAACGCCGGCGGCTCGGCCTGGTTCGTCAACGAGTGGTACGGCAGCCCGAGCTACCCGGTCACGCGGCTCATGGTGCAGACGCTGCAGGGCGCCTTCAACATCATGCCGATCCTGATCGCCATCTACTACGCCGGTGAGCTGGTGTGGCGCGACCGCGAGCGGCGCATGCACGAGATCGTGGACGCCACTGCCGCACCGGGTTGGGCGCACCTGGTGCCCAAGATCGGCGCGATCACGCTCGTGCTCACGGCCACCGGGCTGGTGGCGGTGCTCACCGGCATGGCGGTGCAGCTGGCCAAGGGCTACCTCCAGCTCGAGCCGCTGGGCTACCTCGCGTGGTACCTGTGGCCCACCGTGGTGACAGCCCTGCAGGTGGCGGTGCTCTCGGTGCTGGTGCAGGTGCTGGTGCCGCAGAAGTTCATCGGCTGGGGCGTGATGCTGATCTACGTGGTGGCCACCACGGCGCTTTCCACGGCCGGCTTCGAGCACAACCTCTACCACTACGCCGGCACCTCGCCGGTGCCGCTGTCGGACATGAGCGGCATGTCGCGCTTCTGGATCGGGCAGGCCTGGTTCCAGCTCTACTGGAGCACGTTCGCGGTGCTGCTGGCCGTGGCGGCGCACGCCTTCTGGCGGCGCGGGCTGGGCGGCACGCTGCGCCAGCGCTGGCCGCAGGCGCGCGCGCGGCTGAGTGGCGGGGCGGGCATGCTGGCACTCGGTGCCGGCCTCGTGTTCGTCGGCACGGGCGGCTTCATCTACTGGAACACCAATGTCCTGAACCCCTACGTCACGCAGCCCGAGGAAGAGGCCATGACGGCCGCGGCCGAAAAGGCGCTGCTGCCCTACGAGAAGGTGCCGCAGCCGCGCATCATCGGCGTGACGCTGGATGTGCAGCTC
>JBIKWU010000227.1:0-6489 GCA_044356115.1 Burkholderiaceae bacterium
ACAGCGCCGCCTGTCGGCGCACCGCCGCGCGATCGCCGTCGAACCGGTGCGTGACGCTCTGCGCCGCCTCGCCGCGCAGGGCCCAGCCGAAGCACACCAGCCCCACCGGCTTGTCGGGGCTGCCGCCACCGGGGCCGGCCACCCCGGTGACCGACATGGTCAGGAAGGCCGCGCTGCGGGTCAGGCCGCCCTCGGCCATGGCCCGCGCGACCGGCTCGCTCACCGCGCCGAACTGCGCGAGCAGGGCCTCAGGCACGCCCACCAGATCGGTCTTGGCCTGATTGCTGTAGGTGATGAAGCCGCGATCGAACCAGGCGCTCGAGCCCGGGGTCTCGGTGAGCGCGCGGGCGATCAGCCCGCCGGTGCAGGATTCGACGGTGGCGAGCATGCGGCCCGAGGGCACGAGCAGACGGCCCAGGCGCGTGGCCAGGGCGACCACCGCGGCATCGTCGGCGAGAGCGTCTTGGGGCAGGGTCATGGCCTCAGAACCAGGCGCGCGCGAGCGCGAGGAGGAACAGCGTGACGAAGGCGGCGAGCAGGTCATCGAGCATCACGCCCAGGCCACCCGGCACACGACGATCGGCCCAGCCGATCGGCGGCGGCTTGGTGGCATCGAGCAGGCGGAACAGGGCGAACCCGGCCAGTTGCCAGCCGAAGGTCGCCGGCAGCACCATCAGGACGATCCAGAAGGCGACGATCTCGTCCCAGACGATGGCGCCGTGGTCCTTCACCCCAAGGTCATGCGCGGTACGCGCGCAGGCCCAGGGGCCGATCGCCAGCCCGAGGGCGATCAGCGCCGCCTGGGCCGGGACCGGCCAGTGCGCCGGCAGCGCCAGCCAGGCCACCCAGGCCCAGAGCGTGCCCACCGTACCGGGCGCGCGCGGCGCCAGGCCGCTGCCGAAGCCCAGCGCGATCCAGCGCGACAGGCGCGGCCGCATGAACGCGAAGCCGGGCCGGGCGATGGCGTCAGCGGAAATGGTCGAACGCATGGAGGGCATCGGTGTCGATGGTAGCCCCATCGCCATCCAGCAGCCGGATACCCGGCGTGCTCACCAGGGTGCCGATGCGGGCAGGCGCGGCGCCGTCACCGGCCAGCGCCGCGATGCCGGCACGGGCCTCGGGCGGCGCACTGAAGAGCAGTTCGTAGTCGTCGCCACCGGCCAGCGCCAGCGCCCGCTGGCGTTCCGGCGGCAGGCCCGTCAGCGAGGGCGAGACCGGCACGGCCGGCCAGTGGACGCGCGCGCCGACGCCGGAGCGCTCGCACAGGTGGCCGAGGTCTCCCCAGAGCCCGTCGGAGAGGTCGATGGCGGCATGCGCGCGGCCCAGCAGGGCGCGGCCCAGGCGCAGGCGCGGGCCCGGCCGCTCGAGCCGGACGCGGGCCGGATGGCCCTCGGGCAGGGGCCGGCCCGCCAGCCGCTCGGCCACCGCGAAGGCGGCGGCGCCCAGCGGGCCCGAGACCCAGAGGTCATCGCCGGGCTGGCCGCGATCGCGGCGCAGGGCCTGCCCCGGGGGCACATGGCCGAACACCGTGATGCCGATGGTGAGCGGCCCGCGGGTGGTGTCGCCGCCGATCAGCTCGCAGTCATGGCGGGCCGCCAGCCCGAGCAGCCCGCTGGCAAACCCGGCCAGCCAGCGGTCGTCGGCCTGCGGCAGGGCCAGGGCCAGGGTGAAGCCGATTGGTGCGGCGCCGATGGCGGCCAGATCGGAGAGATTGACCGCCAGCGACTTCCAGCCCAGGGCGGCTGGGTCGACATCCGCGAAGAAGTGCCGGCCGGCCACCAGCAGGTCGGTGCTGACCGCCAGGCATTCCCCCACCGGAAGGTCGCCCAGCAGGGCGCAGTCATCGCCGATGCCCAGGCGAGCGCGGCGCAATGGCGCGCCGGCGAAGTGCCGGCGGATGAGCTCGAACTCGCCCATCAGTGGCGCCGGGCAGCCACCTCCGTGGCCCGCAGCCGGCCCGCCACCCGGTCGAGCACGCCGTTCACGTAGCGAAAGCCGTCGGTGCCACCGAAGGTCTTGGCGAGCTCGACCGCCTCGTTGATGACCACGCGGTACGGAATCTCGGGGTGCCGGGCGAGTTCATAGGCACCCACCAGCAGGGTGGCGTGCTCCACCGGGCTCAGCTCGGCCAGGGTGCGGTCAAGATGCGGCACCAGGGCCTCGTGCAGGCTGGACAGATCGCGGATGACCCCGTGCAGCAGCGCCGACAGGTGCTCGCGATCGGCCTTGCCGAACTCCGGAGCCTCGGCCAGATGCGCCTCGATCGCGCCGCCGTCCTCGCGGGCGACCAGCCACTGGTAGAGGCCCTGCACCGCGAGCTCGCGGGAGCGGCGCCGGGCGCTGCGCTGCGCCGGACGCGGCGGGCCGGACGCGGGGCGCTCGGCCATGGATCAGTCGTCCTCGTGCTCGTCGTCGTCGGCGCCGCCGCCGAGCGAGGCGATGGAGGCCGTGAGGTTGGCCATCTCGACCGCCACGCGGGCGGCATCGGCGCCCTTCTCGGCGGCCCGGACCATGGCCTGATCGTCATCCTCGGTGGTGAGGATGGCGTTGGCGATCGGGATGGAGAAGTCGAGCGACACCCGCGCAACGCCAGCCGCGCTCTCGTTGGAGACCACCTCGAAGTGATAGGTCTCTCCGCGGATCACAGCGCCCAGCGCCACCAGGGCGTCGAACTCGCCGGTCTGGGCGAGCTTCTGCAGCGCCAGCGGGATCTCGAGCGCGCCAGGCACCGTGCAGACGAAGATGTCTTCCTCGCCCACGCCCAGACGCATGAGCAGTTCGAGGCAGGCCTCGCGCAGGGCCGCGCACACCGGCTCGTTGAACCGGGCCTGGACCACGCCGATGCGAAGGCCTTCGCCGTTCGTGCCGGCGTCGAAGATGTCAATGCTCACCGCTCACCTCATTCCCCGGGCTCGAAGCCGGCAATTTCCAGGTCGTAACCCGCCACGCTGGGCAGCTTGCGCGGCGCGGACAACAGCCGCATGCGACGCACGCCAAGCTCCTTGAGAATCTGCGCGCCGGTGCCATAGGTGCGCAGGTCGAACTTGCTGGTACGGCGCATCGAGCCATCGCCGCGCGCCAGCCGGATCATGGCATCGGACTGCGCGAACACCGCCTCGGCGCCAAGCGCGCAATTGAGCATCACCAGCACGCCGTGGCCCCGAGCCCGGATGGCCTGCAGCGAACGTTGCACGCTCCAGGCGTGGGTGCCGCGCGCAACATCGATGAGATCGAGGACCGAGGTGGGCTCGTGCACCCGCACCAGGGTTTCATCGGCCGCGGCCGGGTCACCGAGCACCAGCGCGAGGTGCGGCTGGCCGGTGGGCTTGTCGCGGAAGATGTTGAGCTGGAACACGCCGTGGGCGGTCTCGACCTCACGGGTACCCACCCGCTCGACCAGGGTCTCGTTGGCGCTGCGGTACTCGATGAGGTCGGCAATGGTGCCGATCTTCAGGCCATGCTGCGCGGCGAACTCGATCAGGTCGGGCAGACGGGCCATGGTGCCGTCTTCCTTCATGATCTCGCAGATCACCGACGCGGGCGTGAGCCCCGCCAGCGCGCCGAGGTCGCAGCCGGCCTCGGTGTGCCCGGCGCGGCTGAGCACGCCGCCAGGCTTGGCCATCACCGGAAAGATATGCCCGGGCTGCACGATGTCCTCGGGGCGCGCGTGGCGCGCCACCGCCGCCGCCACGGTGCGGGCGCGATCCGCGGCCGAGATGCCGGTGGTGACCCCCTCGGCGGCCTCGATGGACATGGTGAAGTTGGTGCCGGTGCGCGCGCCGTTGCTGGCGGTCATGAGCGGCAGGGCGAGCTGCCGGCAGCGCTCTTCGGTGAGGGTGAGGCAGATGAGGCCGCGCGCGTGCCGGGCCATGAAGTTGATGGCCTCGGGCGTGACGAAGTCAGCCGCGAGGACCAGATCCCCTTCGTTCTCGCGGTCTTCCTCGTCGATGAGGATGACCATCTTGCCGGCCCGGAACTCGGCGAGGATCTCGGGTGTCGTTGAAAGCGCCATGCCGCATTCTACCCCGCGGCCCAGGGGCGAACCGCTCAGGACAGTCCGCGATTCCAGCGGGCGAGCACGCGAAGGTCGTCGCCCACCCGGTCCACCGCGTGGAAGACCAGACGCTGGCGCGCCTCGAGCTCGGGCAGGGCGGGCAGGTCGAACATGCCGGCGGCATCGCCGATGAGGCTGGGGGCGAGGTAGACCAGCAGCTCGTCGATGCAGCCCTCGCGCACCAGCGATCCATTGAGCTTGAAGCCCGCCTCGACATGCAGCTCGTTCACGCCCCGGCGCCCAAGCTCGCGCATCAGGGCCGGCAGGTCGACCTTGCCGCCCGGGCCGGGCAGCACGAGCAGCTCGCAGCCGCGGTCCTGCAGTTCGCGCGCACGCGCGGGATCCTCGACCGCGCAGACCACCAGCGCACCGCCCTGCAGCAGCCGGGCGTGGGGATCGACGGCCAGTCGCGAGTCGACCAGCACCCGCAGCGGCTGCCGCTCGGTGGCCACCTCGCGCACGGTGAGCCGAGGATCGTCATCACGCACCGTGCCGATGCCGGTGAGCACCGCGCAGGCCCGCGCCCGCCAGTGGTGACCGTCGGCACGCGCGGCGGCACCGGTGATCCACTGGCTGCGACCGTCATGCAGCGCCGTGCGGCCATCGAGGCTGGCCGCGAGCTTGAGCCGCACCCAGGGCAGGCCGCGGGTCATGCGCGAAACGAAGCCGATGTTCAGCTCGGCGGCCTGCTGGCTGAGCAGGCCGCAGCGCACATCGATGCCGGCATCGCGCAGCATGGCCAGCCCGCGGCCGTTGACCGCCGGGTTGGGGTCTTCCATGGCGGCCACCACGCGGCTCACGCCGGCATCGATCAGGGCCTGCGCGCACGGCGGCGTGCGGCCGAAGTGGCTGCAGGGCTCGAGCGTGACGTACACCGTGGCGCCCCGCGCGAGCTCGCCGGCTTGCGCCAGCGCGAGCACCTCGGCGTGGCCCTGGCCGGCGCGACGGTGCCAGCCCTCGCCCACCACCTGCCCGTCGCGCACCACCACCGCGCCCACCCGCGGGTTGGGCGTGGTGGTGAACAGGCCCTGCGCGGCAAGCGCCAGCGCCCGACTCATGTGCTGATGATCGGCATCGGTGAACATGGACCGGCGATTGTACCGACGCGCGAAAACCCGCCCGGGGCAGGCGATACACTCGCCCCGGTTCAACCGACGAGGTCCCGCCATGCCCGACGCCGCATCCCACCCCGCCCACCCGGACCGCGCCGGCGGCCAGATCCTCGCCGACGCGCTGGCCATCCATGGCGTGGACACCCTCTTCGGCGTGCCCGGCGAGAGCTATCTCGCGGTGCTCGACGGCCTGTACCGTCACCAGGACCGCATGCGCTTCGTCATCTGCCGGCACGAGGGCGGTGCCTCGTTCATGGCCGATGCCTACGCCAAGCTCACCGGCAAGCCGGGCGTGCTCATGGTGACCCGCGGCCCCGGCGCCACCAACGGTTCCATCGGCGTGCACACCGCCTTCCAGGACTCGACGCCGCTCATCATGCTGATCGGCCAGGTGGGCAACGACTTCATCGAGCGCGAGGCCTTCCAGGAGATCGACTACCGGCGCATGTTCGGGCAGATGGCCAAGTGGGTGGCCCAGATCGACCGTGCCGATCGCATCCCCGAATACCTGCTGCACGCCTTCCAGACCGCCACCAGCGGCCGGCCCGGCCCGGTGGTGCTCGCCCTGCCCGAAGACATGCTCACCCAGCGCGCGGCGGTGGCCGACACCCGGCCTTTCCAGCCGGTGCGCGGCGCCGCCTCGCCGGCGCAGCTCGCGCAGCTGCGCGCCCGGCTGGCCGCGGCGCAGCGGCCCTTCGTGATCGCCGGCGGCGGGGGCTGGACGCCTGGCGCGGTGGCGGCGCTGCAGCGCTTTGCCGAGCGCAACCAGCTGCCGGTGGGCGTGTCCTTCCGCAACCAGGATGTCTTCGACAACCGCCACCCGCTCTACGCCGGCGACGTCGGCATCGGCATCAATCCGAAGCTCGCCGCGCGCATCCGCGAATCCGATCTGGTGTTGGTGCTCGGCCCGCGACTGGGCGAGATGACCACCTCGGGCTACACCCTGTTCGACGCGCCGGTGCCGCGCCAGCCCATCGTCCACGTGCATCCCGGCGCCGAGGAGCTGGGCCGGGTCTACCAGACCGAGATGATGATCAACGCCGGCATGCCCGAGATCACCGAGGCGCTGGCCGAGATCCAGGTCGATCCCGCCGCCTGGCAGGCTCGCGCCGCCGAGGCGCGGGCCGACTACGAGGCCTGGCAAGGCCGCCCCCCGGCCATGGCCTCGCTCGCCCCCGAGCTCGATCTCTGGCAGGTGGTGCAGACCCTGCGCGAACTCGCGCCGGCCGATGCGGTCATCACCAACGGCGCCGGCAACTTCGCCACCTGGGCCCACCGCTTCTGGCGCTACGCGCCGCTGTCGGCGCGGCGGCTGGCCGACGG
>JBIKWU010000228.1:0-6472 GCA_044356115.1 Burkholderiaceae bacterium
AGAAGATGCAGGCCAGCGCGGCCATGTACCTGGGCATGCAGCTGCTGCTGCCCGGCGAGTGGGCGCCCTCGCACCGGCATACCCCGAACGCCGTGCGGCTGGTGGTGGAAGGCGAGGGCGCCTACACCACCGTCAACGGCGAGAAGTGCCCCATGGCGCGCGGCGACCTGATCCTTACCCCCACCGGGCTGTGGCACGAGCACGGTCATGACGGCGACGCGCCCGTGGTCTGGCTCGACGTGCTCGACCTGCCCCTCATCTACTACACCGAGACCTCGTATGCGATCGAAGGGCAGCGCCAGACCGTGGTGCCCGGCCGTGGCGACGAGGGCTATCGCCGCGGTGGCGTGGTGCCCGCGCCGGGCTTCGAGCGCGCCGCGCCCGCCTACCCGATCGTGCGCTACCCCTGGGCCGACACCCGCGCCGCGCTGCTCGCGCTGGCCGCCGACCGGCCGGCGCTGCAGACCGTGCAGGTCGGGTATGTGAATCCCGAGACCGGCGCCGACGCGCAGAACATCCTCGGCTTCTACGCGCTGATGCTGCGCCCCGGGCAGACGCTGCGCCTGCCAGTGCGTTCGCCGGCGGTGGTCTTCCATCAGATCGAGGGCGCCACCCGCGTGTCGATCGGCGAGGGCGCCTTCGTGCTGGACCAGGCCGACACCTGCTGCGCGCCCGGTTTCACCGAGGTGGTGCTGCGCAACACCTCGGGCGATGCACCGTCCTTTCTTTTCCTGGCCGACGAGGCGCCGCTGCATCGCAAGCTCGGCGTCTACGAGAACCGAGGCTGATTCGCCATGACCACCTACCTCTTTCCGCCCCCCGCCACCGTCTCGCTCCCGGTCCGGGGCCTGCAGGAACGCTTCCCGGTCGAGCGGCTGTTCTTCGTGGGCCGCAACTACCACGCCCATGCCATCGAGATGGGCCGACCGGTCGACAAGACGGTGGAGCGGCCCTTCTACTTCACCAAGTCGCCGCAGACGCTGGTGCCCAGCGAGGCCACCGTTGCCTACCCGCCGGGCACCGAGAACTTCCACTACGAGATGGAGCTGGTGGTGGCGATCGGCGCGCCGGGCTTCCGGGTGGCCGCCGAGGAGGCCCACCGGCTGGTCTACGGCTATGCCTGCGGTCTGGACATGACGCGGCGCGACCTGCAGCTCGTCGCGCGCGACAAGGGCCGACCCTGGGACCTGGGCAAGGATGTCGAGGAGTCCTCGGTGTGCGGCGAGATCGTCGCGATGCCCGGCGTGATCCTCGATCGGGGCGAGATCGCGCTCGCGGTCAACGGCCGCAGCCGCCAGCACTCCGACATCGACCGCCTGATCTGGAACGTGCGCGAACTGATCGCCGATCTCTCGCAGTTCTACCATCTGCGGCCCGGCGACCTGATCTACACCGGCACGCCCGAGGGCGTGGGCGCGGTGGTGCCCGGCGACCGCATCACCGGTCGCGTGGCCGGCATCGGCGAGATCGCGCTGACCGTCGGGGCCGCGGCATGAACGCCCCGGCGCGTCTGTGGAGCTTCTTTCGCAGCGGCACCTCGCATCGGCTGCGCATCGCGCTCAACCTGAAGGGCATCGACGCCGAGTACCTGCCGATCGATCTGCGCACCGGGCAGCACACGCAGGCCGCCTACCGCGCGATCAACCCGCAGGGCCTGGTGCCCTCGCTCGAGATCGCGGGCGCGGTGATGACCCAGACGCCGGCCATCCTCGAGTGGCTGGAGGAAACGCATCCGCAGCCGCCCCTGTTGCCGGCCGACGCCCTGGCGCGGGCCCGTGTGCGCGCGCTGGCGGCGATCGTGGGCTGCGACATCCATCCGCTGAACAACCGCCGCGTCCTTGAGGCGCTGAAGTCGCGCTTCGGCGCCGACCAGGCCGTGATCGACGACTGGTGCGGCGGCTGGATCCGCGAGGGCTTCGAGGCCTTCGAGCAGATGCTCGCGGCCGATCCGGCCCGCGGGCGTTACAGCCACGGCGATGCGGTCACGCTGGCCGATGTCTATCTGGTGCCGCAGGTGGAGAGCGCGCGGCGCTTCAAGGTCGACCTGTCGCGCTATCCGCGCATTGTCGCGGTCGACGCCGCCTGCGCGGCGCTCGAGGCCTTCCGGCGCGCCGCGCCCGCGGCCCAGCCCGACGCGCCGCCGGCGGGCGCAGCGGCCGGCTGACTAGCGCGAGGGCGCGCCCGCGGCTCGCCCCCGGGTCTTCTCCTGCGAGGTCGCGAACAGGCGGGCCATCGTGCGCCGCAGCCAGGCGTGACCGGGGTCTTCGTGCAGCCGCTCGTGCCAGTGCTGCTTCACCGCATAGCCGGGCAGCCTCACCGGCAGCTCGAAGCAGCGGATGCGCTCGGTCTGCGCGAGCGCCTCGCTCAGCCGCCTGGGCACGATGGCCAGCAGATCGGTCTGCGCGACGATGCGCGCCGCGCCCAGGAAGGTGCGCACGCGCAGCGAGATCCGCCGATCGATGCCGTGTCGCGTGAGCGATCGGTCGAGCAGGGTATGACCCGTGCCGGGCTGCGGCACGGTCACATGGGATTCCGCTTCGAGCGCCTCGCGGCTCAGGGCCTGCGTCACCCGCGGGTGGCTGGCCGAGGCCAGGCAGACGAAGTCCTGCACGAACAGCGTCTGCTCGTGGAAACCGGCCTCCAGATGCGGCAGGAAGCCCACGGCGAGGTCGACATCGGCGGCCTCCAGCTGGCGTGCCGTGGACTCGTCGCTGGGCTGCGCGTCGATCTCCACCCCGGGCGCCTCGCGTTGCAGGTGCGCGAGCAGCGGCGGCAGGAGCACCGCCTCGCTGATGTCGGTCATCGCGATCCGGAAGCGGCGATGCGAGGACGCCGGTTCGAAGGCCGTGCCTTCCTGGCGCAGCGCCTCGAGTCGGGACTGGATCATGACCAGCTCGGGGTAGAGCGCCTGCGCCCGCGGGGTGGGCTCCATGCCGCGCGGCGTGCGCGCGAACAGGCGATCGTCGAAGTGGGTGCGCAGCTTGCCCAGCGCGATGCTCGCGGTGGCCTGCGCGATGCCGAGCCGCTCGGCAGCTCGCGACACGTTGCGTGTGCGGTAGATCTCGACGAAGACGCCGATCCAGTCCAGGTCCAGCTTCGCCAACGCCGTCTCCTCGCCGCCCCAGGGCGGCGGGCGGCTATTGATATTTGTGATCGGGAATATAGCCTCTCATGTGAATGAGCAATAGGACTTCGGCGCGCGGGCGCTCACTCCAGCCGGATGTCGGCGCGCCGGATCAGCTCGCCGTAGACCTTCGCCTTGGTCTCCGCGTGGCGGGTGATCTCCTCGGGGGACCAGACGATCGGCTCGAAGGCGAAGGTGTCCAGCCGCGCCCTCAGTTCCGGGTCGGCCGAGGCCCGGGCCATCTCGACCCCCACCCGCGCGGCAATACCGGGCGGCACGCCCCTGGGCGCCATCAGCACCACGAAGGAGTTCACCTCGAGCGCGGGCGGGCCGCCGGCCTCGGCCACCGTGGGCAGGTTGGGCATGGCCGCCAGCCGCCGGGGCGCGGCCACGCCGAGGTAGCGCACCTTGCCGTAGCGGAAGGCCGCCTGGCTGGATGCGATGCTGCCGAAGCTCCACTGCACGTCGTCATTGCCGACCGCGGTGAAGAGTTCGGAGGCCGCCTTGAAGGGCACGTGCTGCATCTGGATGCCGGTGAGGTCCTCGAGGTGTTCGCCACCGAGATGGCCTGGGCTGCCGATGCCCCATGAGCCGTAGTTGACCGTGCCGGGCCTGGCGCGCGCTGCACGGTGTCGATGGCGATGAAGCCGCTCGCGCCGGGCTTGTTCTCGACCACCACCCGCTGGCCCAGTCCCTTGCCCAGCCGTTCGGCGAAGGCGCGTGCGACCACATCGGGCCCGCTGCCGGCGGCGAAAGGCGTGACCAGGCTGATCGGCCGCGACGGCCAGCCGGCGGGGACGGCGGGCGCCTGCTGCGCATGGGCGTCGCCGAGGCGGGTCAGCGGCAGGGTGGCAAGGGCCCCGAGCAGGGCGCGACGAGAGGATGGCGTGTTCATCGAGGTAGGCCTCCAGCGCGCGACCGCCCGATGCGATCGCGTCGGGGCGAGTATCGGGAGGGCCCTGGGGGCTGACAACGCATCGGCATCAATAGCCGTCATCGGGAAACGCAATGGTTGCCGACGCCCTCGCCCGGCGCCGCGCCGGGGGCGGCCCACTATGATGCGGGCTTCCGCCTCATGCGCCCGGAGCATCCCGTGCCTGCCAGCCCGCAAGACCCCTCATCCACCCGCCGCGAGCGTGGCGTGACGCTTTCGGGGCTGCGCACCTTCGTGGCGGTGGTGCAGGCGCGCGGGCTGTCGGGCGCCGCGCGCGCGCTCGGCGTGACCCAGCC
This sequence comes from Burkholderiaceae bacterium, assembly GCA_044356115.1. Classification (GTDB taxonomy): domain Bacteria; phylum Pseudomonadota; class Gammaproteobacteria; order Burkholderiales; family Burkholderiaceae_E; genus Quisquiliibacterium. Next base: position 4,355 of record JBIKWU010000228.1, read on the forward strand.
CAGCGTGTCGGTGCAGCTGGCCGCGCTCGAGCGGGCCTGCGGTGTGCTGCTGTGCCATCGCAAGCCCGAGTTCGCGCTCACCGACGCGGGCGCCGATGTCTTCGTGCGCGCGCGGCTGATCCTGTCGCGCGTGGATGAATTCGAGCTCGCGCTCGACCACCTGCAGCAGGCCAGCGGCCGGATCGGCGTGGGGCTGTCGACGCCGCATGTCGCCATGCCCTTGCTCGCGGGTTTCCGCAGCGCGCACCCCGACATCAGCCTGCAGGTGAGCATGGGCAACACCAGCACGCTGCTGGAAGACGTCGCCCGCTGCCGCATCGATGTCGGCGTGATGACCCTGCTCGAGGCGCCGGCGCACCTGCTGTGCCTGAAGCTGGCAAGCCCGCGGCTGGCGGTCTGCCTGCGCGCCGACGATCCGATGGCGCGCCGCCGCTGGTTGCGGCCTGCGGACCTGGCCGTGCTCGATCTGATCGCGCGCGAGCCTGGCTCCCAGACCCGGGCGCTCTTCGACGAGACCCTTGCCAGGGCCGGTGTCGCGCCGCGCGTGGTGATGGAGGTGGGCAATCGCGAGGCCATGCGTGAAGCCGTGGCCGCCGGGCTGGGCTTGGGCATGCTCTTCGACAACGAGAACGGCGATGACCGCCGCTTCGCGCTGGTGCCGATCCAGGGCGTGCCGCATGCACCCGGGGTGTACGCCGTGGCGCTGCCCGAGTCGGTGGGCATCCCCGGGGTGAAGGCGCTGATCGAGCACCTGCAGGGCCGCGGCGGCCGCGGATCGCCCGCGCGATAGGCCGGCTGCGCGGCGCTTCCATGCGCGCCGCGGGCCGGTCTTTCATTCGCCTGTCACATAGAGTTCTTATATTGCGGATGCGACGGCATAATGGTTATCAATAGCCAATCGCTTGCCCGGCCGCCCGCCGCGAGGACCTCTCCCGATGACCGATCCCGCCACCCATCCCGCCATCCAGGCCCTCCGCGCGCTCTTCGATGCGAAGGGCGCGCTGGTGTACGGCGAGGCCGTCAACCAGGTCGAGCACGCGCTGCAGTGCGGCGCGCTCGCCGAGTCCGAGGGCGCGCCGGCCCCGCTGGTGGTGGCCGCGGTGCTCCACGATGTCGGCCACATGCTGCACCGTGACGCCGCCGGGGCCGTGCAGGCCGGTGACAACGACCGCCACGAGCTGCTTGGCGCGAAGTTCCTGCTGCGCTGGTTCGGGCCCGAGGTGGCCGAGCCGGTGCGCCTGCATGTCGAGGCCAAGCGCTATCTCTGCGCCCGAGAGACAGGCTACTGGGAGGCGCTGTCGCCGCTGTCGCAGCGCACCCTCGAGATCCAGGGCGGGCCCTTCACCGACGAGCAGGCCCGCGCGTTCGAGAAGCTGCCGCACGCGCGGGCCGCGGTCAGCCTGCGACGCTGGGACGACCTGGGCAAGAAGGGCGGCGTGAGCACGCCGCCGCTCGATCACTACCTCGCGATGGCCGCTGGCTGCGCGCTGTCCGCCCATCCCTGACGTCTTACGCGGAGCGCTGTCATGACCTTGTCCCGACGCGACCTGATCGGCTTCTCTGCTCACGGTCTGACCCTCGCCGGGCTTGCCGGCGTCTTTCCGGGGCTGGCTCAGGCCCAGCCCACCCCGCGGCGTGGCGGCACGCTGGTGTATGCCAACTGCTCGGCCAATCGCCGCGGCGGCGATGTGGCCAACAGCAAGCACCCCTACTTCATGGTCGATCTCATCACCCGCAGCGCCTACAACTCGCTGCTCTGGGTGGATGCCAACCTGCAGCTGCAGGGCGAACTGGCCAAGGCCTGGGGCGCGCTCGATGACCGGCTGGACACCTGGGAGTTCGTGCTGCACCAGGGCGTGCGCTTTCACGACGGGCGCGAGCTCACCGCGGCCGACGTGGTCTCGTCCTTCGCGCTGCACAAGGCGAAACACTGGGCGTCGGCCCAGATCAGCGAGGTGACCGCCACCGGCCGTCACACCGTTCAGTTCCGGCTGAAGAAGGGCAATGCCGAGTTCCCCTACGTGGTGGCCGAGTACGACACCATGATCATGCCGGCTGACGAGAACACCGATCGCATCGGGCTGAGCGGCATCGGCACCGGGCCGTTTCGCATCGTCT
>JBIKWU010000033.1:0-20854 GCA_044356115.1 Burkholderiaceae bacterium
TCGGAGATGAGGATGGAGTCCTCGAAGTTGTAGCCGTTCCAGGGCATGAACGCGACCAGCATGTTCTGCCCGAGCGCGAGTTCGCCGAGGTCGGTGGAGGCGCCGTCGGCGACCACGTCGTTGCGGGCGATGCGGTCGCCCTTGCGGACCACCGGGCGCTGGTTGATGTTGGTGTTCTGGTTGCTGCGGGTGTACTTGATGAGGTTGTAGATGTCGACACCCACCTCGCCGGAGGCGGCCTCGTCATCGTTGACGCGGATCACGATCCGGTTGGCGTCGACATAGTCGACCACGCCGCCACGGCGGGCCGTGACCACCGTGCCGGAGTCGACCGCGCAGGTGCGCTCGATGCCGGTGCCCACCACCGGCTTCTCGGGCCGCAGGCAGGGCACGGCCTGACGCTGCATGTTCGAGCCCATGAGCGCGCGGTTGGCGTCGTCATGCTCGAGGAAGGGGATCAGCGAGGCCGCCACCGACACGATCTGGCTGGGCGCCACATCCATGTAGGTGACGCGGTCGGGCGAGGACAGCTGGGTCTCGCCGTTGATGCGCACCGACACCAGCTCGCCGGTGAGGCGGCCGTTCTCGTCGACCGCGGCATTGGCCTGGGCGATGACGTAGCGGCCTTCCTCGATCGCCGACAGGTAGGAGATCTCGTCGGTGACCTGACCGTCGGTGACCTTGCGGTACGGGGTCTCGAGGAATCCGTACTCGTTCAGGCGCGCGTAGAGCGACAGCGAGTTGATCAGGCCGATGTTCGGCCCCTCGGGCGTCTCGATGGGGCAGACCCGGCCGTAGTGCGTGGGATGCACGTCGCGGACCTCGAAGCCCGCGCGCTCGCGGGTGAGGCCGCCCGGGCCGAGCGCCGAGACCCGCCGCTTGTGGGTGATCTCGGACAGCGGGTTGGTCTGGTCCATGAACTGCGACAGCTGCGACGAGCCGAAGAACTCGCGGATGGCGGCGCTGATCGGCTTGCTGTTGATCAGGTCGTGCGGCATCAGGTTCTCGGTCTCGGCCTGGCCCAGGCGCTCCTTGACCGCGCGCTCGACCCGCACCAGGCCGGCGCGGAACTGGTTCTCGGCCAGCTCGCCGACGCAGCGCACCCGGCGGTTGCCAAGGTGGTCGATGTCGTCGATCTCGCCCTTGCCGTTGCGCAGGTCAACCAGGATCTTGATGACCGCGAGGATGTCGTCGTTGAGCAGGGTCATGGGGCCGACGAGCTCGTCGCGGCCGACCCGGCGGTTGAACTTCATCCGGCCGACCTTGGAGAGGTCGTAGGCCTCCTCGCTGTAGAACAGCCGGTGGAACAGCGCCTCGACCGCGTCGGGGGTGGGCGGCTCGCCGGGACGCATCATGCGGTAGATGGCCACGCGCGCGGCGTTCTGGTCGACGGTCTCGTCCAGGCGCAGGGTCTGCGAGATGTACGGCCCCTGGTCGAGGTCGTTGGTGTAGAGCACGCGAATGTCGCGGGCCTTGGCGGCGCGCAGCTTGCGCAGCAACTCCTCGGTCAGCTCGTCGTTGGCGTTGGCCACGACCTCGCCGGTGTCGGCATCGACCACGGCATGCGCCAGGATGCGGCCGATGAGGTATTCCTCGGGCACGGAGATGCGCGTCATCTGCGCCTTCTCCATGTCGCGGATGTTGCGCGCGTTGATGCGCTTGTCCTTGGCGACGATCAGGTTGCCGTCGCGGTCGGTGATGTCGAAACGGGCGATCTCGCCGCGCAGGCGCTCGGGCACCAGCTCGAGCATGGCGCCCTCGGCCATCAGCTGCAGGCTGTCGAAGACGAAGAAGTGCGCCAGGATCTGCTCGGGGTTCAGGCCGATGGCCTTGAGCAGGATGGTGACCGGCATCTTGCGCCGACGGTCGACGCGGAAGTAGAGGATGTCCTTGGGGTCGAACTCGAAGTCGAGCCAGGAGCCGCGGTAGGGGATGATCCGCGCCGAGAACAGCAGCTTGCCCGAGCTGTGGGTCTTGCCGCGGTCATGCTCGAAGAACACCCCCGGCGAGCGGTGCAGCTGCGAGACGATCACCCGCTCGGTGCCGTTGACGATGAACGAGCCGGTGGTGGTCATGAGGGGGATCTCCCCCATGTAGACCTCCTGCTCCTTGACCTCCTTGACCGTGGGCTTGACCGCTTCCTTGTCCATGATGACCAGCCGCACCCGCGCGCGCAGTGGCGCGCAGAAGGTGAGCCCGCGCTGCTGGCATTCCTTGACGTCGAAGACCGGGTTGCCGAGCTGGAAGCTGACGAACTCCAGCCGCGCCATCTGGTTGTGCGAGACGATCGGGAAGATGGAGCCGAAGGCCGCCTGCAGGCCCTCGGGCTTGCGCTCCAGGGGCGCCGTCTCGGCCTGCAGGAACTGCTGGTAGGACTCGATCTGCGTGGTGAGCAGATAAGGGACGTCGAGCACGACGGGGCGCTTGGCAAAGGTCTTGCGGATGCGCTTCTTCTCGGTGAACGAGTAGGACGAGGGCTGGCTCATGGACACTCCGTGATTCACGCAGAGGCTGGGGTCCGGGTGGCTGCATGGGCCGCGCCAGGGCGGCACCGGGCAACACACCAGACCTCAGTCCCCGCAAAGACGCGAAAACCCGGAACCGCCCGGCCCTGAGGCGGGGCGGGTTCCGGGTGCGATGCGTCGCAGGGGAACAACTTACTTGAGCTCGACCTTCGCGCCAGCGTCTTCGAGCTGCTTCTTGAGGGCCTCGGCGTCGGCCTTGGAGATGCCCTCCTTGACCGGCTTCGGGGCGCCATCGACCAGGTCCTTGGCTTCCTTGAGGCCCAGACCGGTGGCCGCGCGGACCACCTTGATGACCTCGACCTTCTTCTCGCCGGTGGCAGCCAGCACCACGGTGAACTCGGTCTTTTCCTCGACCGGCGCGGCAGCGGCGGCCGGGGCGGCAGCCACGGACACGGCGGCGGCAGCGGCCGACACGCCGAACTTCTCTTCCATCATCTTGATCAGCTCGGACAGTTCCAGCACGGACATGCCGGCGACGGCGTCGAGGATCTCTTGCTTGCTCAGTGCCATTGATAGCTCCAGTGTATTGATTCAGCGGTTTGCGTGTTTCCGGGAAGTCTTCGCGTGCAGCGCGCCTGAGGGATCAGGCAGCCTCGGTCTTCTGCTTCTCGATCGCGGCGAGGGTCCGGACGAACCGGCCCGGCACCTCGTTGAGCGTGCGGACGAACGTGGCGATCGGCGCCTGCATGGTGCCCAGCAGCTTGGCCAGCAACTCTTCGCGGCTGGGCAGCGAGGCCAGTGCCTTGACGGCGGCGGCGTCCATGACGAAATTCGGCATGGCGCCGGCCTTCAGGACCAGCTTGTCGTTACCCTTGGCGAAGTCGTTGAGGACCTTCGCGCAGGCCACCGGGTCGGCCGAGATGCCGTAGAGCAGCGGACCGACCAGATGGGCGGACAGCGACTCGAACGGCGTTCCGGCAACCGCGCGGCGGGCCAGCGTGTTCTTGAGAACACGCAGGTGCACGCCCTGGCTGCGCGCCTGCTTGCGCAGTGCGGTGAACGCTCCAACTCCCAGACCACGGTACTCGGCGACGACGATGACACCGGCCGAGGCGATCTTCGCCCCGATCTCGTCAACGACCGCGGCCTTTTCGGTGCGGTTAAGACCCATGGTCCAGCTCCTGTGAACGGTGCGCCGGCTTTCGCCTTTGCACCTGCCTGATTACGGCGACCGAGCTCAATTTGCGACCGAATTCGCCATCGACGAACCGCTACAAACCGCTTCGGGACCGCCATCTGCGCAGGGTTGGGTCCTGAGGACAGGACCCGGTTTGAGGTGCCCGCTTGCCCGCCGATGCTGCCGACGGGCGCACTGCGCCCCCTGCGGTCTTTGACAACCCGTCGTGCCCGGGAAGACGCCACCAGACCGCATGGCGACAATCCGGGCCCGCCGGCCCAAAGTTCCTTGGCCGGATCAGTTCGCCGCGGCCGAGAAGGCCGCGGTGTCGACCCGGACACCCACTCCCATCGTGCTCGAGACCGCCACCTTGCGCAGGTAGATGCCCTTGGAGGACGCGGGCTTGGCGCGATTCAGCGCCTCGATGAGGGCCCGCAGGTTGGTCTCGAGCTTGTCGACCTCGAACGACGCACGGCCGATGCCGGCGTGGATGATGCCGGCCTTGTCGGTGCGGTACTGCACCTGACCGGCCTTGGCATTGCGCACCGCGCCCGCGACATCGGGGGTGACCGTGCCCACCTTCGGGTTGGGCATCAGGCCGCGCGGGCCGAGGATCTGGCCGAGCGTGCCGACCACGCGCATGGCATCCGGGGAGGCCACCACGATGTCGAAGTTGAGGTTGCCCGCCTTGACCTGCTCGGCGAGGTCTTCCATGCCGACGATGTCGGCGCCGGCGGCGCGCGCCTCGTCGGCCTTCGCACCCTGGGTGAACACCGCCACCCGCACGGTCTTGCCGGTGCCGGCGGGCATGACCACCGAGCCGCGCACGACCTGATCGGACTTCTTGGCATCGACGCCGAGCTGCACGGCGACGTCGATGGACTCATCGAACTTGGCGGTGGCGCACTCCTTGACGACCTTCAGCGCCTCGGCGAGCGGCAGCGGCTTGGTGCGGTCGACACGCTGGGCGTTCGCCTTGACCCGCTTGGAAATCCTGGCCATTTAGAGACCCTCCACGGTGATGCCCATGCTGCGCGCGGAGCCGGCGATGGTGCGCACCGCGGCCTCGAGATCGGCGGCGGTGAGATCAGGCATCTTGGCCTTGGCGATGTCCTCGGCCTGCGCGCGGGAGATCTTGCCGACCTTGTCGGAATGAGGCTTGGGCGAGCCCTTGTCGATCTTGGCAGCCTTCTTGATGAGGATGGTCGCCGGCGGCGTCTTCATCACGAAGGTGAAGCTCTTGTCGGCGTAGGCGGTGATCACCACCGGAATGGGCAGGCCCGGCTCCATGCCCTGGGTCTGGGCATTGAAGGCCTTGCAGAATTCCATGATGTTCAGGCCGCGCTGGCCGAGGGCCGGGCCGATCGGGGGGGCGGGGTTGGCCTTGCCTGCAGGAACCTGCAGTTTCACAAAGCCGACGATCTTCTTCGCCATGAGGCTGCTCCTGGGTTGAGTGCTAGCGCGGGCTCGGGACAGACCCTACTGCCGCTCCTCGGGGTGGCGCCGCGACGCGGCACCGGACGGCGGCGGGCGAACCCGCCGCCGGGGTGATCAGACTTTCTCGACCTGCGCGAACTCGAGTTCGACCGGTGTGGCACGGCCGAAGATGGTGACCGAGACCCGCACGCGGCTCTTGTCGTAGTTGACTTCCTCGACGTTGCCGTTGAAGTCGGTGAAGGGGCCGTCCTTGACGCGGACCATCTCGCCGACCTCGAACAGCACCTTGGGCTTGGGCTTTTCGACGCCCTCCTGCATCTGGGCCATGATCTTGGCGACCTCCTTCTCGGAGATCGGCGCGGGGCTGTGCCCGTGCCCGCCAACGAACCCGGTGACCTTGGCGGTGCTCTTGACCAGGTGCCAGGTGAGGTCGGTCATGTCCATCTCGACGAAGACGTACCCCGGGAAGAATCGGCGCTCGGTGATCGCCCGCTGCCCGTTCTTCATCTCGACGACTTCCTCGGTGGGCACGAGGATCTTGCCGAACTGCTCCTGCATGCCGGCCCGATCGATGCGATCCTGCAGGGCACGAGCCACGCTCTTTTCCATGCCCGAATAGGCATGGACCACGTACCAGCGCTTGGTCATCTACTTCTTCCAGCCCAGGATGAGGTCATAGAGGACCCACTCGAGCGATTTGTCGACCAGCCAGAGAAACAGGGCCATGGCCACCACGAAGGCGAACACGATCAGGGTGACCTGGGTGGTTTCCTTGCGGGTAGGCCAGACCACCCGACGAGTCTCGGACCAGGCGTCCTTGGCGAACGCGAAGAACTGCTGGCCCGGGCCCGAGAACCAGGCGATGACGCCGCCGCCGACCAGACCGGCAAGAAAGGCGGCGATGCGCAGCACCGTGGGCTGACCCGACAGCAGGTAGAACCCGACCACGCCGGCGATCACCGCGGCCACGGCGAGCGCCACCTTGGCGCGATCAGCGCCGGAGGTGACGACTTCGATGTTCTGGTTGGCCATGGAACGGGTTTATGCCGGGAATGTCGGGTGTGCTGGCGCCAAACGGGTTGGCAGGGGCAGAGGGAATCGAACCCCCAACCTTCGGTTTTGGAGACCGACGCTCTGCCAGTTGAGCTATGCCCCTACGCGTCTTGACGGGTGCTGCGAACCGGACTCAGACCAGGATCTTGGCGACGACGCCGGCGCCCACGGTGCGGCCGCCCTCGCGGATCGCAAAGCGCAGACCCTGCTCCATCGCGATCGGCGCAATCAGCTGCACCGTCATCTGCACGTTGTCCCCCGGCATCACCATCTCCGTGCCCTCGGGCAGCGTCACCGCCCCGGTCACGTCGGTGGTCCGGAAGTAGAACTGCGGCCGGTAGTTGTTGAAGAACGGCGTGTGACGTCCGCCCTCCTCCTTGCTCAGCACGTACACCTCGCACTCGAACTTCGTGTGCGGCGTGATCGACCCCGGCTTGGCCAGCACCTGACCACGCTCCACGTCCTCACGCTTGGTGCCGCGCAGCAGCACACCCACGTTGTCGCCCGCCTGACCCTGGTCAAGCAGCTTGCGAAACATCTCCACGCCCGTGCACGTCGTCTTGGCCGTGTCCTTGATCCCCACGATCTCCAGCTCGTCGCCCACCTTCACGATCCCGCGCTCGACACGACCCGTCACCACCGTGCCACGACCCGAAATCGAGAACACGTCCTCGATCGGCAGCAGGAACGCCCCGTCGATCGCTCGCTTGGGCTCCGGAATGTAGCTGTCCAGCGCATCGGCCAACTGCATGATCGCCTGCTCGCCCAGCTCGCCCTTGTCACCCTCCAGCGCCAGCTTCGCCGACCCCTTCACGATCGGCGTGTCGTCGCCAGGAAACTCGTACTTGCTCAGCAGCTCGCGAACCTCCATCTCCACCAGCTCGAGCAACTCCGCGTCATCAACCATGTCGCACTTGTTCATGAACACGATGATGTACGGCACACCCACCTGGCGCGCCAGCAGAATGTGCTCGCGCGTCTGCGGCATCGGCCCGTCTGCCGCCGACACCACCAGAATCGCACCGTCCATCTGCGCCGCACCCGTGATCATGTTCTTCACGTAGTCCGCGTGACCAGGACAGTCAACGTGCGCGTAGTGACGGTTCTTCGTCTCGTACTCCACGTGCGCCGTGTTGATCGTGATCCCGCGCGCCTTCTCCTCCGGCGCCGCGTCAATGTCGTCGTACTTCTTCGCCTCGCCGCCAAACTTCGTCGACAGCACCGTCGTGATCGCCGCCGTCAGCGTCGTCTTGCCGTGGTCCACATGCCCAATCGTCCCCACGTTCACGTGCGGCTTGGTGCGCTCGAATTTGCCTTTGGCCATGCCGGGCTCCTGATCTGGAAAAGCGAGTTCGTCGAAGAGCGAGAGGAAAGAATTCTGGTGCCCATGGCGCGGATCGAACGCGCGACCTCTCCCTTACCAAGGGAGTGCTCTACCACTGAGCCACATGGGCGAAACTGCCACCTGCTGCCGCGCCAGCCAAACGCACTGGAGCGGGTGAAGGGAATCGAACCCTCGTCGTAAGCTTGGAAGGCTTCTGCTCTGCCATTGAGCTACACCCGCGCGGCCTTCCCTGCCCGCGTCGCTGCCCGTTCCCCTGACCGGTGCGCCGGCAAGGACCACGCCGGCGGCAATCTGGTGGAGGAGGTTGGATTCGAACCAACGTAGGCGTAAGCCAACAGATTTACAGTCTGCCCCCTTTAGCCACTCGGGCACCCCTCCAGGGAACCGCTGATTATGGAGCGCCCAGGAGACCGTGTCAACCTCGGGGGAGAGGCAGCCGCGGGCGTGGCGTCGGGCACCGGCACGAAAGCCGAGCCCTGCATGATTGACCGACCGGTCGGACGAATAATACACTTGCCCACCTCCCCGTTGACCGGAGCCGCCATGTACACCCAGGCCATCGACCTCAAGCCCGGCGCCGAACCGGCCCCGGCCGCGCCCACCCCCGGCGAACGCGAGCGCGCCTTCGAGGCCGCGATCGCCGACGACCGGCGCATCGAGCCCCAGGACTGGATGCCCGAGGCCTACCGCAAGACCCTGGTGAGGCAGATTTCCCAGCACGCCCACTCCGAGGTGGTGGGCATGCTGCCCGAGGGCAACTGGGTGACGCGGGCGCCGAGCCTGCGCCGCAAGGCGATCCTGCTCGCCAAGATCCAGGACGAGGGCGGTCATGGCCTGTACCTGTATGCCGCCGCCGAGACCCTGGGCGTGCGCCGCGAGGATCTGGTCGATGCCCTGCACGCCGGCAAGGCCAAGTACTCGAGCATCTTCAACTACCCCACGCTCACCTGGGCGGACATGGGCGCGATCGGCTGGCTGGTGGATGGCGCGGCGATCATGAACCAGGTGCCGCTGTGCCGCTGCTCCTACGGGCCCTACGCCCGGGCGATGATCCGCATCTGCAAGGAGGAGTCTTTCCACCAGCGTCAGGGCTTCGACATCATGCTCTCGCTGTGCCGTGGCACGCCGGCCCAGAAGGCCATGGCGCAGGACGCGCTGAACCGCTGGTGGTGGCCGGTGGTGATGATGTTCGGGCCGAGCGACAGCGAGTCGATCCACTCGGCGCAGACCATGCGCTGGGGCATCAAGCGGCTGTCCAATGACGAGCTGCGTCAGCGCTTCATCGACGCCACCGTGCCCCAGGCCGAACTGCTGGGCCTGAGCATCCCCGATCCCGATCTGCGCTGGAACGAGGTCCGCGGCCATTACGACCACGGCCCGATCGACTGGTCGGAATTCTGGCGCGTGATCGAGGGCGACGGCCCCTGCAACCGGGAGCGCCTCGCGGCCCGCGTGCAGGCCCATGAGAACGGCGCCTGGGTGCGCGAGGCCGCGCTTGCCCACGCCGCCCGCCACGCCGGCCCCGACAGCCGCGAAGCGGCCTGAGCCGACCGCCCGAAAGGAAGCTCGCATGACCGAATCGACCGTCGCCTGGCCGCTCTGGGAGGTGTTCGTGCGCAGCCGCCAGGGCCTGGAGCACCGGCACTGCGGCAGCCTGCACGCGCCCGATGCCGCCATGGCCCTGCAGATGGCCCGCGATGTCTACACCCGGCGCCAGGAAGGCGTGAGCCTGTGGGTGGTGCCCTCGGCCGCGATCACCGCCTCGCGCCCCGAGGACCAGTCGACCGACTTCGACCCGATGGCCGACAAGATCTACCGCCACCCCACCTTCTACCGGCTGCCGCCGGAAGTCGATCATCTCTGAGCCCGCGATGAACAGCCTCACCGACACCGCGGGCGGCACCGCCACGCGCGACGCGCACCTGCAGTACCTGCTCGGGCTGGCCGACAACGCCCTGGTGCTCGGTCAGCGGCTGGCGCAGTGGTGCGGGCATGCGCCGGTTCTCGAGGAGGAACTCGCCCTCACCAACATCTCGCTCGACCTGATCGGGCAGGCCCGGCTGCTGCTGGCCCATGCCGGCGAGCTGGAAGGCCGGGGGCGCGACGAGGACGCGCTCGCCTTCCTGCGTGACGAGCCGGCCTTCCGCAACTGGACCCTGATGGAACTGCCCAACGGCAACGGTCCGCACGAGGACTACGCGGTGACCATCGTGCGCAACTTCCTGGCCGGCAGCCTGCAGGTGCCGCTCTGGGAGGCGCTGGCGAACTCGCGCGACCCGCAGCTCGCCGCGATCGCGGCGCGCGCGGTCAAGGAGGCCCGCGCCCACCTGCGTCACGCCACCGGCTGGATGATCCGCCTGGGCGACGGCACCGAGGTGTCGCGCGCCCGCATGCAGGCCGCGCTCGACGCGCTCTGGCCCTACACCCACGAGTTCTGGGCCGAGACCGCGACCGACCGTGCCGTCATCGCCGACGGCATCGGCGCCAGCACGGTGGCGCTGCGGCCGGGCTGGGAGGCGCAGGTCGACGCGGTGATCGGCCGCGCCACGCTGCGTCGCCCGCCCGACAGCGCCTTCCTGTCGAGCGGGCGCCAGGGCCGGCACTCCGAGCATCTCGGCTACCTGCTGGCCGAGATGCAGAGTCTCGCCCGGGCCCATCCGGGCGCGCGCTGGTGAACCCGGCTGACGGCGGCGATCCCCGCCTGGCCGCGGCACGCGCCGCGGCGGGCGCGGTCACCGACCCCGAGATCCCGGTGCTGACCATCGAAGACCTCGGCATCCTGCGCGAGGTGAGCCTGCGCGAGGGTCGGCTGGAAGTGGTGCTCACGCCCACCTACACCGGCTGCCCGGCGGTGGACGTGATCGAGGCCGATGTGCGGGCCGCGCTGGCTGCCGCCGGCTGGCCGGACGCGCGGGTGCGCACCAGCCTGAGTCCGCCCTGGAGCACCGACCTGATCAGCGAACACGGCCGCAGGCAGCTCGTGGCGTACGGCATCGCACCTCCCGGGCCGGTGGCCGCAGCGTTGCCGACCGGTGCGGGCGAGCCCGGTGCCGCGCCACTGCGGCTGATCCGCCGCGAGGCGCTCGCGCCCGCCGGCCCGCAGTGCCCGTGCTGCTCGTCACCGAGGGTGGAGCGCATCTCCGAACATGGCTCGACGCCCTGCAAGGCGCTCTACCGGTGCCTCGCCTGCGGCGAACCCTTCGATCACTTCAAGCCCTACTGAGCCATGACCGCGCCCCGATTCCACCGGCTGAGCATCCGCGAGGTGCGTCCCGAGACCGCCGACGCGATCAGCGTGGCCTTCGAGGTGCCGCCCGCGCTGCGCGAGGACTACCGCTTCGTGCAGGGCCAGTTCATCACGCTGCGCGAGACCGTCGACGGCGAGGAACTGCGCCGCGCCTACTCGATCTGCGAGGGCGTGCCGCAGTACGAGGCCGGCGCGCCACTGCGGGTGGCCATCAAGCGCGTGAACGGCGGCCGGTTCTCGAACTGGGCCAACGATCACCTTCAGGCCGGTCGGCAGATCGACGTGATGACACCCGATGGCCGCTTCCATCTGCCGCTGGACCCGTCGCGCGGCCGGCACTACGCCGGCTTTGCCGGCGGCTCGGGCATCACGCCGATGATCTCGCTGATCAGCACCATCCTGGCCCGGGAGCCGGACAGCCGCTTCAGCCTGGTCTACGCCAACCGCAGCAGCACCTCGATCATGTTCATCGAGGCGCTGGAGGCGCTGAAGAACCGCCACATGACGCGGCTGCGGCTCATCCATGTGCTGTCGGAGGAGACCCAGGAGATCGAGCTCTTCAGCGGCGTGCTCGACGAGGCACGATGCGCCCGGCTGCTGGCCGCGCTGCTGCCGGCGGCCGACATCGACGCGGCCTTCGTGTGCGGGCCGCAGCCGATGATGGATGGCGTGGAGCGCGCGCTGCTCGCCGCCGGCGTGCCGCCCGCGCGGATCCTGATCGAGCGCTTCGGCCTGCCGGCGCCGGCTCAGCCGGCACCGGCGCTTGCGGCGGCGCCCGACGACGGACCGCGGGCCGACGTGCGGGTGGTGATCGACGGCAAGGAGCGCCGGCTGAGCATGCCCTTCCAGGGCCGCAGCATCCTCGATGCCGGCCTGGCCGCGGGCGCGAGCCTGCCTTACGCCTGCAAGGGCGGGGTGTGCTGCACCTGCCGCGCCCGGGTGCTCGAGGGCGAGGTGCGCATGCTGCGCAACTTCACGCTCGAGCAGGACGAGATCGCGCGCGGCTTCGTGCTCACCTGCCAGGCGGAGCCGGTGAGCGAGCGGGTGGTGATCAGCTACGACGAGCGCTGAGCGCGCGGCCCGACCCGCATGGCGCGCCCCCGATCGGCCAGCTACGACGCCCAGCGCGAGGCGATCCTGAACGCGGCGGTACGCGCGTTCTCGGAGACCGGCTATCCCAGCGCCTCGATGGCGCAACTGGCCCGCTCCTGCGGGGTCTCGAAGGCGGCGCTCTACCACTACTTCGCGAGCAAGGAGGCCCTGCTCTTCGAGGCACTGCGGCGCCATACCGCCGAACTCCTGACCCTGGTGCGCGCCGCGAGCGAGGCCGCGCCGCCCGGCCCCGCGCGCTGGGCGGCCGTGGTGCGCGCCCTGATGCCGGCCTACCGCCGCGCCCGCGTCTTCCATGCCGCGCTGATCAACGACGTGAAGTTCCTGCCCGCCGAGGAGCGCGCGATCATCATCGCCCAGCAGCGGGCGGTGGTCGACGCGATCGCGGCGGTCCTGAACGAGGCATTTCCGGACCGCATCCCGCCCGGGCGCCTCAAACCGGTGACCATGGCGCTGCTGGGCATGCTGAACTTCAGCTTCGCGTGGCTGCGCCCCGACGGGCCGATGAGCCACGAGGAGTTCGGCGAGCTGGCGCTGTCGCTGAGCCTGCATGGCCTGGCGGGCGCGCCGGCCTGAACGCCTCATGCCAGCGCCCCGGCTGCGCCGCCCCGTTCAACCCGACCCCGGAGACATCCGATGAGCAAGCAGTTCGCCTCGAAGGCCGATCTCGCCGCCAAGAAGACCGAGTTCATCCAGCTCTCGCCCAATGCCTGGGCCTACACCGCCGAAGGCGACCCGAACTCCGGGGTGATCATCGGCGACAACGCCTGCATGGTGATCGACACCACCGCCACGCCGGTGATGGCCCGCGACCTGATCCGCCACATCCGCACCGTGACCGACAAGCCGATCCGCTATGTGGTGCTCAGCCACTACCACGCGGTGCGGGTGCTGGGCGCCTCGGCCTACTTCGCCGAGGGCGCCACCGAGATCATCGCCTCACGGGGCACCTGGGACCTGATCGTCGAACGGGGCGAGGCCGACATGAAGTCGGAGATCGAGCGATTCCCGCGGCTGTTCGCGGGCGTGGAGTCGGTGCCCGGCCTGACCTGGCCGACCATGGTCTTCGAGCGCGAGCTCACCCTGCACCTGGGCGGCCTGACCGTGCAGCTCATGCACCTGGGCGCCGGCCATACCCGCGGCGACACGATCGCGTGGATCCCCTCGCAGAAGGTCTGCTTCTCGGGGGATCTGGTCGAGTACATGGCCGGCGTCTACACCGGCGATGCCCATCTGCAGGAGTGGCCTGCCACCCTCGAGAAACTGCGCGCGCTGGGCCCCGAGAAGCTGGTGCCCGGACGCGGCCCGGCGATGACCACGCCGGCCGACTGCGACAAGGCGATCGACTACACCCGCCGCTGGGTCACCGACCTCTACCAGACCGCGAAGGCCGGGGTGGCGGCCGGGCGCAGCCTGAAGCAGGTGTTCGCCGACACCCGCAAGGTCATGGACCCGGTCTTCGGCGAGGTGTTCATCTACGAGCACTGCCTGCCCTTCGACGTCTCGCGCGCCTACGACGAGGCCAGCGGCATCGCCCACCCCCGCATCTGGACCGCCGAGCGCGACATCGAGATGTGGCGCTCGCTGCAGGACTGAACCGGCTCAGGCGGCGTGCGCCGCCGCCAGCGACTGGTCGAGGTCCCAGAGGATGTCGTCGATGGACTCCAGGCCCACCGAGAGCCGGATCATGTCGGGCGTGACACCGGCCCGCGCCTGCTCCTCGACCGAGAGCTGGCGATGGGTGGTGGAGCCGGGATGGATGACCAGCGTGCGCGCGTCACCCACGTTGGCAAGGTGGCTCATGAAGGTGGCGGCATCGATGAAGCGCTCGCCGGCGCGCTGGGCATCGGCCGCATCGGCCGGGGCGGCCGGGCCCTTGCGCATGCCGGGCCGCGGCAGGATGCCGAAGGACAGGATGCCGCCCGCCCCCCGCGGCATGTAGCGCGCGGCCAGCGCGTGGTAGGGGCTCTCGGGCAGGCCGGGGTAGTTCACCCACGCCACCGCCGGGTGCTGCTGCAGGAACTGCGCCACCCGCAGCGCGTTGGCGCAATGACGGTCCATGCGTACCGGCAGGCTCTCGATGCCCTGCAGGAGCATCCACGCCGACATCGGCGCCAGCGTGGGGCCGAGGGTGCGCATGGTCTCCATGCGCGCCTTCATGGTGAAGCCGAAGTCGCCGAAGGTCTCGTAGAAGCGCACCCCGTGGTAGCCGCGCGAAGGCTCGACCATGCCGGGGAAGCGGCCGTTGTCCCAGGGGAAGCGGCCGGACTCGACCACCACGCCGCCCAGGGTGGTGCCGTGGCCGCCGAGGTACTTGGTGGCCGAGTGCACCACGATGTCGGCGCCATGCTCGATGGGCCGGCACAGATAGGGCGAGGCCAGGGTGTTGTCGACCACCAGCGGCACGCCGTGGTCACGCGCCACCCGCGCCACCGCGGCGATGTCGAGCACGTTCAGGCGCGGGTTGGCGATGGACTCGGCGAACACCGCGCGGGTGTTGGGCTGCATGGCGCGGCGGAAGTTCTCGGGGTCGTCGGGCTCCACGAAGGTGCAGCCGATGCCGAAGCGCTCGAAGGTGACCGCGAACTGCGAGTAGGTGCCGCCATAGAGGGTGCTGGCCGCCACGATGTGGTCGCCATTGCCGCACAGGGTGAGCATGGCGACCATCTCGGCGGCCATGCCGCTGGCCGCGGCGATGCCGGCGCGCCCGCCCTCGAGGGCAGCCACCCGTTCCTCGAACACCGCCACCGTGGGGTTCGACAGGCGCGAGTAGACGTTGCCGAAGGTCTGCAGGTTGAACAGGCTGGCCGCGTGCTCGGCGGAGTCGAACACGTACGAGGTGGTCTGGTGGATGGGCACCGCGCGGGCGCCGGTGGTGGGGTCTGGGATCTGGCCCGCGTGCAGGCACAGGGTCTCGATGCCGAATTCACGATCTGCCATGGCGAAGCCCGAAGAGATCAGTAGGGAAGCTGGCGCGGACGCCGCGCCGACACCACCCGGGTGTTCACGCCCACCCAGTTCAGGCCGCCGAACAGGCGGGCGTGCTCGATCTTGACGCAGCGGTCGGTGACGCTGTCCAGGCCGTGGGCGCGCGCGAGCGCGTCGGCCTCGGTGTTGATGACGCCAAGCTGCTGCCACAGGCAGCGCGCGCCGATGGCGATCGCCTCGCGGGCGATCGGGAGCACGTCGGCGCTGCGCCGGAACACGTCGACCATGTCGACCGGGAACGGGATGGCCGCGAGCGAGGGGTAGCACGGTTCGCCCAGGATCTCGGTGTAGCGCGGATTGACCGGGACGATGCGATAGCCGTGCTCCTGGAGGTACTTGGCGGCGAAGAAGCTGGGGCGGTACCAGTCGGCCGACAGGCCGACCACCGCGATGACGCGGTGCTCGGCCAGGATGCGGCGCAGGGTGGGGATGTCGGACACGGCCGAGTCTCCGGAGCAGCAGGAACGGGGGCACAGCATGACATGAAGCGCCGGCGGCTGGCAGGTCCGCAGGCGCTCTGCTATCGTGGCCCGGACACGGTCGGCGCAGGCCGGGGGAGGCGATCATGGCGAATGAATTCGGCACCGGCCCCTTGGGCTTCGGCTCGCTCAGCAGCATGCTCGAGTCGGTGGACATGGTGAAGAAGGCCTGGTCGGGCTTCAGCCTGCCGGCCAGCCTCTCGCCCACCATGGACATCGGCGAGCTCGACAAGCGGATCGCCGATCTCAAGACCGTCGAGCAGTGGCTGAACATGAACCTCAGCCTGCTGCGCGGGACCATCCAGGGCATGGAGGTCCAGCGCGGCACGCTCGCGGCGATCAAGGCCTTCGGGCGGGCAGTCTCGGCCCGTGGTGATGCGATGGGCGCCTTCACGGCGGCAGCCCAGGCGGCGGCGCAGGCAGCCACTCAGGCGGCGGCGCGGGCCGCGGGCGGCAGCAGCCGCGACACCGCATCCGCCGAACCCTCGACCGACGCACCCGACGCCCCCGGCGGCCAGGCGTCTTCGCGCGCAGGCGAGTCGCGGCGGCCGGCTTCGGGGGGCGCGACGGATGCAGCCGACGCCGCGCCAGCGGCCGAGTCTGGCGCGGACAGCGCCCCCGCGTCCTCGCTCGCCCAGGATCTCTCCCAGGCCGCCGCAGCGGCGGTCAATCCGGCCACCTGGTGGAACCTGCTGCAGGGCCAGTTCGCCCAGGTCGCGCAGGCAGCCATGGCCGGCGCGGCGAATGCCGCACCGGATGCATCGGCAACCACCGCGGCCACCACCAAGCCGGCCGCCGCCAGGCGCGGGCGCGCCGCCACCGCCGCGCCCAAGGCTGGTGCTGCCGCGGCACGCCGCGGCGCGAAGGCCGCCTCAGCCGCCAAGGCTGCGCCGCAATCCCGCCCCCGAATCCGGACCCGGACCGGCGGATGAGCGCCTTTCGCCACGGCCATGCCACCCACCCGCAGTGGTCGATGGCGATGGAGATCGCCCTCAGCCAGGCCATGGGGCGGGAAGGACCGATCGGCGGCGGCTTCGCGAGCGGGCTGGGCCTGCTCTACGTCACCGACGCGCTCGCGCCGCATCTGGGCGAACTGCTCGCCGCGCTGCGCGCGCGCACCGGCGTGCATCACTGGAGCGGCGCGGTGGCCGCCTCGATTTGCGCCGGCGACGCCGAGTACGCCGGCGAGCCGGCCCTCGCGCTGATGATCGCGAGCCTGCCGGCGGAAAGCTTCCGGGTGTTCTCGGGCCGGCTGCGGGCGACCGCGGCCGGCGCGCCCGCCCATGTGGCCCTGGTGCACGCCGACCCACGACTGCCCGACATCGCCGATCTGGTGGCCGAACTCGCCGACCGGACCGACACCGGGTTCCTGTTCGGGGCCCTGACCAGTGGGGCCGATGACGCCGACACCCAGCTCGCCGACGAACCAGTACGCGGCGGCCTGAGCGGTGTGGCCTTCGATGCCTCGGTGCGGCTGCTCACCCGGGTCACCCAGGGATGCGCGCCGCTGGCGGGCGAGCACCGGATCTCCGAGTGCACCGGGCAGTTCCTGCAGCAGCTCGACGGCCGGCCGGCCCTCGACGTGCTGCTCGAGGATCTCGGCGTCAGGTTGCCGCCGCATGCCGAGCGCAGCGGCCCGGCCATCCTGCAGGCGCTGCCGGTGCAGCGCCTGCGCCAGGGCCTGTTCGTGGGGCTGGCCTCCGGCGAAGGCAGCCGAAGCCCGGGCTTTGGCGACTACCTCGTGCGCAGCGTGGTGGGCATCGACCCGAACAACCGGGTGGTGGCCGTGGGTGACACCCTGCAGTCCGGCGACCGTGTGGTGTTCTGCACCCGCGACCGCGACGCCGCGCGCCGGGATCTGGTGCGGATCATCGCCGAGCTGCGCGACGAGGTCGACGACGAGGGGCTGGAGATCCGGGGTGCGCTCTACCACTCCTGCGTGGCACGCGGCAGCCATCTGTTCGGCGCGCAGGGCGCCGAGATGGAGCTCATCCGGCATCACCTGGGCGACGTGCCCCTGATCGGCATGTACGGCAACGGCGAGATTGCGCGCGACCGCATCTACGGCCACACCGGCGTGCTCACCCTGTTCGTGGCCTGAGTCGGCCCGACCGGACCGCCGGTCAGCTCAGCGTGACGGCCGACGGGCGTGGGTGGCGCGCCAGCGGCGCAGCGCCGGCGCGATATCCGCCAGGGAGACCAGCACCGGGATGCCCGCGGGCGGGCGACGCTGCAGCACCGGACACTGCCCGCCGGCCCAGAGGTCGACGGTGGGCGGCAGGTGCTCGCGCAGCTCGGCCAGGCCGTCGAGCACCTGGTTGGGGTTCTGGCTGGCCGAGAACGAGATGGCGACCACGTCGAACTCGCCCGACGCTGCCGCGCGCACGATGTCCAGGATGGGCGTCTGGGTGCCCAGCGAGGTGCAGTGGCAGCCATCGAGCGCCATCAGGGCCTCGACCATGAGCAGGCCGAGCCCGTGGGCCTCGTTGGGGAAGGTGGTGAGCAGCACCCGCGGCGAGGCGCCCGAGACCGGGATGGTGCTGATCGCGTTGCGCAGCACCACCTGCATCGACTCGGTATACAGATGCTCCTCGAAGATCTCGATCTGGCCGCGGGACCAGGCCTCGCCCACCAGCACGTTGAGCGGGGCGCACACCGACATCACGAAGCGCTCCAGCCCGATGCGCAAGGCGGCCTGCGACAGGCTGCCGCGCAGGTCTTCGACACGGTGCGAGCGGATGAGGTCGATGAAACGCAGGAGGTCGTCATGCGCCGAGACGGCCTCGGCCATCTGCTGCGGCGGCCCGCTGCTCTCGCCCACCAGCAGTTGCAGCTGGTCTGCCGTCAGCCCGATGATCTTGCCGGGGCGATGGCCAGCGTCCATGAGACGGCGCAGCAGACGCAGGCGCTCGACCTGATCGAGCGGGTAGGCGCGCTCGCCGAAGGCATCCCGCCCCGGCGCAGGAAAGCCGTAACGGCGCTCCCACACCCGAAGGGTATCCTTGGACAGGCCCGTATCGCGCTCGACCGCCGCGATGCTCAGGGTGATCGGCGTCTGGGCCGAGCGGTCATTCATGGCTGTCCGATGAAAGGGGAACGCGGCGACGGGAGGCTACCCGAGGGCGGAATTGTCCTGGACAAATACTTGACTGCCGCCTTGCCGGCTTTGATTATAGGCTGAAACGGCCGGAATGACTAAGACATCTTTCCCTGATCGGAAATCCGGACCTGCCCGGAGACCGCCGCCGCGGCGCATCACCTGCCAGACGAAACCATAGGGTCAATCCCTGACCGGCAAGTCACGGCCGGTATAGTCCCACTGAGCGCGATCGCGCGGAGACCCGGAGGGCTCCCCGATCTCGGCTCCCCCACCTGCCTACCGGACAGAAAGCCAGCCATGCGGATTGCAGTGATCGGATCGGGTATCTCGGGACTGGCCGCGGCTCTGCGCCTGACCCCATCCCACGCGGTGACCCTGTTCGAGTCGCAGGGCCGCCTTGGCGGCCACGCGAACACCCTCGAGGTGAGCCTCGACGGCATCACTGCGCCGGTGGACACCGGCTTTCTCGTCTACAACCACCGCACCTACCCGAATCTGGTGCAACTGTTCAGCGACCTCGGGGTGCCCACCGCCGCCTCGGACATGTCGTTCTCGGTCTCGGTGCGCCCGCAGGATTTCGAGTGGTGCGGCTCCAGCCTGTCCTCGGTCTTCGCGCAACCCGCCAACGCCCTGCGACCGGACTTCTGGCGGATGCTGCGCGACATCGGGCGCTTCAATCGCGAGGCGACCCGCCTCGCGGCGCTCGCCGACCAGGGTGACCGGCCGCCAGCCCTGGCCATGCCGCTGGGCGAATTCCTGGCGCGCCATGGCTACAGCGACGCCTTCCGCGACGGCTACCTGCTGCCCATGGCGGCCGCCATCTGGTCCTGCCCCATGACCACCATGGCCGCGTTCCCGATGGGCAGTTTCGCGCGCTTCTTCCACAACCACGGCCTGCTGCAGGTCACCGACCGGCCGCAGTGGTACACCGTGCGCGGCGGCTCGCGGGAATACGTGCGAAGGATCCGCGAGCGCCTCGACGACGTGCGGACCAACGATCCGGTCACCGCCGTGCGCCGCCTGGGTCTCGAAGGCAGCGCCGGCGTGGCGGTGAGCACCGCGCGCGGCACCGAGCACTTCGATCAGGTCGTGCTGGCCTGCCACAGCGACCAGGCGCTGGCGCTGCTGAGCGACCCGAGGCCCGAGGAGCGGGCGGTCCTCGGCGCGATCCACTACCAGCCCAATCAGGCCTGGGTGCACACCGACCTGGCGCTGATGCCGCGCCGGCGCCGAGCCTGGGCAGCCTGGAACTACCTCAGCGACGGCAACATGCAGTCGCCGCAGGTCTCGGTGACCTACTGGCTGAATCGCCTGCAACCGCTGCCCTTCCGCACGCCGTTGCTGCTCAGCCTCAACCCCCTGGTCGAACCGGCAGCCGGCAGCGTGATCGCACGCATCGATTACGAGCACCCGATCTTCGATCAGGCGGCGGTGGCTGCCCAGGCCCGGCTGACGGACCTCCAGGGCACCCGCAGCACCTGGTTCGCCGGCGCCTGGACCGGCTACGGCTTCCATGAGGACGGCCTGCGCTCGGGCCTGGCGGTGGCCGGGAAGCTGCTGCAGATGCCACGGATCGACCGGACCGCGGCATGATCCTCGCGAGCACCCGGCGCGCGCTCGAACCGCTGGCGCAGGCCGGCTGGCGGTTCGCTTTCGGCGAGGTCATCCACCGCCGTCTGAGGCCCGCGGTGCACGCCTTCCGATACCCCGCGTTCCATGTGCGCGCGCCCGGCCACCGGCTCGACGGACAGCGGCGCGGCAACTGGCTGTTCGGGGTCAACCGTCGCGCCCTGCTGAGCCTGCACGAGTCCGACCACGGCAACGGCGAGGCCGGCGTCATGCCCTGGCTGCACGCGCTGCTGGCACAGGCCGGCATCACCGCCGACGGTCCGGTCTGGCTCGACGCCTTTCCGCGCGTGCTCGGCTATGCCTTCAAGCCGGTGAGCTTCTGGTTCTGCCATCGTGCCGACGGCGCCCTGGTGGCGATCGTGGCCGAGGTGAACAACACCTTCGGCGAGCGGCACTGCTACCTGCTCGCCGACGAGCCCGGCGCGCCGCTGGGCGCGGGACGCACGCTGCAGGCGCAGAAGGTCTTCCATGTCTCTCCCTTCTGCGACGTGGCGGGGTCGTACCGCTTCCGCTTCATGACCGCCGGTGCCCGCAGCGTGGCCCGGGTGGAGCACCATGACGCCGAGGGCCCGCTGCTGCTGACCAGCCTCTCGGGCACGCATCAGCCGCTCGGGGCGCGCAGCGCCCTGCGCGCGCTCGCCGCCTACCCGCTGTTCACCCTCGGCGTGATCGCCCGGATCCACTGGCAGGCGGCGCTGCTGCTGGCGCGGCGTGTGCCCTTCCGAACCAAGCCCGCGCCCCCGGCGCACTTCGTGACCCGCGGATCGCCATGACCGGAGCCACCACTTCCGCCGACCGTACGCCCCATGAGGCCTCGGCGAGCG
>JBIKWU010000034.1:0-20847 GCA_044356115.1 Burkholderiaceae bacterium
CGCCCCGATGCCATCGTCATGCACCCCGGCCCCATGAACCGCGGCATCGAGATCGAGTCTTCGGTGGCCGACGGCCCGCAGTCGGTGATCCTCGACCAGGTCACCTTCGGCATCGCGGTGCGCATGGCCGTGATGAGCCTGCTGGCCACCCAGTGACGCCATGAAACTGTCCATCCTCAACGGCCGGGTCATCGACCCGGCCCGCCAGCTCGACCAGATCGCTGCGGTGCATGTCGCCGACGGCCGCATCGCCGCGATCGGCCCCGCGCCGGCGGGCTTCGTGGCCCAGCAGACCCTCGATGCCCGCGGCCTGGTGGTCGCGCCCGGCCTGGTCGATCTCGCCGCGCGGCTGCGCGAGCCGGGCTTCGAGTACCGGGCCACGCTCGAGTCCGAGATGCAGGCCGCGCTCGCCGGCGGCGTCACCAGCCTGTCATGCCCGCCCGACACCGATCCGCCGCTCGACGAGCCCGGCCTGGTCGAGATGCTCAAGCACCGCGCTCGCCAGCTCGAGAGCGCCAGCCTCTATCCGCTGGGGGCGCTCACTGTCGGACTCAAGGGCGAGGTCATCACCGAGATGGCCGAGCTCGCCGAGGCCGGCTGCGTGGGCTTCGCCCAGCCCGGGCAGCTCTTCGCCGACAGCGGCGCGCTCATGCGGGCCATGCAGTACGCGTGCACCTTCGGCTTCACGGTCTGGCTGCAGCCGCAGGACCACTGGCTTGCCCGCGGCGGTGTGGCGGCCAGCGGCCCGGTAGCCGGGCGCCTGGGCCTGCCCGGTGTGCCGGTGGCTGCCGAGACCGTGGCCCTGCACCTGATCTTCGAGCTCATGCGCGCCACCGGCTGCCGGGTGCACCTGTGCCGGCTGTCGTCGGCGGCCGGCGTGGAGCTGGTGCGTCGCGCCAAGCACGAGGGCCTGCCGGTCACCTGCGACGTGGCCGTGCACCACCTGCATCTGGTCGATGTCGACATCGGCTTCTTCGACAGCCACTACCGGGTCGATCCGCCCTTTCGCGCGCAGCGTGACCGCGAGGCCATCCGCGCGGGCCTGGCCCAGGGCGTGATCGACGCGATCTGCTCCGACCACACCCCGGTCGATGACGACGCCAAGCTGCTGCCCTTCGGCGAAGCCGAGCCCGGCGTCACCGGGCTCGAGCTGCTGCTGCCGCTCACCCTGAAGTGGGCGAGCGAGGCCGGGGTGAGCCTGCCCGCGGCCCTGGCGCGCATCACCAGCGCCGCGGCCGGCATCCTGCGCATCGACGGCGGTCACCTCGCGCCGGGCGCGCCGGCCGACCTGTGCCTGTTCGACCCCGGCGAGCACTGGCTGGTCGAGCCCGGCGCGCTGCGCAGCCAGGGCCGGCACTCGCCGTACCTCGGGCGGGAGCTGGCCGGCCGCGCCCGCATGACGCTGGTGGGGGGGCGCATCGTGTACTCGAGGCCGGCTTGAGCCGGCTGCGCATCGCGCTGCGCCTGCCGCTGCTGATCGGCCTGCTGTTCGGCGGCCTGGCCACGGTGCTGCTGCTCTTTCCGCTGGGCACCGAGCGCTTCCGGCGCTGGGCGATCCGTCGCTGGTCGGGGCTGCTGGTGGCCGCCTGCGGGGTGGCGGTGAGCGTGCGCGCCGCGCCCGGTGCCGCGCCGCTGAGCGAGCTCGCGGCGGGCAGCTTCGTGGTGGCCAATCATGTGTCCTGGATGGACATCTTCGTGATCGACAGCCGCTGCGCGGTGTCCTTCGTGGCCAAGGCCGAGATCGCGCGCTGGCCGCTGGTCGGCCTGCTGGTGGCGCGCACCGGCAACCTGTTCATCGAGCGCGGCCGCCGTCACGCGGTGCACCGCATGATCGAGAAGCTGGTGCATGCGCTGGGCGCGGGCGCGCGGGTGGCGGTGTTCCCCGAGGGCACCACCAGCGACGGCCGGCGCCTGCTGCCCTTCCACGCCAATCTCGTCGAGGCGGCGGTGCGCGCGCGCGCGCCGGTGGTGCCGGTGGGCGTGCGCTATGCGCACCATCGCGGCGGGCATTCGCAGGCGATCGAGTTCATCGGCGACACCAGCTTCGTGCAGTCGCTGCTGAGGGTGCTGGCCGAGCCCCGGATCCACTGCGAGCTGCACCTGCTGCCGCCGCTGAGCGCGGCGGCCGCCACCCGTCATGACATCGTCGAGCAGGCCCGCGCCGCGCTCGCCGCGCAGCTGCAGCTGCCCCTGGACGACACCCTGCCCGAGAACCTGCGGCAGCTGCGCCGGGCCGCCTGAGGGCAGGCGCACCCTGGTTCAGTCGCTGTCGCCGCCATCCATTCTCTTCACCCCCGAGCATCGCCATGAGCACTCTCGATCCCAGCATCTTCAAGGCCTACGACATCCGCGGCGTGGTCGGCCGCAACCTCGATCCGCAGGTGGTCGGCGCGATCGGCCTGGCGCTGGGCGCGCGCATCCGCGCGGCTGGCGGCACCGAGGCGGTCATCGGGCGCGATGGCCGGCTCTCGGGCCCCGCGCTGTCGTCGGCGCTTGCCGAGGGGCTGCGTGATGCCGGCGTCAACGTGATCGATGTCGGCATGGTCACCACGCCGGTGGTCTACTTCGGCACCTTCGAGCTCGGCGCGGGGTCTGGGGTGGCGGTCACCGGCAGCCACAACCCGCCCGACTACAACGGCCTCAAGATGGTGGTGGCCGGCGATGCCATCCACGGCGCGGCCATCACCAGCCTGGGTCAGGAGATCGCCGCCGGCCGGCATGCGCCGGTGCCCCCGGCGCAGCGCGGCTCGCTGCGCCAGGCGGCGCTGCTCGAGCGCTATGTGGCGCGCATTGCCGGCGACGTGAAACTCGCGCGCCCCATGAAGATCGCGATCGACTGCGGCAACGGCGTGGCCGGGGCGGTGGCGCCGGCGCTGTTCCGCGCCCTGGGCTGCGAGGTGGTGGAACTCTTCTGCGAGGTGGACGGCACCTTCCCCAACCACCATCCCGACCCGGCCCACCCCGAGAACCTGCAGGACCTGATCCGCTGCCTGCGCGAGACCGACTGCGAGATCGGCCTGGCCTTCGATGGCGACGGCGACCGCCTCGGCGTGGTCACCCGCCGCGGCGACATCATCTTCCCCGACCGGCAGCTGATGCTGCTGGCGCAGGAGGTGCTCGCGCGCAAGCCCGGCGCGACCATCATCTACGACGTGAAGTGCACCCGAAATCTGGCCAGCTTCATCCGCGCCCATGGTGGCGAGCCGATGATGTGGCGCACCGGCCATTCGCTGGTGAAGGCCCGCCTGAAGGAGACCGGCGCGCCGCTGGCCGGCGAGATGAGCGGCCACATCTTCTACAAGGACCGCTGGTACGGCTTCGACGACGGCCTGTATGCCGGCGCGCGCATGCTCGAGATCCTGTCGCGCCATGCCGACCCTGGCGCGGTGCTGCAGGCGCTGCCTGATTCACCGACCACGCCCGAGCTGCAATTGCGCTGCGCCGAGGGCGAGCACTTCGCGCTGGTCGATGCGCTCAAGCGCAACGCGCGTTTCGAGGGCGCCACCGGCGTGATCGACATCGACGGTATCCGGGTGGAGTATCCCGACGGGTTCGGTCTGGCGCGCCCCTCCAACACCACGCCGGTGGTGGTGTTGCGCTTCGAGGCCGATGACGCCGCCGCGCTCGCCCGCATCCAGGGCCAGTTCCGCGCCGCCATCCTGGCCGAGCGCCCCGACGCCGACCTGCCGTTCTGAGCGCCGCCCGCCACCGCCTTTCATTGCCCTCATCTGCCGCCGCCCTGCCATGAATCCTGTCCATCCCCAGCTCCATGACGCCTGCAGCATGGGCGATCTGGTCGTGCGCGCCATCGAGCGCGGCGGCGACCGGGTGGCCTTCATCCTCGAAGACCAGTCGATCACCTACCGCGAGTTCGGCGTGCTGCTCGGCCGCTTCATCCGGGCGCTGACCGAGCGTGGCGTGCGCAAGGGCGATGCCATCGCCGCGCTGTCGTCGAACCGGCCGGAGGCCTTCATGGCCTCGGCCGCCGCGTACGTGATGGGGCTGCGCATCACCTGGATGCATCCGCTCGGCTCCGAGGACGACCACGCCTATCTGCTCGAGGATTCCGGCGTCACCACGCTGCTGGTCGATCCGCCGATGTTCGGCGAGCGCGCGCACCGGCTGCGCGCCCGCTTGCCCGGCCTGCAGCGCATCGTCGGCCTGGGGCCCAACGACTTCGGCGAGGACATCCTCGCCGCCGCGCAGGCCGGCCCGGCCGCGCCCCTGCAGCCGCAGGCCGGCACCGACGACATCTGCGTGCTGATCTACACCGGCGGCACCACCGGGCGACCCAAGGGCGTGATCCACACCCACCGGGTGCAGGTGGCCATGGTGATGGCCGAGCTCGCCGAATGGGACTGGCCGCGCGAGGTGCGCATGCTGGCCATGACCCCGATCACGCACGCGGCCGGCGCGATGATCCTGGCGGTGATGATGCGTTCGGGCACCTTCGTCATGAGCAAGGGCTTCGAGGCGCAGCGCTTCCTCGATCTGGTCGCCCGCCATCGCATCACCTGCACCTTCCTCGTGCCCACCATGGTCTACGTGCTGCTCGACCACCCGGGCCTGCGCGAGGCCGACATCCGCAGCCTCGAGCTCATCATCTACGGCGCCTCGCCGATGTCGCCGGCGCGCCTCACCGAGGCCATGACCGTCTTCGGCCCGGTGTTCATGCAGCTCTACGCGCAGTCCGAGGCGCCCAACACCGTCACCGTGCTGCGCCAGCAGGACCACGACCCCGAGCGCTTCCCGCACCGGCTGGCCTCGTGCGGCCGCCCGATCGCCAACAGCCAGGTGAAGCTGCTCGACGACAGCGGCCACGAGGTGCCGGTGGGCGAGGTGGGCGAGATCTGCGTGCGCGGCCCGCTGGTGATGCAGGGCTACTGGAACAAGCCCGAGGAGACCGCGCGGGCGCTGCGCCACGGCTGGCTCTACACCGGCGACCTGGCCCGGCGCGACGAGGACGGCTTCATCTACATCGTCGACCGCAGCAAGGACATGATCATCAGCGGCGGCTTCAACGTGTACCCGCGCGAGGTCGAGGACGCGCTCACCGCCGATCCCGCGGTGGCCAGCGCCGCGGTCATCGGCGTGCCCGACCCCAAGTGGGGCGAGGCGGTCAAGGCGCTGGTGGTGCTCAAGCCCGGCGCCCAGGTCAGCGCCGAGGCGCTGATCGCGCGTGTGCGTGAGGCCAAGGGCGCGGTGCAGACGCCCAAGAGCATCGAGTTCGTCGATGCCCTGCCGGTCACCGGCCTGGGCAAGCTCGACAAGAAGGCCATCCGCGCGCGCTACTGGGACGGCCAGCAGCGCGCGGTTCACTGACCGCGGCCGCGCGCTGCCGCGCCGCCCCTCGTTCCCTGGAAACCCCATGGTCCATGTCCTTGCCATCATCACCACCCGGCCCGGTCTTCGTGACACCGTGCTCGAGGCCTTCCGCGCCAACATGCCGGCGGTGCACGCCGAGGACGGCTGCATCGAGTACGCCCCCGCCACCGACACGCAGGGGCTGTCGGCCCACCACACCGCGCTCGGGCCCGACAGCTTCGTGGTGATCGAGAAGTGGGCCAGCATGGACGCGCTGCGGGCGCATGCCGCCGCGCCGCACATGGCCGCCTATGCCGCCCGCACCCGTGAGCACATCCTGAGCCGCGTCATCCACGTGCTCGAGCCGGCGGCCTGAGCGCTGCCCCTGCGCGCGGGCGCCGGCCCTGCCGGCCTCAGCAGGCCACCTGCCAGATCCGGCGCTCGGCGGGGTCGGCGGCCAGCTGCACCGCCGACAGCGCCCGGCCCCAGACGCAGCCGGTGTCCAGCGCGAGCAGGCCGGGCAGCTGCATCAGCCCGAGCTGCGACCAGTGGCCGAACACCACGGTGACGTCGGCGGTACGCCGGCCGGGGGCCCGGAACCAGGGCAGGTGACCGGGCGGGGCCGCATCGGCCGCGTCCTTGGTGGCGAACTCCATCTCGCCGGCAGGCGTGCAGAAGCGCAGGCGGGTGAGGGCGTTCACCACCACCCGCAGCCGGTCGGGCCCGGTCAGCGCGTCGTCCCAGGCCGCGGGCTGATTGCCGTACATGGTGGCCAGGAAGGCGCCCGGATCGGGCCCGCCCAGGCGCGCCTGCACTTCGGCGGCCAGCGCCACGGTGGTGGCGGCATCCCAGGCCGGCAGCACGCCGGCATGAACCAGCAGATGCCCGTGCGCCCAATGGGCCAGCGGCCGGGTGCGCAGCCAGTGCAGCAGGGCATCGCGGTCGGGCGCAGCCAGGATCTCGTCGAGCGTGTCGCTGCGATGCGCGGGTCGGATGCCCCAGGCCACCGCCAGCAGGTGCAGATCATGGTTGCCGAGCACGGTGAGGGCGCGCGCGCCCAGCGAGCGCACGAAGCGCAGGGTCTCCAGCGACGCCGGGCCGCGATTGACCAGATCGCCGCAGAACCACAGCGGCGCGTCGGGGGCCTCGCGCGTCACGCGATCGAGCAGCCGCTGCAGGCTGGGCAGGCAGCCCTGCAGGTCGCCGATCACCACTGGCATGGCGCGCGGGTCCGCTGGGGCATCCGTCCCGAGCGGGGATGCGGACGGAGCAGAGGTGGCGGGTGTGGCGGGCGGCGCGGCGGATGAGGGCATGGTGGCCGCAAGCATAGCCAATCGACGCGGGCCGCTACACTGCGCGGCGTGCGCATCGCGATCGTCAAATCCAGCTCGATGGGCGACGTCGTCCACGCCCTGCCGGTGGTGAGCGATCTGGTCGCCGCCCATCCCGGCATCGAGATCGACTGGGTGGTCGAGGAGGCCTTCGCCGATCTGCCCCGCCTGCATCCGGCGGTGGCCGAGGTGGTGCCGGTGGCGGTGCGCCGCTGGCGCCGCACGCCCTTCTCGCCCGCGGTTCGCGCCGAGGTGGCGGCGGTGCGCGAGCGCCTGCGGGGGCGCGGCTACGGTCTGGTGCTCGACCTGCAGGGCCTGGTCAAGAGCGTCTGGCTGGCGCGGCTGGCCGGCGCCCCGGTGGCGGGCTTCGATCGGGCCAGCGTGCGCGAGCCGCTTGCCAGCCTCGGGTACCGCCAGCGCCATCGGGTGCCGCTGCGCCTGCATGCCATCGAGCGGCTGCGCCAGCTCGCCGGCCAGGCGCTGGGCCACCCGGTGGCCGGCCTGCCGCGCTTCGGGCTGCGGGCCCCGGTGGCGCCCATCCCCGGCCTTGTCGCCGGGCCCTTCGCGGTGTTCCTGCATGCCACCTCGCGGCCGGCCAAGCAGTGGCCCGACCCGCACTGGCAGGCGCTGGGCAAGGCCCTGAGCGCCCAGGGCCTGCGGGTGGTGCTGCCCTGGGGCAGCGAGCCCGAGCGCGCGCGTGCCATGGGGCTGGCCGCCGCGATCGGCGAGGGCGCCTGGGTCGCGCCGCGGCTGAGCCTGGCGCAGTGCGCCGCGCTGCTCGCGCAGGCCCGCCTGGCGGTCGGCGTGGACACCGGGCTCACCCACCTCTCGGCGGCGCTCGACACGCCCACCGCGGCGCTCTTCGCGGCCACCCCGGCCTGGCGTTTCGGGCCGTACTGGACCGAACGCGCGGTCTCGCTCGGGCAGGACGGGGCCTGGCCCTCGACGGCGGCGGTGAGCGCGGCGCTGGCCGGGCTGGGCACGATCGCGCATGCATCCTCGGGGCTATCCCGGTGAGCATGCGCTCGCTTTCATGGCGCCAGCGGCTCGCGCTCGCGCTCTACGGCACGGCCTGGCGGCTGGGCTCGCCGCTGGCCGCCGCCTACCTGCTGTGGCGCGCTCGCGTCCAGCCCGAGTACCGGCAGCACTGGGCCGAGCGCTGGGCGATCGGCGCCGCCCGTGGCGCAGCCAACCGGCCCGCAGGCGAGCCGCCGGTCTGGATCCATGCCGTCTCGGTGGGCGAGACGCGCGCCGCGCAACCGCTGATCGAGGGCCTGCTCGCGGCCGATCCCGAGCGCTGGATCCTGCTCACCCACATGACACCCACCGGCCGGGCCACCGGCGAGGAGCTCTTCGCGCGGCGCTGGGGTGGCCGGGTGCGGCAGTGCTATCTGCCCTACGACACGCCGGGCGCCACCGCCCGCTTTCTGGACCGCTGGCAACCATCGCTCGGCCTGCTCATGGAGACCGAGCTCTGGCCGCAGCTGTGCGCTCAGGCGGCTGCGCGGCAGGTACCGCTGGTGCTGGTCAATGCGCGGCTCTCCGAGCGATCGCTGCGCCGCGGCCTGCGCTGGGAGGCTCTGCTCGGCCCGGCGCTGACCAGCCTGGCCGCGGTGCTGGCCCAGACCGCCGCCGATGCCGAGCGCCTGGCGCGACTGGGTCGGTCCGATGCCGCGGTGCTGGGCAACCTGAAGTTCGATGTCGCTCCGTCGAGGGAGCGGGCAGCGCAGGGTCGGCAGTGGCATCGGGACTGCGGAGGCCGGGCGCGGGTGCTGTGCGCCAGCACCCGCGAGGGCGAGGAGGCGCTGCTGCTGGCAGCCTGGCAGCGCGCACAGGCACAGGCACAGGCACAGGCACAGGCACAGGCACAGGCACAGGCGCAGGCGCAGGCGCAGGCGCAGGCGCAGGCGCAGGCGCAAAGCGCGGCCCGCACGCGCCCGCAGTTGCTCATCGTGCCGCGCCACCCGCAGCGTTTCGAGGCCGTGGCCGCGCTGGTGCGCGAGACCGGTCTGCGGCCGGCGCGCCGATCGGAGCCCGCCTGGCCCGATCCCGAGGCCGATGTGCTGCTGGGCGACTCCATGGGCGAGATGGCCGCGTACTACGCCATGGCGGACATCGCGATCATCGGCGGCTCGCTGTTGCCCTTTGGCGGCCAGAACCTGATCGAGGCCTGCGCGCTTGGCGTGCCGGTGGTGGTCGGGCCGCACACCCGCAATTTCGAGCAGGCCGCCGAGGAAGCGGTGGCCGCCGGGGCGGCCCGTCGAGTGACCGATGCGGGCGCGGCGGTGACTGCGGCGCTGGCGCTGATCGACGATGCGCCCGCGCGCCAGGCGATGGGCGATGCCGGCGAGCGCTTCTGGCAGGCCCACCGCGGCGCCACGCAGCGAACGCTCACGGCCCTGGGGCCCTGGCTCGCGCCCGACGCGGCCCGAGCGCGGGTCAGCGCGGGCGCGGCGCCAGCGGCGTGACCTGGGCGCCAGCCGGGGCGGGCGAGGCCGCCGGCGGGGGCGCGGGCTCGGTGGGGTCGCCGTTGGGGGCCTGCATCAGGGCGGCCAGCGACTGCAGATCGGCGTCGGACAGGGTGGCGGCCGCCGACTTCAGGCGCAGTCCGTTCATCAGCACGTCATAGCGGGCCTTGGCGAGGTCGCGCTGGGTGTTGAAGACCTGCTGCTGGGCATTGAGCACATCGATGTTGATGCGAACGCCGACCTGATAGCCGAGCAGGTTGCTGTCGAGGGCGAGCTGGCTGGATTTCTCGGCAGCCTGCAGCGCCTGCACCTGCGCGAGCCCGCTGCGCATGCCCAGGAAAGCCTGGCGGGCAGACTGCTCGACCTGCCGGCGGGTGTTCTCGAGGTCGGCCTCGGCCTTGTCGCGCAGCTGCGCGGCCTCGCGCACGCGGGCATCGACGGCGCCGCCGGTGTAGAACGGGATGCTGAGCTGCAGGCCGAGCGAGCCCGAGGCGCTGTTCACGCCGACGAATGCCGCGGAGGCGTTCCGCGAGTAGCCCACCGAACCCACCGCATCGAGGGTGGGCCGATTGCCGAATCGCTGCCGGTCGATCTCGCGACGGGCTACCTCGACCGCCACGCGGGACTGCTGCACCAGCAGGTTGTTCTGGCGGGCGTTCTCGGTCCAGCGGGATTCGTCTTCCGGTTGCGGTGGGCTGAGCGCCACCCCTGGTCGCAGGACCTGCAGGGCACTGACCGGCTTGCCCACCAGCAGGGCCAGCGCGGCGCGGCGCACGCTCAGGTCGTTCAGCGCCGCGTATTCCTGGGCCACCGCGAGATCGAAGCGCGACTGCGCTTCCTGCTGGTCGGTGATGGTGGCGGTGCCGACCTCGAAGTTGCGCCGTGCCGAGGCGAGCTGCTCGCTGATCGCGCGCTTCTGGGCGCGGATGGTGGCCACGCTGTCCTGGGCGGCCAGCACATCGAAGTAGGCCTGGCTCACCCGGATGATGAGGTCCAGCTGGGCCTGGGCAACCTGAGCCTCGGCAGCCGCCACCTGCAGCTTGCTCTGCTCGAAGGCCTCGACGTTCTGCAGCCGGTACAGCGGCTGGTTCAGAGTGACCTGGTAGTTCTGGGTGGTGAATTCACGCCGCGGCGCGAGGTTGGTGTCGACCATCTGCCGGCTGAGGGCGCCGGTGCCGGTGACCGTGGGCAGCAGGCCGGCGCGGGCCTGCGGCACGCGCTCGCGCACCGCGGCCAGCTGCGCCCGGCTGCTGGCCACCACGGTGTCGTTGGCGAGTGCCTCCCGGTAGGCCTGGGCGATGTCCAGCAGTTGCGCCCCTGCCGGCGCGCAGGCCAGGGCGAGCGCGGTGACCGTCACGGCGGGCAGCAGGGATTTCATGGCGTACTCAGTAAGTGGGAACCGCGGGGTCTACGGTGCGTGACCAGGCATCGATGCCACCGGTGAGGTTGCAGACCGCGGCCACCTGCTGTCGTTCGAGGAACAGCCCCACCTGAGCGCTGCGCATGCCGTGGTGACACAGGCAGACCACCGGGCGAGACGCGGGCAGTTCGCCGAAACGGGCCGGAATCTCGCGCATGGGAATGTGAATGCTGCCCGGAAGGCTGGCGATGGCCACCTCCCAGGGCTCGCGCACGTCGAGCACCACGGGTGCGTCAGGCTGCGCCAGCCAGGCCGCGAGTTCGCTGGCGGATATCTCGCGCATCAGAAGGCGAAGCGGGCGGGTTGCGGGAAGCCCTGCAGCGGCCGCACCAGGGTATCGAAGAGCGGCTCGCAGGTGAAGGCGTTCTCGGCGGTGCGGGTGTGCATGACCGCCGTCATGGAGGGCGCATGGCCGACGATGGCGGTGAGCCGCCCGCCCGGGGCGAGCCGTTGCAGCAGGTTCTCGGGCACGAAGGGCACCGCGCCCGAGAGCACGATGACATCGAAGCGGTCATGGCCCGGGGGCTGCGCGCCGTTGAAGGTCTCGATGGCGACATTGCGGATGCCGGCGCGCTGCAGGTTGTCGCGCCCGAAGGCGGCCAGGCCGGTGTGGATGTCGGTGCTCAGCACCCGGCGCGCGCGGTGCGCGAGCAGGGCGGCCATGAAGCCCGAGCCGGTGCCAACCTCGAGCACGTGCTCATGGCGGCGCACTGCCAGCGACTGCATCAGCCGGGCTTCCACACGTGGCGGAAACAGGCACTCGCCGGTGGGCTTGCCATCCAGGATGAGCGGCACTTCCATGTCGGTGAACGCCATGGCCCGCCACGCGGGCGGCACGAAATCCTCACGGCGCAGCACGCTGAAGAGGTCGAGCACATCCTGATCGAGCACCTCCCAGGGCCGGATCTGCTGCTCGATCATGTTGAAGCGGGCGCGTTCGAAATCCATGGGAAGGCGGTCCGTGCGGGGGTGGGGCGTCGATTCTAGCAAGCCAGGCGGGATTGCCCGCTGCTCAGGGCGCCGATTCGTCGGTCGTGGTCTCAGGCGGGCGCCCGCGGCGACGGCCGAGCCAGCCGCCGAGGTCATCGAGCAGCGTGTAAAGCACCGGCACCACCAGGAGCGTGAGTAGGGTGGAGGCGATCACCCCGCCGATCACGGCATGGCCCATGGGCGCCCGCTGCTCCGAGCCCTCGCCGGTGCCCATCGCCAGCGGCAGCATGCCGAACACCATGGCCAGGGTGGTCATGAGGATAGGCCGCAAGCGGATCTCGGCCGCCGAGAGCAGCGCCTGGGCGCGGGCCACCCCGCGGGCGCGGGCCTGGTTGGCGAAGTCGACGAGGAGGATGGCATTCTTGGTCACGAGGCCCATCAGCATGATGAAGCCGATCATCGAGAACATGTTGAGCGTGCTGCGCCAGGCCAGCAGGGCGGCCACCACGCCGATCAGGGCGAGCGGCAGCGAGGCCATGATCGCGAGCGGCTGCAGGAAGCTGCCGAACTGCGAAGCCAGGATCATGTAGATGAAGATCACCGCCAGCAGCAGCGCCTGGGCGGCGAACCCGAAGCTCTCGGTCATGTCGCGGGTGGCGCCGCCGGTGACGAAGCGGTAGCCCGGCGGCAGCCCGATCCCGGCCAGTCGTTCGGCCACCTGCTGGCCCACCGTGCCCGAGGCCGCGCCCTGCACGTTGGCGCTGATCAGGATCTCGCGCGACAGGTCCTTGCGGTTGATCTGCGTGGGGCCGGTGCCGGTGACGAAGGCCGCCACCTGGCGCAGCGCGATCATGCGCGGGCTGCCGTCGGCCTCGGTCTGCGCCGAGGCCACGGTGAGCCGCTCGAGGTCGGTCACCGCCACGCGGCTGTCGCGCGGCAGGCGCACCTTCACGTCGTAATTCTCGTCATCGGGCGCCCGCCAGGTGCTGGCCGACTCGCCGGCGAGCAACGGGCGCAGCACGCCGGCCACCTGGCTCACCCCCACGCCGAGGTCCGAGGCGAGCGCCCGGTTGACCTCGACCGAGATGGTCGGCTTGGACGGCTTGGAGGACGACTCGAGGTCGACGATGCCCGGCACCGACTGCATCGCGGCCTGCACCTGGGTGGCCAGGCGCTCGAGTTCGGCCATGTCAGGCCCCTGGATGCTCACCTGCACCGGCTTGCCCGACCCGACCGAACTGAGGGTGCCGACATCGGTGATGGTCAGGCCGGGGATGCGCGCCAGCCGCTCCCGTACCGGCTGGCGCATCTGCTGGACCGACATCGGTCGCCGGGCACGTTCGGTGAGCTTGCCGAACAGCGTGGCGTAGTTGCGGCCCTGGATGGCGCCGGTGTTGATGGTGGCGTAGGTGAAGAGCACGCCGTCGAACTCGCGCAGCGCCGCCTCGGCCTGGCGGACCTTGTCCTGGGTGAGCGCGAGCGACGAGCCCACCGGGGTATGGAAGCGGATGTAGATCTCGTTGTTGTCGGCCTGCGGCACGAACTCCTTGCCGATGCCGCCCATCAGCGGGAAGGCCGCGAGAAAGGTGAGCAGCGCGATCAGGCTCGCCAGCCAGCGGTGACGCAGGCCCCATCGCAGCAGCCCGACGTAGCCGCGCTCCAGACCCGCCATCAGCGCCTGGAACCGCCGCAGCAGCCAGGCCACCGGGCCGCGGCCGCGCGCGCCGTGGGCATCGGGGTCATGCCACACCGAGGAGAGCATCGGGTCGAGCGTGAACGACACCAGCATCGACAGCAGCACCGCGAAGGCCACCGTGACCCCGAACTGCTTGAAGAAGCGGCCGATGATGCCGCCCATGAAGCCGATGGGCAGGAACACCGCCACGATGGTGAAGGTGGTGGCGGCCACCGCCAGGCCGATCTCGGCCGTGCCATCGAAGGCGGACTGCTTGTGCGGCTTGCCCATCGCCTGATGACGCACGATGTTCTCGCGCACCACGATCGCGTCATCGATCAGCAGGCCCACGCAGATCGACAGGGCGAGCAGGGTGACCATGTTGATCGAGAAGCCCATCGCGTACATCACCAGGAAGGTGCCGATCAGCGAGATCGGCAGCGTGAGTCCGGTGATCACCGTGGAACGCCACGACGACAGGAACAGGAACACGATCGCCACGGTGAGCAGCGCGCCCTCGATGATGTTGCGCTGGACGCTCGCCACCGAGTTGCGGATGGGCGTGGAGGCGTCACGGACCACCGTCGTGCGCACATCGGGCGGCAGTTGCGCCTCGAGCTGCTGCAAGGTGCGCCGCACCCCGTTGACCACCTCGATGGTGTTCTCGTTGGTGGCCTTGACGATGTCGATGGCGATGGCGCGCTCGCCGTCGACGAAGGCGGCGTTCTCGGGCTCTTCCTCGCCGTCGACCACGCGGGCCACCTGCGAGAGGTACACCGGCTGGCCGCCGCGGCGCGCGACCACGATGCGCTCGAAGTCGGCCGGGCTGCGCAGCCGGGCGCGGATCTGCACCACCTGGTCGCGGTCACGGCTGGTGAGCGTGCCGGCGGGCAGTTCCTGGTTGTCGGCGCGCAGCGCCGCCAGCACCTGATCGATGCCCACCCGCAGCGATTCCATCTCGGCCGGGCGCAGGGCGATCTGGATCTCGCGGCGCACACCGCCCACCACGGTCACGCGGCCCACGCCGCGCACGTTCTCGAGCCGCCGCTTGATCACCTGCTCGGTGAGGGTGGTGAGTTCGCGCGCGCCACGCTGCGGTGAACGCACCGCCACCGAGACCACCGGATCGTCATCGGGGTTGACCCGCGTGACCAGCGACTCCTTCACCTCGCGGCGCAGCGCCGGTCGCACCAGGGCGATCTTCTCGCGCACGTCCTGGGCGGCCACCACCGGGTCGACGGCGAGGTCGAACCGCACGATTACCAGCGACACGCCCTCGTAGGAGCGCGACGAGAGCTCGTAGACGCCGCTGATCGTGTTGACCTGCTCCTCGAGGCGGCGGGTGACCTCGGACTCGACCACCTCGGGCGAGGCGCCGGGGTACTCGGTCTGCACCACCACCACCGGAAAGGCGACATCCGGAAACTGCTCGACCGGCAGCCGCTTGTACGAGAACAGGCCCAGCACCACGAAGGCCACCATCATCATGGTGGCGAACACCGGGTGGTTGATCGAGACGCGGGTGAACCACATGGCGGCTGGACCTGGGCGCCGGTAGGCCGGGCGGCGCGGCGCGCGTCAGCGCGCCGGCAGTTCCCGCACCGGCGAGCCTGCCCGCAGGGTGCCGAGGTTGACCGCGACGATCCGATCGCCGGCCGCGAGCCCGCTGCGCACCTCGACCCGTCCGGCGCTGCCGCGGGCGTCGCGGGCGGACTCGTCGCGCAGGCCGGCGATGATGTCCTTCTCGACCAGCCTGCCGTCCTGGAGCGCGTAGACGAAGCTTCGACCGGCACGCTCGCGCACCGCCGAGAGCGGCACGGTGACCACCCCCTCGCGGGTCTCCAGCGCCAGCGAGCCCTGGGCGAACAGGCCGACCCGCAGCCTCTCGCCCCGGTTCTCGATGCCGATGTAGACCGGCACCGAGCGCGTGCCGGTGGTGGTGGCCGGCCCCATGCGCAGGATGCGCCCGGCCTGCTCGCCGCTCACCCCTTCCACCTGCAGCGACACCGTCTGCCCGATGCGCACCGCGCCGAGCTCGCTGGCCGGCACGGGCGCCTCGATCTCGAGCTGGCCGAGGTCGATGAGGCTGAGGATGCGGACATCGGGCGAGACCTTCTCGCCGGGCTGCACGAAGCGCTCGGCCACCACGCCGGCCATCGGCGCGAGCACCGCGGTGTCGGCCAGGGCCTTGCGAGCGACCGCGAGCTGGGCCTGCGCGGCATCGCGCGCGCCCTCGGCGGCGTCGAGCGCCGAGCGGGCGCCGTCGAGCGCGCTGGGCGAGATGAAGCCGCGGTCGAGCAGGCGGCGATTGCGGGCCAGCGTGCTCTCGGCGTGCTCGAGCTGCGCCTGAGCGCTGCGCAGCTGGGCTTCGCGTTCCTTGACCCGCGATTCGAACTCGGTGGGGTCCACGCGGGCGATGGTCTGCCCGGCGCTGACCGACTCGCCCTCGCGCACCAGCAGTTCGCGCAGTTCACCCGCCGCCTTGGCGCGCACCAGCGCCTGGCGGACTGCGCGCAGGCTGCCGGTGATCGGGATGCTGCGGGTGATGCTGCCCGGGACGATGGTGAGCAGGTCGGCGGCGGCGAATTCCAGCGGGGCGGCCGGCGCGGCATCGGCGGACGCCGGCTTGCCCGGCGGTGCGCCCGCGCCCGGCGCCGTGGCACTGGCGGCGCCCGTCGCACTCACCGGGGCCGCGGGTTTCGGCGCCCGGCCGAACTGCCACCAGGCCGCGGCCGCCAGGGCCGAGGCAAGCACCGTGATCAGCAGGGTACGGGTCTTCATGGTGTGGACAACCGGGATGTCCGGGCAGCAGGGTGAAGGCCGCCGGGGCGACGTGGGCGGCTCGCGCAGCGAGGGCTGGGCATGCTCAGGGAAGCCGCGCATTCTAGGGTGGGGGTGGAGGAGGGTCAAACCCGGTCGGGCAAGGTCGTGGCCCCCACGGCTTGCGGCTAGACTTCGGGGCATGCCTGCCCTGCCTGTCGCGCCGGCCTGTCGCCCCGCCTGTGGCGCCTGCTGCATCGCGCCGTCCATCACCAGCCCGATCCCCGGCATGCCGCAGGGCAAGGCCGCCGGGCAGCGCTGCGTGCAGCTCACCGCCGACCTGCGCTGCGCGCTCTTCGGCCGTCCGGAACGCCCGCGCTGCTGCGCCGGTTTGCAGCCGTCTGCCGCGATGTGCGGTGACTCGCCCGCCGAGGCGCTGGCCTGGCTGACGCGACTCGAACGCCTGACCGCGCCCGCGGCTGGCGCGCCGTCCGGCACCGCGGCCGCGCCGTCCGGCTGAGTCGGGCGAGGCCAGCGCCATGTCCTGCCTCAGCATCGCGGCATCGCCCCGCCCGGGTCCGCCCCCATCATGTCCGTTGCCGACACCGTCCTGTCGTCTGGCGGTTTCGCCATGAGCCCTGCCCCCGCCGCTCAGCCAGTCCCGTCCGGCTCCGCCGACCACCAGCCCGCGCTGGTGCAGCCGCTGCTCTCGGTGGTCATGCCCTGCCTCAACGAGGAGCGCACGGTGGCCACCTGCGTGGGCAAGGCCCTGGCCTTCTTTGCCCGTGCCGGCATCGCCGGCGAGGTGGTCATCGCCGACAACGGCTCGCGCGATGCCTCCATCGCGCTGGCCACCGCGGCGGGCGCCCGGGTGGTCCGTGTGAGCGAGCGAGGCTACGGCGCGGCCCTGATGGGCGGCATCCTCGCCGCCCGCGGTCGCTGGGTCGTGATGGGCGACGCCGACGACAGCTACGACTTCAGCGCGCTCGACGGCTTCGTCGAGCAGCTGTCGGCCGGCGCGCAACTGGTGATGGGCAATCGCTTTGCCGGCGGTATCGCCGAGGGCGCGATGCCGCCGCTGCACCGCTACCTGGGCAATCCGGTGCTGTCGTTCATCGGCCGTCTGCTCTTTCGCAGCCCGATCGGCGACTTTCACTGTGGTCTGCGGGCCTTCGATCGCGAGGCGGTGCTGGGGCTGGGGCTGTCCTCGCCCGGCATGGAGTTCGCCAGCGAGATGGTGATGCGGGCCACGCTGGCCGGCCTGCGGGTCGCCGAGGTGCCCACCACGCTCGCCCGCGATGGACGCGACCGCCCGCCGCATCTGCGCAGCTGGCGCGACGGCTGGCGGCATCTGCGCCTGCTGCTGATGTTCAGTCCCCGCTGGCTGCTGCTCTATCCGGGCCTGGCGCTGTGCGGCGTGGGCGCGCTGCTGTCGGTGCTGCTCACCATCGCCCCGATCCGCATCGGGCCGATCGGCTTCGACATCCAGACCCTGCTCTACTGCGCCACCGCGTCGGTGCTGGGCCTGCAGATGTGCCTGCTCGCGGTGCTCACCAAGGCCGCCGGCGTGCACGCCGGCCATCTGCCGGCCAGCCGCAGCTTCGCCTGGCTGATGCGGGTCTACAGCCTCGAACGGGGCATCGTGCTCGGGCTCGCGCTCGCGGCCTGCGGGCTCGCCGGCGTGTTCTCCTCGGTGTGGGTCTGGACCGACGCCGGTCTGGCGGCCCTGGACCCGTCGCGCGCCATGCG
Source organism: Burkholderiaceae bacterium (assembly GCA_044356115.1). Lineage (GTDB taxonomy): Bacteria > Pseudomonadota > Gammaproteobacteria > Burkholderiales > Burkholderiaceae_E > Quisquiliibacterium. Next base: position 17,638 of record JBIKWU010000034.1, read on the forward strand.
GGTCACCATCCCCGCGGTCACGCTGCTGCTTGCCGGCAGCGAATGCATCTTCGGGTCCTTCGTGCTCAGCTTCATCACCCAGCCGCGGGCCCGCCTGCGCGCCCGGCCGGTCACCGCGGCCGCGGCGCCCGACGAGCCGCGCTGAACCCGCGGGTAAGGCCCACGATGCCTGCGCGGCGCCTGCCCGCGGCCGCCCTGGCCTGCCTGCTGGCGGTATTGGCCACCGTCGCGTGGCGGCTGCTCGAGGGGCCGAGCTGGACCTGGGATCGCGGCCACTACCACGCCTATGCCGGCTACGCCTGGGCGCAGGGGCGCGTCGGTCAGGGCTTCCTGCCCATGGGCGGGCAGAGCTTCCTCAATCCGCTGCCCTATGTGCCGGCATGGCTGCTCGCGCGCGCCGGCTGGGGCGAGGCGGCCGTGGCCGCCGTGGCGGCGGCCTGGCACGCACTGGCGGTGTGGTTCGTCTGGCTGATCGCGCGTGACCGCCTCGGGCCGGGCCCGGGCGCCTGGCTCGCCGGCGCCTTCGCCCTGCTCACCCCGGTGTTCCTCGCCCTGGCGGGCACGAGCTATGCCGATGCGACCACCGCGGTGCCGCTGCTGGCCGGGGTGTGGTGCTGCGCGCGTGCCGGCGCGGGCGGCGCGGCTGCCGGTCGCTGGGCGCTTGCGGGCGGCTTCGCGTTCGGGCTGGCGGCGCTGCTCAAGCTGAGCAACGCGCCCGCTGCCGCGCTGGCGCCGGTGCTGCTGATGGGGGCCGGTCTGGCCGGGCGCCGGCTGCGTCGGCTGGCGGTGATCGGTCTCTTTCTCGTGGGTGGGGTCGCCGGCGCGATGGCCGGCGGTGGCGCCTGGGGGCAGCATCTCTACCGGACCTACGGCAATCCGGTGTTTCCGATGGTGCATTTCCTGTTCGAGCGCGCATCGCCGCCCGCGATGGCCGATGAGCCTGCCTTTGGCCCGGCGCTGCCTGCTGCCCCTGACGTGGCCCCGGTCGCGGCACCGGATGCGCTGGCTGTCTGGCGCCATCGCCTCTACGTCCTCAAGGTGATCACCCGCCCCAGTGGGGAGCGCTTCGTGCCCGATGCGCTCGAGGAATGGCTGGACTTCCCATTCCGGGTGGCCGACCCGCGTCAGCCGAGCAATCTCGCCTACCTGGAGTGGCATGCACCGGACCCGCGGCTGGCCCTGCTGGTGTTCCTGCTCGCGGCGCTGGCCGGGCGATGGCTGTGGTTGCGCGCGAGTGCTCGGCGCCAGACCGATGCGCCCGCCGCTCGGTCAACGCCGGCGAGCCGGTGGCCGCTGTGGCTGTTCACGCTGCTCTGGTGCCTGGCCTGGATGCACAGCTCGGGCAACGGCCGCTATGGCGTGGGCCTCCTGATGCTGTGTCCGGTGCTGCTGGTGGAGGGCGTGCGCGCGCTGCTGCCGGCCGGCCGCGCGCGTCAGTCGGTGTTCGCCCTCCTGCTCGCGGTGCATGCCTTCTACGCGCTGGTGGCGGCCGATCGGCGCGAGCTCGGTCAGGCCGAGGCCTGGTCGCAGGCGGCGCTTGCCGCCGACATGCCATCATCGCTGCGCGAGCAGCCGCACCTGCATGTCGCGCTCTCGCAGTTTTCATGGACCTACCTCGCGCCGCTGATGCACGCCGACAGCGCCTTCGCCAACCTGTCCTCGCCCTGCGAGTACTGCTCGCTGCCCATGCAGGCCCGCTCGGCCCTGCCGGTGCTGCGCGCCTGGCGCGGTCGGCTTCGGCTGATCGCCGCGGCCGATCATGCGCGGGACGGTCGGGCCGGCCTGCTGCCCGCCACCCGCGAAGCCATGGATGATCAGCTCGCCGACTTCGACCTGCGCATCGACGAGCCGGCCTGCACGGCCTTCCGGGTGCGCCCTCAGCCGAGCGGCACCTGGCTCATCGATCAGCGGGCCTCGGAGCAGGTCCGCCGCTTTTCAGACCAGGTGGTCAGCTGCCCGCTGGTCGATGCGCCCGACGCCCGCCCCGGAGCGATCGCGCGGCGCACGCGGGTCGATCCGGTCTTCGCGGCGGTCGAGCAGGCTTGCGGCGAGGTGCTGGGTCCGCCCACCGGACCCACCCGCTGGCTGGGCGGCGAGGCCTGGCTGCGCACCTACCCGAAGATCGAGGCGCAACTGACGGTGGCCCGCGGCACGCTCACCCTGGGCCGGTACGGATATCCCGATCGGGTGCTCGGCCGCGCCGAGACTCTGGCCGCGCCGGGCGCGGCGATCGACTGCCAGCCGCTGCGCGACCGCGCCGGGCGCGGCCAGCCGCCCGACATGGCCGAGGTGCTCGGCCGCCAGCCCGCCCGCTGAGGCCGCTGATGAACCCCGCCACGTCCATACCCCTGCCGCCCGGCATCCGCGTGGCGGTGGTGCATGACTTCCTGTTCGAGTACGCCGGTTCCGAGCGCGTGCTCGAGGCCATCCTGGCGCTGCTGCCGCAGGCCGAGGTCTTCACGCTCTTCGAGCGCCTTCCCGAGGCCGATCGGCACCTGATCGCGGGCCGTCGCGTGCACTCCAGCTTCCTGCAGCGCATGCCGGGCCTGCCGCGCAGCCTGAAGTACACGGTGCCGCTGATGCCCTTCGCGATCGAGCAGTTCGATCTCTCGGGCTTCGACCTGATCATCTCGAGCAGCCACGCGGTCGCCAAGGGGGTGATCGTGCCGCCCGACGCGCTGCACCTGTGCTACTGCTATTCGCCGATGCGCTATGCCTGGGACCTGCAGCCGGTGTACCTGCGCACCGAAGGCCTGGACCGCGGCCTGCGCGGTCTGGCCGCGCGCCTGATGCTGCACCGGTTGCGGCTCTGGGATCACCGCAGCGCGGCCGGCGTTGACGCCTTCGCCACGAGTTCGGCCTTCGTGGCGCGGCGCATCCTCAAGGCCTGGCGGCGCGAGTCGGTGGTGATCCCGCCGCCAGTGAGCATCCATGCGCCGCTGGGGCTGCCGCGCGAGCCCGACCTGTACGTGACGGTGTCGCGGCTGATCGGCTACAAGCGCATCGACCTCATGGTCGAGGCCTTCCGCGCGATGCCGCAACGCCGCCTGCTGGTGATCGGCACGGGGCCCGATCTCGCGCGCTGGCGGGCGGTGGCGCCCCCCAACGTGCGCTTCGCGGGCTTCGTGCCCGATGCGCCGATGCGCGAACACCTCGCCCGAGCGCGGGCCTTCCTGTTCGCGGCGACGGAGGATTTCGGCATCTCGGTGC
>JBIKWU010000229.1:0-6455 GCA_044356115.1 Burkholderiaceae bacterium
TTCTCGCTCTCGGTGCTGGCGGCGGTGCTGGCGGTGCTGGGCTACTCGGTGAACGAGTCGGTGGTCATCTTCGACCGGGTGCGCGAGAAGTTCCGCGAACGCGCCGCGCGCGGCATGAGCGCCCCGGCGGTGCTCGACCACGCCATCACCAGCACCATCTCGCGCACCATCATCACCCACGGGTCCACCCAGCTGATGGTGCTGTCGATGCTCATCTTCGGCGGACCCACCCTGCACTACTTCGCGCTGGCGCTGACCATCGGCATCCTGTTCGGCATCTACTCCTCGGTGTTCGTCGCCGCGGCCATCGCGATGTGGCTGGGCGTCAAGCGCGAAGACCTGATCAAGCCGGTCCGCAAGAAGGACGACGGCCAGCCCGAGTTGCCCTGAGCGCCGGCCTAGCCCCGCGCCAATCCGCCGCAGCGAGCCATCCCATGACCGGCACCCCCGTTCGCATCTGGGATCTGCCCACGCGTCTTTTCCACTGGCTGCTGGCCGGCTGCATCGTCGGCTCGCTGGTGTCGGTGAAGCTCGGCGGCAATGCCATCGCGTGGCACTTCCGCTTCGGTTACGCCATCCTGGCGCTGGTGCTGTTCCGGCTGGTCTGGGGTCTGATCGGCCCGCGTTACGCGCGCTTCGCGAGCTTTCCGCCCAGCCCGGTCGCGGCGCTGGCGTACCTGCGCGGCCGCCATCCCGGCAGCGCCGGGCACAACCCCCTGGGCGCCTTCTCGGTGTATGCGCTGCTCCTCGCCCTGGCCGTGCAGGTGAGCACCGGCCTGTTCGCCAACGACAGCATCATGTGGGACGGGCCGCTCAAGCCGCTGGTGTCCTCGGCCACCAGCGACCTGCTCACCACCGTTCACCGTGTCAACCGGCTGGTGCTGCTCGCGCTGATCGCGCTGCATCTGGCGGCGATCGGCTGGTACGCGATTGCCCGGCGCGAACCCCTGCTGCCGCCCATGCTGGGCGGCGACCGGCGTTACCCCGATGCCTCAGGCGCCCCGCCCGCCGCGCGCGATGATGCGCGCGTCCGCGCGCTGGCGCTGGTGGTCGCGGTGGTCTGCACCGCCGCGGTGGCCGGCCTGCTGTCGCTGGGCCGCTGACCGTCCAGGCCGTCGGCCGTCGCACCGGGCGGCCCCGCGTGGCGCCGCCCGCTGAGTGTCGCGCGGCAGAGCGCCGCCGACGCTTGCTCAGTCCTTGCGGAACTTGTCGTGACAGGCCTTGCACGAGGCGCCCACCGCGCCGAGTTGCGTGCGCAGCGTATCCAGACTGGCCGAGGCGGTGACCAGCTTGGCGGTCTCGGCCTGCATCCTGTCGGCGGCCGCCTTGACATCGGCCGCGTTGGCCAGAGCCTCGGGCTTCAGACGGGTGTCGCCCGCGGCGGAATTGGGCACGAAGGCCTCCCAGGGCAGATGACCCGCCATGTCCACGGTGCGGGCCGAGGCCTGCGCCACCGCGGCATCGAACGGGCGATCGCCACGGGCCATGCCCGAGAGCCGACCCATGTGCGTCCCCATGATGGTGAAGGCGGCCTTGCGGTACTTGATGGCGTCTTCCACCTTGGCGAACTGGGCGGCGGCGGGCACCGCGAACAGGGCGCCCGCGGCGAATGTGGCGCCGGCAAGGCTGAGGGCAAGCTTCTTCATGGCAGGAACCTTTCAGGGTGACGGTGGGCCCGGATCGGGGCCGGGCCAGGCGGGAGCGCCGAACGCGATCTCCCGTGGAGCAAACGGGCATCGCTGACGGATTATTCCCGATCGACGAGCCGGCAGGTGAACCGCGACGGCATCGGCGAGCCGGCAGCCGACGCTCAGACCGCGCGCGCCAGCGCCACCGCCGCACCCAGGTAGGTGGCGGGCGTGAGCGCGCGCAGGCGTTCGCGCTCGGCCGGTGGAATGGGCAGCCGGTCGACGAACGCGGCCAGCTCGGCCGGACCGATGCGACGGCCGCGGGTGAGCTCCTTGAGCTGCTCGTAGGGATTGGGCACGCCATAGCGGCGCATCACGGTCTGGATGGGCTCGGCGAGCACCTCCCAGTTCTCGTCCAGGTCGGCGGCCAGCCGCGCGCGATCGACCTCCAGCTTGCCCAGGCCGCGCAGGCAGGCATCCCAGGCGAGCGCCGCGTAGCCGAGGGCCACGCCGACATTGCGCAGCACGGTGGAGTCGGTGAGATCGCGCTGCCAGCGCGAGACCGGCAGCTTCTCGGCCAGGTGACGCAGCAGCGCGTTGGACAGGCCGAGGTTGCCCTCGGAGTTCTCGAAGTCGATGGGGTTGACCTTGTGCGGCATGGTCGAGGAACCGACCTCGCCGGCCACGGTCTTCTGGCGGAAGTAGCCCAGCGAGATGTAGCCCCAGACGTCGCGGTCGAGGTCGAGCACGATGGTGTTGAAGCGGGCCAGCGCGTCGAAGAACTCGGCCATCCAGTCGTGCGGCTCGATCTGGATGGTGTACGGGTTGAAGTTCAGGCCCAGCGCCTCGACCACCCGGCGCGAGAAGGCCGGCCAGTCGACCTGCGGGCAGGCCGCGAGGTGCGCGTTGTAGTTGCCCACCGCGCCGTTCATCTTGGCGAAGATGGGCACCTCGGCCAGGCGCTGCAGCGCGCGCTCGAGCCGCGCCACCACATTGGCCAGCTCCTTGCCCAGCGTGGTGGGCGTGGCCGGCTGGCCGTGGGTGCGCGAGAGCATGGGCGCATCGGCCAGCGCGTGGGCCATGGCGCGCAGCCGATCGATCAGGCGCCGACCCGCGGGCAGCAGCACCTCGGCGCGCGCGCGCCCGAGCATCAGCGCATGCGAGGTGTTGTTGATGTCCTCGGAGGTGCACGCGAAGTGGATGAACTCGGTGGCCGCGGCAAGCTGCGGCTGACCCGCCACCGATTCCTTGAGGAAATACTCCACCGCCTTGACGTCGTGGTTGGTGACCGCCTCGATCGCCTTGATGCGCGCGGCCTGCTCGGTGCCGAAGCCCGCCACCAGGCCGGCGAGAAACTCACGCGAGGCCGCGTCGAAGGGCGGCAGCTCGGGCAGACCGGCATCCGACAGCGCGACCAGCCAGGCCACCTCGACCTCGACCCGGAAGCGCATGAAGGCCGCCTCCGAGAGCAGGTCGCGCAGCGGACCGAGGCGCGCGGCATAGCGGCCGTCGAGCGGGGACAGGGCGGTGAGGGAGAAGGTGTCCATGCCCGCGATGCTAGCACCGGCACCCCCTTTGCTATACTCGATCGGCTCGACTCGCAGGGTTCCATGAAGCTCATCGGTTCAGACACCAGCCCGTTCGTGCGCAAGGTGCGCATCGTGATGGCCGAAAAGAAGATCGAGTACCGCTACCAGCCCGAGGACGTCTGGTCACCCGACAGCGGTATCCGCCAGCTGAACCCGCTCGGCAAGGTGCCCTGCCTGGTCATCGATGACGGCTCGGCCATCTTCGATTCCCGCGTCATCGTCGAATACCTCGACGCGCTCACGCCGGTGCACCGGCTGATTCCACCCGGCGGTCGGGAACGCATCGATGTGCGCTGCTGGGAGGCACTGGCCGACGGTCTTCTGGATGCCGCGGTGCTCATCCGCCTGGAGCACACCCGCCGCGAGGCGCATCAGCGCAGCCCCACGTGGATCGCGCGCCAGCAGGCCAAGATCGACGACGCCCTGAGCGCCATGTCGCAGTCGCTGGGCGATCAGCCCTGGTGCTGTGACGGCCGCTACTCGCTGGCCGACATCGCCACCGGCTGCGCCCTGGCCTACCTCGAGCTGCGCTTCCCCGAGAACGTCTGGCGCGATCGCCATCCCAATCTCGGCCGGTTGCTCGAGCGCCTCATGAGCCGCCCGGCCTTCGCCGATACGGCGCCACTCGCGCCGGCCTGAACCGCGCGCTCAGGCGGCCTGCAGCCCGAAGCGATCGGGCCGGGCCGCGGCCCAGTACTGGCGGAACACCGCCTGACGCGGCTCGCCGCCCAGCAGTTCGCCGGGCGCCAGGAACTCGTGCAGTTCAGCCAGCGAGCGCACCTCGGTGGATGAGACCCGGCGCAGGATGTGACGCGGCCCGATCTGCGCCGGGTGATCCAGACCGGCGGCGGCCACGAGTTCGGCCAGCGCGCGCAGGGTGTTGCCATGGAAGGCGTGAACCCGCTGGGCCTTGTCGGGCACCACCAGGGCGCGCTGGCGCAGCGGGTCCTGGGTGGTGACCCCGGTGGGGCAGGTGCCGGTGTGACAGCTCTGGGCCTGGATGCAGCCCAAGGCGAACATGAAGCCACGGGCGCTGTTGCACCAGTCGGCGCCCAGTGCCAGGGTACGGGCGATGTCGAAGGCCGACACGATCCGCCCGGCCGCGCCCAGGCGGATGCGATCGCGCAGGCCCGTGCCCACCAGGGTGTCGTGCACCAGCAGCAGCCCGTCGCGCATCGGCATGCCCACGCGATCCAGGAACTCGGCGGGTGCCGCGCCCGTGCCACCTTCCTTGCCGTCGATCACGATGAAGTCGGGGGTGATGCCGGTCTCGAGCATCGCCCTGGCGATCGCGAACCACTCCCAGGGATGGCCGATGGCGAGCTTGAAGCCGGTGGGCTTGCCGCCACTCAGGGTGCGCAACCGGGCGACGAATGCCAGCAACCCGATCGGGGTGTCGAAGGCGCTGTGCGAGGCCGGCGAGATGCAGTCGGTCCAGACCGGCACGCCGCGCGCCTGCGCGATCTCGGGCGTGACCTTCGGGCCGGGCAGCACCCCGCCGTGGCCAGGCTTGGCGCCCTGCGAGAGCTTGACCTCGATCATCTTCACCTGCGGCTCGAGGGCGTTGCGGGTGAAGGCGGCCTCGTCGAAGCGGCCATCAGCGTCACGGCAGCCGAAGTAGCCGCTGCCGATCTCCCAGATCAGGTCGCCGCCGTGCACCCGGTGATGCACGCTGATCGAGCCCTCGCCGGTGTCGTGGGCGAAGCCGCCGAGGCGCGCGCCGCGGTTGAGGGCCAGGATGGCGTTGGCCGACAGCGAGCCGAAGCTCATGGCCGAGATGTTGAAGACCGAGGCCGCGTAGGGCTGCGCGCAGGCCGCCCCGCCGACGCTCACGCGGAAGTCCTCGCCCGCGGGCCGGCCCGGCACGATGGCATGGTTGATCCACTCGAACCCCGACGCGTAGACATCGAGCTGGGTGCCGAAGGGCCGCTTGTCGAGCTCCTGCTTGGCCCGCTGGTAGACCATCGCGCGCTGCTCGCGCGAGAACGGGATCGCCTCGGTGTCGGACTCGATGAAGTACTGCCGGATCTCGGGCCGCACCAGTTCCAGCAGGAAGCGCAGATGGCCGAGCAGCGGGTAGTTGCGCAGGATGGCGTGGCGGGTCTGCGTCAGGTCACGCACGCCGAGCGCGGCCAGCGCCGCCGCGGCCGCGGCCCAGCCCCAGGCCAGCAGCCCGGCAGACCAGGCCCAGGCGAGCGCGAGCGCGCCCAGCAACACGACGGCGAAGGCGAGATAGCGAAGATGGCGGGTCACGGCGCGGCCCCTGGCTGGCGTAACGACAGCCCCGCGAGGGGCCGGTGAATCGGCGCGACCCCGCGAGGGGCCGGTGAACCGGTGCAGCCCGGCGGCGGGCTGGCGCTCAGCCCGGCGACGACGAGGCGATCAGCCCGCCGCCCAGGCAGATCTCGCCATGGTAGAGCACCGCGGATTGCCCGGGGGTGACTGCCCACTGCGGCTCGGTGAACCGCAGGCCGAAGCGATCGTCCGGCAGGGGCGAGAACGCGCACGCGGCATCGGCCTGGCGGTAGCGGGTCTTGGCCCCGAGCCGCGCCCCGGCCGGGGGCGGGTGGCCGGCGATCCAGTGCGCGCTGTCGGCCTGCAGCGCGGCACTCATCAGCCAGGGGTGGTCGTGGCCCTGGACCACGGTGAGGGCATTGCGATCGAGGTCCTTGCGCGCGACGAACCAGGGCTCGCCGCTGCCGCCGCGCAGGCCGCCGATGCCGATGCCCTTGCGCTGCCCGAGGGTGAGGAAGGCGAGGCCCTGATGCTCGCCGATGCGCTCGCCGGTGTCGGTGAGCACCGGCCCCGGCCGGGTGGGCAGGTAGCGGTTGAGAAATTCGCGGAAGGGCCGCTCGCCGATGAAGCAGATGCCGGTGGAGTCTTTCTTGGCGGCATTGGGCAGACCGATGCGCGCGGCGATCTCGCGCACCTCGCGCTTGAGCATGCCACCCAGCGGGAACAGCGCGCGCGCGAGTTGTGCCTGCGAGAGCCGGTGCAGGAAGTAGCTCTGGTCCTTGCCCGCGTCGATACCGCGCAGCAACTCGTGGCGCAGACCCTGCGGCGCGGCCGGATCGGACACGGCGCGCACGCGCGCGTAGTGGCCGGTGGCGATGCACTCGGCTCCCATGCGCATGGCGTGGTCGAGGAACGCCCGGAACTTGATCTCGGCATTGCACAGCACATCGGGGTTGGGCGTGCGGCCGGCGGCGTACTCACGCAGGAACTCGGCGAAGACCCG
>JBIKWU010000230.1:0-6422 GCA_044356115.1 Burkholderiaceae bacterium
CCATCCTTGCTCATCAGGTATTCGGTGGCCGGGATCGCCTGCTGGTTGGGCGCTGCACCGGTGTAGAACACGTTCTTCTCGAGTTCCTCGCCCTCGTACTGCACCGGATAGAAGAGCAGGCCATTGAGTTCCTTGAACACCGGCAGCACCGACTTGCGCGACACCGAGGTCCAGCAGCCGAACACCGCGGCAACCTTGTCCTGGGTCAGCAACTGGCGGGCCTTCTCGGCGAACAGGGGCCAGTTGGAGGCCGGATCGACCACCACCGCCTCGAGTTTCTTGCCCAGAACGCCGCCCTTGGCGTTGATCTCGTCGATGGTCATCAGGACGGTGTCCTTCAGCGCGGTCTCGGAGATCGCCATGGTGCCCGACAGCGAGTGCAGCACGCCGACCTTGATCGTGGCGCCCTGCGCGAAAGCCGGCGGCAGGCCGGTAGCGGAGACCGCCGCGGTGGCGGCTGCCGACTTGAGGAATGTGCGACGCGTCATTGATGCTCCCTGGATCGAGAAGGATGTTGTGGAGGAGATCGCCCGCTCGAGCGGCGACCCACTCTGCTTAGCAACCCTCATGCCAACGAGCCTTTGACCATCGTGAACGGTGTCGCCATGGCGACCCTGCGCCAATCCGGGCACCTTTCGCACCAGCCCGAGGCGATGCGCTGTGGCGGTGCGATCCGCCGACAGGCTGCGAACGCGGAAAGCGGCCCGGAGGTCCCGGATGCGCTTGCTAGACTGGCCGGCGGATCCCTCGATGCCCTCGCTCCTGCCCTCTGTTCCTTTTCGCCACGGATACGCCCGCACGCCATTCCAGGGACGATTCCGCGCTCACGGCCGTCTGCTGCTGCTCTTTCTCGGCCTGAACGCGCTGGTCCGCCTGGGTCTCACGGTCTTCAACCAGGACCTGACGCTGCTTGCCCCCTGGCGCCTGCTGCCGGCCATGCTGATCGGGGCGGGATTCGACCTGTGCGTCGGACTGGCCGCGCTCGTGCCACTGGTCTGGCTGATGGCTATCTGGCCTCGGCAGCGTCTGCTCGGCGAACGCGGCCTGCGTCTGGCCTGCGGCGTCGTCCTCGCCCCGCTCTGCCTCCTCGCCACCTTCGTGGCGCTGTCCGAGTTCACCTTCTGGCAGGAATTCGCGTCGCGCTTCAACTTCATCGCGGTGGAGTACCTGATCTACACCAAGGAAGTGATCGGCAACATCCGCGAGTCGTACAACATGCCGGTGCTCCTGGGCGGGGTCGCGCTGACCGCCATCGGGCTGTGGCTGCTGGCCTGGCGATGGGCTTTGGCCCCACTCGCCGACGCGCCCTCGGCGAGCCTGCCGCACCGCCACTGGCGCGCCGGCCTTTGGCTGGGGCTGGCGGCCCCGGCCCTGCTGCTGGCGGCCTGCGATGCGCGCCTGAAGGAGTTCTCTGCCGACAGCCAGCTCAACGAGTTGGCCGGCAACGGGTACTTCGACTTCTGGCATGCCTTCCGCCACAACCAGCTCGACTACGAGCGCTTCTATCGCACCCTGCCCCAGACCGAGGCCGCCCGCCGGGTAGCGGCGCGCTATCAGCCGCGCGAGACCGCCGACAGGCGACCGCCAGACGGCGCGCAGGACAACCCCGGGGAGTCGGGTGCCACCCAACGCAAGCTGCCGTTCTCGCGCGAGGTGGCCGGCGCCGCCTCGCCGCTGCCCCTGAATGTGGTGCTGGTCTCCATCGAAAGCTTCAGCGCCTCGTTCATGGGCACCTTCGGCAATCCCCATGGGCTCACGCCCAACCTCGACCGTCTGGCCCGTGAGGGGCTGCTCTTCACCCGCGTCTACGCGACAGGCACCCGCACCGTGCGTGGTCTGGAGGCTCTGACCCTCTCGGTGCCACCCACGCCAGGCCATTCCATCGTCAAGCGCCCCGAAAACGCCGGCCTGTTCAGCCTGGGCAGCGTGCTGGCCGAACGGGGCTATGAACCGATCTACCTCTACGGCGGCTACGGCTACTTCGACAACATGAACGCCTTCTTCGGCGGCAACGGCTACACGGTGGTGGACCGCACGGCGCTGCGCCCCGAGCAGATCCATTTCGAGAACATCTGGGGCGTGGCCGACGAGGACCTCTTCGATCTGACCCTGCGCGAGCTCGACGCCCGCCACGCGGCCGGACGGCGTTTCTTCGCCCATGTCATGACCACTTCCAACCACCGCCCCTTCACCTACCCACCGGGCCGGATCGACATTCCCAGCCACAGCGGCCGCGAAGGTGGCGTGAAGTACACCGACTACGCGATCGGCCGCTTCATCGCGCAGGCGCGCGCGAGGCCCTGGTTCGACAACACCGTGTTCGTGCTGGTGGCCGATCACACCCACCAGGGCCGGGGCAAACAGGACCTGCCGCTGCAGGCCTACCACATCCCGCTGATCGTGCTGGCCCCCGGATACATCGCACCGGGGCGGGTAGAGACCATCGCATCGCAGATCGATGTCGGCCCCACCCTGCTCGGAATGCTCGGCATCGGCTATCGCTCGCGCTTCTTCGGCCAGGACATCCTGCGGGAGGGGCAACACAGGCCGCGCGCGTTCATGGCCAATCAGCAGACCCTGGGCTACTACCGGGACGATCGCATGGTGGAATTGCGCCCGAACCGACGCCACCGGGTGATCGACACCCGCACCGGGGAGCCGGTGGACGATGCGCAGGCGACCGAACTGACCGAAGAGGCGATCAGCCTCTATCAGGTGGCCGCCCGCGCCTACCGCGCGGGCGACCTGAGCGCTTCGCCGCGGCCTGGGCGCTGAACCCGGGCGAACGCGAACGCTGCGGCATCGGGCAGGTCATCGGCAGCCCAAGGCGCCGGGAAGGATCACCAGCCGCGGTGGTGAGGGTGAGGGTGAGGATGACGATGGTGGTGCCAGTCGGGCTCGGCCCAGCCATGCCGGTAGGCCCAGCGCGGCGGCGCGGGTCGCCAGCCATAGCCCACCACCACCGGGGCGCTGGCCACCGGGTACGGCGTGACCGGATACGGTGCTACCGGGTACTGACCATAGCCAGCCGGCGGCGGGTAGACGACGTAGCCCGGAAAGACCGGGGCGGGCCGGGGCGCGACCACCACCGGTGGGTGCAGCGGGGCCGTGACCACCGCGGGCGCCCGGGCCGCCTGCGCGGCGATCAGGGCACCCACCACCGCGCCCGCCAGGGCGCCCTGCTCGCGATCGCCCCAGGCCTGGGCTGCCGGCGACGCCGCCATCGCCCCCAGGGTCAGGATCGCCACCACGGGCTTCATCAGCTTGCGCATGTTGTCTCCGATCGGGGAACAGCCCCGTTCCTGGACAACGCACCCGACGCGGCCGTCGTGTACCGCCCGGCCGGTTTCTCGCCGGGACAATGGTGAGCGGATGTAACCCGGGCGCGTGGGATCAGGCCGCCGCGAGCTCGGCCACGTCGATCCGGTAGAGCTCGGCCACGTTGCCGCACAGGATCGCATCGCGCTGCTCGAGGCTGAGCCCCGCCGCCTGCTTGGCCAGCATCTCCTGCGACCAGGGCCAGGTGGAGTCCGAGTGCGGGAAGTCATTGGCCCACATCAGACGCTTCCAGTTCATCTGATCGACGCTGCGGAAGGCCACCCAGTCGTCCTGGAAGGTGGTGTAGATATGCTCGGAGAAGTACTCGCTGGGCAACCGATCGAGCGAGACACCGCGGGCGAGCCAGTTGCGGTGGCGCTTGTACGCGTGATCCATGCGGTACAGGTAATGCGGCACCCAACCGGCGTCGGCCTCGACGCAGACCACCCGCAGGTCAGGGTGGCGCTGGAACACCCCGCCGAAGATCAGCGTGCCCATGATGTCCTGGTTGCCGCGGATGATCGACAGGAAGCTGTTGATGCGCGGCCCCCGAACCGGCGCGGTCTCGCGCGTGGTGAGGATGTGGAAGGACAGCGGCAGCCCAAGGCTCACTGCCGCCTCCCAGACCGGGTCGTAGATTGCCGAGTCGTAGTCTTCCTGGGCCGGGTTGCCGGGCATCATGACCCCGCGCAGGCCCAGCGCCTTGATGGCCCGGAAGTCCTCGATCATCTCGGCCGGGGAGCGGCCCGCGGTCTGTCCGCAGCCCAGCAGGCGGCTGGGGTGGCGGCCGCAGTACTCGGCGATCCAGCGGTTGTAGGCGTCGAAGCAGGCCTTCTTGTAGTCGTAGTCGGGGTGGTTGCACAACAGCATGCCCACCGTCGGATAGATGATCTCGGCGGCCACGCCGTCGCGATCCTGATCGGCCAGCCGGGCGTCGGGGTCCCAGCCGCCCCGATGCAGTTCACTGAAGCGCACGCCCGAGGCGGTGATGGCCTCCGGCGGCTTGCCGGCGGCGGCCACCAGGCCAAGATGGATGGGCTTGTCCATGCCGTCGATCTGGAACACGTCGCCATGGGTCTCGGTGGCCACGATGCGCGGCGCCCGGTCGCGCCAGGCCCGGTCGATGTGCGCCGTGTAGGTGTCGGGCGCTTCGGTGATGTGCGAGTCGGCTGAGATGATCGGACGGGTCACGGCGCTTCTCCTTGGGTATGGCTCGACTATAGTCCCCGCCGGGCACGGCGGATGGCTCAGGAACGCTTCGGCGGTCCGACATCCGCAGGCGCGTGCGATGGCGATCCCGCGCTCGCCCCATGGCGCCCCGCCCCGGCCGCGAAGCGGGCGGCGCCAGCGCGCGCCTCCAGCCGGCGTGCGTCGGTTGCCAGGGCCAGCTCGCGCGCGATGGCCTCGGCAAGGCCGAGGTCGGCCTGCCCAAGGGCCGAAGCCCGATCGCTGAGCATGGCGATCGGCGGAAAGGTCGCGATCTGCCGGGCCAGGGCTTCGGCCTGCGCGCGTGCGGTGCCATCGTCGACCACCCGATTGGCGAGCCCGATGCGTTCGGCCTCCTCGCCGCCAATGGCGCGCGCGGTGAGCAGCATGTCGAGCGCGCGACTCATGCCGATCAGTCGCGGCAGGCGCACCGTGGTGCCATCGCTCATCGGCACGCCCCAGCGCCGCGACAGCACGGCAAAGCTCGCGCTGCGCTCGGCCACGCGCAGGTCGCACCACAGCGCCAAGCCCAGACCGCCGGCGCAGGCATGGCCAGCCACCGCCGCGATCACCGGCTTGGCCGACGCGCGATGCAGCGGGCCTTGCGGGCTGCCGGCCCAGGGGATGTAGTCGACCCCGGCGGCAAGTTCCTTGAGGTCGGCGCCGGCGCAGAAATGCCCGCCCGCGCCGGTGAGCACGGCCACGCTGGCATGCGGGTCGGCCTCGAAATCGCGGATGGCCTGGGCGAGTTGCAGGCTTGCCTCGCGATCGAGGGCATTGCGCGCCGCCGGCCGGTTGATCACCAGGGTGGTCACCGCACCGGCGCGCGTGACGAGAATCTTGTCGGACATGGCAGGCATTCCCCCGTGGCGAGCCCGTGCTCAGAACACCGCGTGCTCGCCGGCGTGATGGCGGATCTCGCCGGCGATGAGCGCCCGGTAGTGATCCGCGAGCGTGTCGGCACCGGTGGACGGGGTGGCCGCGGCATCGTAAAGGCCGCTGCGCGGATCGAGCACCAGCATCGACTCGGTGGCGTAGTAGTGCCCGATGCGGGCGAGCTCAGCCTTGGCGGCCAGCGCTGGCGACAAGCGCCCGCCCAGCCCGAGCGCGCTGCCGATCAGGTGCAGCATCGCCGGCGGCACCGATCGAAAGCGTGGCGGGCGTCCCGTGAGCGCGAACAGCAGTTCGCCCTGCGCACGCGGCGTGATCGCCCCGCCAGGTCCGCCAATGGGCAGCACCCGGTTACGGCGGTCGGGACGATCGAGGCACTCGACGATGAAGGCAGCCAGATCGCGATCGCTGATCGGCTTGCAGGCGGTCAGGCCGCCATCGCCGAAAAGCAGGAAGGGCTTGCCCGCCAGCACCCGCGCCACCTGACCGGACAGCGACTTGAAGAAGGCCGTGGGCCGCACGATCGAATACGACAGCCCGGACTCGATGAGGGCTTGTTCCGCCGCGAGCTTGGCGTGCTGGAAGGCAAGCCGGGGCTTCTGCACGCAGATCGCCGACAGCAGCACCATGTGGGGTACGCCGCCCTCGAGCGCTGCACTCACCGCATGACGATTGGCGAGATGGTCGACCGCCCACGCTTGCGTCGGCACCCCATTACGGGAGGCCAGGCACGAGATGATCGCGTCGAATCGCTCGCCGCGCAGGCCATCGCGGCGCAGCGAGTCGGCGTGCGTGACCTGGCCGAAGCGCAGCTCGGCGCCCGCGAGCATCCGAGCGAGCCTTTCCCCCTGGACGCCAGGCGCACCGGATGCCGCCGGCCGCAGGAAGCACACCGTGTCATGCCCGCGGTCGATCAGGGCGCGCGCGCAGGCCTGACCGATGGTGCCACTGGCGCCAAGCAGGAGCACCCGTCGGCGGGCCCGGGACTCGGACGGTTCGGCGTTCAT
>JBIKWU010000035.1:0-20711 GCA_044356115.1 Burkholderiaceae bacterium
GGATGTTCTGCAGGTTGGGCTCGCTGGAGGCGAGCCGGCCGGTGACCGCCACCGCCTGCGAGAACTGGGTGTGCACCCGGCCGGTGGCCGGGTTGATCATGCGCGGCAGCTTGTCGGTGTAGGTGCTCTTGAGCTTGGCCAGGCCGCGCCACTCGAGGATGAGCCGCGGCAGCGGGTAGTCCTCGGCCAGCCGGGTGAGCACGTCCTCGTCGGTGGAGGGCGCGCCGCTGGCGGTCTTCTTGAGCACCGGCAGTCCCTGGCGCTCGAAGAGGATCTCGCCGAGCTGCTTGGGCGAGCCGAGGTTGAAGGGCTGGCCGGCCGCCTGGTGCACCTGGCCCTCGAGATCGAGCAGCTTGCGGCCGAGCTCCTCGGACTGGGTGGTGAGCAGCGCCGCGTCGATCAGCACGCCGGCGCGCTCCATGCGCTGCAGCACCCGCATGGCCGGCATCTCGAGGGTCTCGTAGACGCGGGTGAGGCCGGCATCGGCCTGCAGCTGCGGATGCAGCACGCGGTGCAGGTGCAGGGTGACCTCGGCGTCTTCGGCGGCGTAGCCGGCGGCGGTCTCGAGGGCCACCTGGCTGAAGGGGATGCGCGCGGCGCCCTTGCCGGTGACCTCGTCATAGGTGATGGTGCGGCGGTTGAGGTGGCGCGCCGCGAGCGAGTCCATGTCGTGGCTGCGATGGGCCTCGAGCACATAGGACTGCAGCAGCGTGTCGTGCGCCATGCCGGCCAGGCGGATGCCGTGGTTCTCGAGCACATGGGCGTCGTACTTGAGGTTCTGGCCGACCTTGGCCGCGGCCGGGTTCTCGAGCCAGGGTCGCAGGCGCGCCAGCACCTCGGCGAGCGGGAGCTGCGCCGGCGCGCCGGCGTAGTCGTGGGCGAGCGGGATGTAGCAGCCGATGCCCGGCTCCACCGACAGCGACAGGCCCACCAGACGCGCGGCCATGGGGTCGAGCGAGGTGGTCTCGGTGTCGAAGGCGGTGAGCGGGGCGGCGGCGATGCGGTCGAGCCAGACCTGCAGCGCGGCCTCGGTGGTGACCAGCTCGTGCACCGGCTCGGGAAGAGGCGGCAGGGCCGCAGGCGGGGCGGCGGCCTCGCCCGTCGCGGGCGCGAAGGCCGCCATCGACCGACCGTCGCGCGCGGGGCCCGCGCCGGAGCCCGCGACCGCGCCGGCAGCGCCGTCGAGCTCGCGCAGCCAGCTGCGAAAGCCGCAGCGGGTGAACAGCTCGCGCAGGGCCTGCGGGTCTTCGTCGCGCAGGGCGAGCGGCGCCTCGAAGCCCTCCAGGTGGCCGGACAGATCGCAGTCGGTGAGCACCGTGACCAGCCGGCGCGCGGTGGGCAGCCAGTCGAGGGCCTCGCGCAGGTTCTGGCCGACCACCCCGCCGATCTCGGCGGCGTGCGCCATGACCGCATCGAGCGAGCCGTACTGCTGCAGCCACTTCACCGCGGTCTTGGGCCCGACCTTGGGCACGCCGGGCACGTTGTCGACCGCGTCGCCGACCAGCGAGAGCCAGTCGATGATCTGTGCCGGCGGCACGCCGAACTTGGCGAGCACGCCCTCGGGATCGAGCCGCTCGGGCAGTCCGCCCTGCGCGGTCATGGTGTTGACCAGCACGGTGCGCGCATCGACGAGCTGGGCGAGATCCTTGTCGCCGGTGGCCACCAGGGTGTTCATGCGCCGCTCGGCGGCGCGACGCGCCAGGGTGCCGATGACGTCGTCGGCCTCGACCCCGGGCGGGGCCAGCAGCGGCCAGCCCAGCGCACGCACCAGCTCATGGATGACCGGGATCTGGCGCGCGAGATCGGGCGGCATGGAGGCCCGGTTGGCCTTGTACTGCGGGTACCAGTCGTCGCGGAAGGTCTTGCCGGGGGCATCGAAGACCACCGCCCCGAGCGCCGCGCCGCGGCCGAGTTTGCCGTCGCTGCGCAGACGCCTTAGCATCCCCACGATCCCGTAGACAGCCCCGGTGGGCTCGCCCGACGGACTGCGCATGTCGGGCAGGGCATGGAAGGCCCGGTACAGGAAACTCGATCCGTCGACCAGCAGGAGCGTCTGTTCAGTCATGTCCACCGGCAAGCACGTCCCGCAGTTGCGCTCGATCCCGAGCCCCGAGCGTTCGACCTCGCTGAAGGCGCGAGAGTCCTGGCACATCCTCGGAATTATCTCAGAGTTCGTCGAGGCCACTGAGCGCCTGGCCGAGATCCGGCCGGCGGTGTCGATCTTCGGCAGCGCGCGGGTGCGCCCGGGGCATCGCTGGTACGAGACCACGGTCACCCTCGCGCGGCTGCTCTCGGAGGCCGGCTTCACGGTGATCTCGGGCGGCGGGCCCGGCATCATGGAGGCGGCCAACCGCGGCGCCTTCGAGGGGCCCTCGCCCTCGGTCGGGCTGAACATCGAGCTGCCCAACGAGCAGACCGGCAACCCTTACCAGAACATCTCGCTGCGGTTTCGCCATTTCTTCGCGCGCAAGGTGGCCTTCGCCAAGTACGCCTCGGCCTTCGTGGCCGTGCCGGGCGGCTTCGGCACGCTCGACGAGCTCGCCGAGGTGCTCACGCTGGTGCAGACGCGGGTCGGCCGGCACATCCCGATCATCCTGGTCGACTCGGCCTTCTGGCAGGGGATGCTGCACTGGATGCGCGAATCGCTGCTCGCCAACGGGCTCATCAGCGAGGAAGACCTTGCGCTGATGAAGGTCGTCGACTCGCCGGCCGAGGTGGTCGACGCGATCTTCGACTTCTACCAGTCGCGCGGCTTCAGCCCCACGCCGCGCGAGCGCGAACTGATGTTCTCGCTGTAGCCGGCCGCGATCAGGCGGCGGTGGTGGGCCTCGGCGCGGCCCGCGGCGAGCGGCCCGGACGCCGGCCAGACCCGCCGCCGGCCACGCGCTTCTCTGCTATGCTCGCCGCGCTCCGCGCGACGGCACCCTGCCGCGCGCGACAGGCGCTCGATCTCGCCGGTGCGCCCGCCGGCCAACCCGCCCCACCCTGCCGTCCCATGGCCGTCTTCACGCCGGTAAACCGCCCCGAGCTCGCGCAGTGGCTCACCGGCTTCGACCTCGGTCCGCTCATCGGCCACGAGGGCATCGCCTCGGGCATCGAGAACAGCAACTTCTTCGTCGACACCGAGGGCGGGCGCTTCGTGCTCACGCTCTTCGAGCGGCTCTCGCACGCCCAGCTGCCCTTCTACCTGGGCCTGATGCGCCACCTGGCCGCGCGCGGCATCCCCTGCCCGGACCCGGTGCCCGATCGGCAGGGCGCGCTGCTGGGCACGCTCGCCGGCAAGCCGGCCGCGCTGGTCAGCCGCCTGGCCGGGCGGGCGCTGATCGCGCCCGAGGCGCGTCACTGCGCGCAGATCGGCACGGTGCTGGCGCACATGCACCTGGCCGCCCGCGACTACCCCGGTGATCTGCCCAACCTGCGCGGCCTGCCCTGGTGGGTGGAGACCGCGCCGCGGGTCGCGCCGTTTCTAGGCGCCTCGGCCCGCGCGCTGCTCGATGACGAGATGACCGAGCAGCAGCGTTTCGCCGCCACGCCAGCCTGCCGCGCGCTGCCGCGCAGCGCCGTGCACGCCGACCTGTTCCGCGACAACGCGCTCTTCGAGGGCGACATGCTGGGCGGGGTGATCGACTTCTACTTCGCCGGCTGCGACACCTGGCTGTTCGACCTCGCGGTCACCTGCAACGACTGGTGTGTCGATGACGCCACCGGCCGTTTCGACCCGCCCCGCCTGGCCGCGCTGCTGGCGGCCTATCATGCCGTGCGCGAGCCGCTGGCCGCCGAACGCGAGGCCTGGCCGCTGATGCTGCGCGCCGCCGCCCTGCGCTTCTGGCTCTCGCGCCTGTTCGACCTGCATCTGCCAAGGCCGGCGGAGATGGTCACCCCCAAGGATCCCGATCACTTCGAACGGATCCTGCTGGCCCGGCGCGAGAGCCCGGGCGTGCTGAGCGGAGACAACTGATGCAGGTCCAGACGCTGCCCGCGGCCAAAGGCCGGACCTGGGTGCTGGATGGCTTCCGGCTGCTGCGCCGAGCCCCCATGGCACTGCTCGCGCTGTGCTTCCTCTACCTGCTGGTGCTGATGCTGGCCACCCTGCTGCCGCTGATCGGCCCGTTCGCGCCCATGCTGCTCACACCCGTGCTGTCGGTGGGCGTGATGCACGCCGCGCGGGCGGCCGCCGGCGCCGGCCCCGCGGGCAGCGGCGAGCTTCCGGTGCCGCAGATGCTCTTTGCCGGGTTGCGCGAGCCGGTGCGGGCGCGCTGGCGGGGCCTGCTGGTGCTGGGGGTGATCAACGCGGTCAGCACCCTGGTGGCGCTGGCGCTGGCCTCGCTGGCCGATGACGGCACACTGCTGCGCATCGCCACCGGCCAGGCGAACAGCGAAGACCCGTCGCTGCAGGAGAGCTCGCTGCTGTGGGCCTCGGTGCTGTTCCTGCTGGCCTACACCCCGGTGCAGATGGGCCTGTGGTTCGCGCCCCTGTTCTGCGCCTGGCATGGGCAACCACCGCTCAAGGCCATGTTCTTCAGCATCGCCGCGGTGATGCGCAACCGCTGGGCCTTCCTGCAGTACGCCGCCGCCTGGTTCGGCGTGGCCCTGCTCGCCTCCCTGGCCATCCAGCTGCTCAAGCTGGTGCTGGGCGGCTCGCCGCTGCTGATGTCGCTGGTGCTCTCGCCCACCTCGCTGGTGGTGCTCACCGCGCTCTACTGCTCGTTCTGGGCCACCTGGCGCGACGTGGTTCGCGACTGAGACGGCGCGCGGCCGGCATGACCGGCGGCCACGCGATGATCAGATCGGCGTGAGCCGGGCCACGGCCAGGGCAAGCCACTTCACGCCCTCGGACCCGAAGTTGATCTGCGCCCGGGCGTCGTCACCGCGGCCCTCGAGGTTGACGATCACGCCCTCGCCGAAGCGCGCATGCGCCACCGACTGGCCCACCCGCCAGGCGATGCCGCGGTCGAGGGCATGGGCGGCGCGCTGCGAGACGGCATCGGGCCGGCCGGTATCGGTGAGGCGCAGCGCCGCCGCCGACAGCACCGGCGCGGCGCGGCGCGGGCTGCCCTCCCAGGCGGCCCCCCAGCCCTCCTGCCACGCGGCCTGCCGCGGCGACTGGCGCGGGGTGAGCCACTTCAGGCTGGCCTCGGGGAGTTCCTCGAGAAAGCGCGAGCGCATGTTGTAGCGGGTCTGGCCATGCAGCATGCGGGTCTGGGCCAGCGACAGGTAGAGCCGCTTGCGCGCCCGGGTGATGGCGACGTACATGAGACGGCGCTCCTCCTCGAGGCCGTCGGGCTCGCTGGCCGCGTTCTCGTGCGGGAACAGGCCTTCCTCGAGGCCGGTGATGAACACCGCGTCGAACTCCAGGCCCTTGGCCGAGTGCACCGTCATGAGCTGCACCGCGTCGGCGCCCTCGGCCGCCTGGTTCTCGCCGGCTTCGAGCGAGGCATGGGCCAGAAAGCCCGCCAGCGGGGTGAGGGCCACCGCCCCGGGCGCGGCCGGGCCGAGCACCGACACCGCCGGCTCGGCATCAGCCCCCGCGCCGACGATGCCGGGCTCATCGGGCGCGGCGGCGCGGGCCGCGCCGAGATCAGCGGGCACGTTCTGGCCCAGGCCTTCCTCGGCCAGGTAGGCCGAGGCGGCGGCCACCAGCTCGCGCAGGTTCTCGAGCCGCTCGGCGCCTTCCTTCTCGGCCTGGTAGTGCGCGACCAGGCCACTGCGCTCGACCACATGGCTCACCGCCTCGGGCAGCGGCAGGGACCGGGTCTCGGTGGTCAGGGCCTCGATCAGGCGGGTGAAGCCGCTCAGCCGCGCACCGGCCGCGCCGGACAGGCCGGCCACCGCCCGGATCAGGCTGGTGCCGCCGGCGCGGGCCGCGTCCTGCAACTGCTCCACCGAGCGCGCGCCGATGCCGCGGGCCGGCAGGTTGACCACCCGCAGGAAAGCGCCGTCGTCATCGGGGTTGGCCACCAGGCGCAGATAGGCCAGCGCGTGCTTGACCTCGGCCCGCTCGAAGAAGCGCAGCCCGCCATAGACCCGGTAGGGCACCCCGGCCGAGAAGAGCGCGTGCTCGATCACCCGCGACTGCGCGTTGGAGCGGTAGAGCACCGCGACATCGGCCCGCGACCAGCCCTCGGCCACCAGGCCACGCAGGGTCTCGAGCAGCCACTGCGCCTCATGGCCGTCGGAGAAGGCCTCGTGCACCCGCACCGGCTCGCCCTCGCCGGCCTCGGTCCAGAGCTCCTTGCCGAGGCGGCGGGCGTTGTTGCGGATGAGCGCGTTGGCGCAGCCCAGGATGTGGCCGTGCGAGCGGTAGTTCTGCTCGAGCTTGATCAGGTTGACGACCCGGAACTCGCGCTCGAAGGCGGCCATGTTGCCGACGTTGGCGCCGCGAAACGCGTAGATGCTCTGGTCATCGTCGCCCACCGCGAACACCGCCGCGCCGCCGCCGGCCAGCAGCTTCAGCCAGCGGTACTGCAGGGTGTTGGTGTCCTGGAACTCGTCGACCAGGATGTGCGCGAAGCGGCGCTGGTAGTGCTCGCGCAGCAGCTCGTGACGGCTGAGCAGCTCGAAGCTGCGCAGCAGCAGCTCGGCGAAGTCGACCACGCCCTCGCGCTGGCACTGCTCGTCGTAGGCGGCGTAGAGCTCGGCGCAGCGCCGCGAGTGCTCGTCGGCGACATCGAGCTCGCCGGCGCGCAGCCCCTGCTCCTTGGCATGGTTGATGAAGCTGGCGAGGTTGCGCGGCGGGAACTTCTCGTCATCGACATTGAGGGTCTTGAGCAGGCGCTTGATGGCGGCGAGCTGGTCGGCCGAGTCGAGGATCTGGAAGGTCTGGGGCAGGCCGGCATCGCGGTGGTGCGCGCGCAGCAGCCGGTTGCACAGGCCGTGGAAGGTGCCCACCCACATGCCCCGCGTGGCCACCGGCAGCATGGCCGTCAGCCGGGTGAGCATCTCGCGGGCGGCCTTGTTGGTGAACGTGACCGCGAGCACGCCCAGCGGGCTGACCTGCCCGGTCTGGATCAGCCAGGCCATGCGCGTGGTGAGCACCCGGGTCTTGCCGCTGCCCGCCCCGGCCAGGATCAGCGCATGCTGGGCCGGCAGCGTGACCGCGGCGAGCTGGGGCGGATTGAGGTGGGCGAGCAGCGCAGACATGGCGGACGAATACTGGAATTCTACACAGCGCCGAACTGCGGGATAATCGGGGGTTGCCCGGCTGCTGCGCCTGCCCGGGCCGATCCTCCTTCGTCCGCACCGAAAGTCCGTCTTGAAACCCGCCCTCAAACCCGCCAGCCCCCATTTCTCGTCGGGCCCCTGCGCCAAGCGGCCCGGCTACAGCCTCTCGGCCCTGCCCACCGACGCGCTCGGCCGCTCGCACCGCTCGGCCCTGGGCAAGGCCCGCCTTGCCCGCAGCATCACCGAGACCCGGCGCCTCCTCGGCATCCCCGAGGGCTACCGGGTGGGCATCGTGCCCGCCTCCGACACCGGCGCCTTCGAGATGGCGATGTGGTCGATGCTCGGCGCGCGTCCCGTGGACATCTTCACCTGGGAGTCCTTCGGCGAGGGCTGGGCCACCGACATCGTCAAGCAGCTCAAGCTCGCCGACGCCCGCCTGTTCAACGCGCCCTACGGCCGGCTGCCCGATCTCGCCCAGTCCAACCCCGATCACGACATCGTGTTCACCTGGAACGGCACCACCAGCGGCGTGCGCGTGCCTGACGGCAACTGGATCAGCCCCAGCCGCGGCGGGCTCACGCTGTGCGATGCCACCAGCGCGGTGTTCGCCATGGACATCCCCTGGGACCGCATCGATGTCTGCACCTTCTCGTGGCAGAAGGCGCTCGGCGGCGAGGCCGCCCACGGCATGCTGGTGCTGTCGCCGCGCGCGGTCGAGCGCCTCGAGACCTACAAGCCGCCGTGGCCGCTGCCCAAGATCTTCCGCATGACCAAGGGCGGCAAGCTGCTCGAGGAGATCTTCGAGGGCGCCACCATCAACACCCCGTCGATGCTGGCCAATGAAGACTATCTCGATGCGCTCGCCTGGGCCGAGGGCATCGGCGGCCTGCCCGAGCTCATCCGCCGCTCGCAGGCCAATCTGGCGCTGTTCGAGGACTTCGTCGCCCGCCACGACTGGATCCGCTTCCTGGCCGAGGTGCCCGCCACCCGCTCGTGCACCAGCGTGTGCCTGTCGCTGGACCTCACCGCCGAGCAGGTCAAGAAGCTGGTCAAGCTGCTCGAGACCGAAGGCGTGGCCCTCGACTGCGGGTCGTACAAGGATGCCCCGGCCGGCCTGCGCTTCTGGTGCGGCGCCACGGTGCAGTCCGAGGACATCCAGCGCATGCTGCCCTGGCTCGAATGGGCCTACCACGAGGTGAAGTCATGAAACTCCACGATCTCAAGGCCGGCACCAATCCGCGCCGGCTGCGCATCTTCCTGGCCGAGAAGGGCATCAGCCTGCCCACGGTG
The DNA here is from genome assembly GCA_044356115.1 of Burkholderiaceae bacterium. GTDB lineage: Bacteria > Pseudomonadota > Gammaproteobacteria > Burkholderiales > Burkholderiaceae_E > Quisquiliibacterium. The sequence continues at coordinate 8,452 of JBIKWU010000035.1, forward strand.
CAGGTGGACATGAACAGCGGCGAGAACCGCCAGCCGGCCTACCTCGCGCTCAACCCGCTGGGCACCATGCCCACGCTCGAGCTCGACGACGGCACGGTGCTCACCGAGTCGATCGCCATCTGCCGCTACTTCGAGGAGCTGCAGCCCGAGCCGCCGCTGTTCGGCACCAGCGCGCTCGAGCGGGCGCAGGTCGAGATGTGGAACCGGCGCCTCGAGCTCGAGCTGCAGACGCCCATCCAGCATGCCTTCGTGCACCTGTCGCCCTTCTGGCAGGGCCGCCGCCCCCAGGTGAGCGCCTACGGCGAGGTGGCGCGGGCGCGGGCCCTCGAGGTCATGCGCCTGCTCGACGCCGAGATCGGCTCGCGGCCCTTCTTCGTGGGCCCGCGCTACACCGTGGCCGACATCACCGCGCAGTGCGCGCTGCTGCTGGGCAAGCACACCGGCACCGTCATTCCGCCCGAACTCGGCAATCTCGCCCGCTGGTTCGCCGAGGTCTCGGCGCGCCCCTCGGCGCGCGCCTGAGGCCCCGCCCCTTTCACCACCCCAACAGGCCGGTCAACGCGGCCACCGGAGACACCATGACCCACAGCATCGTCGCCACCATCAAGGTCAAGCAGGGCCACGAGGCCGACTTCGAGGCGGTCGCCCTCAAGCTGGTCGCCGCGGTCAACGCCAACGAGCCGGGCTGCCTGCTCTACACCCTGAGCAAGGGTGATGACCCGCTCACCTACGTGTTCATGGAGCGCTACAAGGACGACGACGCGCTCAAGAACCACCGCGGCACCGACCACTTCCGTTCGCTGGGTCGCGAGATGGGCGCCTTCATGGATGGCCCGCCCTCGGTGCTGCGCATGCGCGAGCTGGGCTGAGATCGCCGCGCGCCGCGCCCCATCGGGGCGCGCGCGGGCAACGCCGTCAGGCCGCGGGCCGGCGGCGGATCATCCGCAGCGCGGTGTACACCTGCACCGTCTGGCCGTGCTGGTTGATCACGGCGTTGCGGGTGCGGCACAGGCCGCGGTCGGGCTTGCCGGTGGCCCGCAGCTCTTCCACCTGGCTGCGCACCTGCAGGGTGTCGCCCACGAACACCGGCGCCTTCACGTCCACCTCCGAGCGCAGGAAGGCCATGCCGTGGATGCGGACCGCGCCCAGGGTGAGCGCCTCCGCGAACGAGAACACCAGGGCGCCGGGCACGAAGCGACCGGCGATCGCCGAGCCGCTGCGGTCGGCCAGATTGGTGAACAGCTCCTCGGTGAGCCAGGTGAGGTTCAGCCACGCCACCAGATCGGGCTCGGTGATGGTGCGCGAGCGGGTCTGCCAGTGGCTGCCGACCTGAAGGTCTTCCCACCAGACATCGGGCAGGGTGGGTACGGGCTGGGTCATCGGTCTTCTCCGGTGGGAACGGGCAGGGGCGGCGCCTCGGCGGCGGCGCCGGCGGCGATCAGCGCGTCGATCGCGTCGTCATCCATGCCCGCCTCGCGCAGCAGCTCGCGGGTGTGCTCGCCCAGGCGGGGTGGCGCGCGCATGGCGGCGGTGCGGCCGTCGAGCCGGATGCCGTTGCCGGCCAGGCGCATCATCGACCGGCCGTCACCGGCCGGCAGCTCGTGGAAGAATCCGGTGGCCTGCAGATGCGGATCGCTGAACAGGCCCTCCAGGGTGTTCACCGGGCCGTGCGGGATGTCCAGGCGCGTGAGCGCCTCGGTCCATTGCGCGGTGGTGCGCTCGGCCACGAACCCGGCGGCCAGCGCGTAGAGCACCTCGATGTTCTCGGTGCGGGCGCGCATGTCGGCAAAGCGCGGATCGGAGGCGAGCTCAGGGCGCCCCACCTCGCCGAAGAAACGCGCCCAGTGGGCATCGGTGTAGGGCATGAGGCACAGGTGGCCGTCCCGGGTGCGCCAGGGCCGGCGCGAGGGCGCCAGCACGCGCGCGTAGCCGGCCTGCCCGCTCGGCGGGCTGAAGGCCTGGCCACCGAGATGCTCGATCAGCGTGAAGCCGGTCATCGCCTCGAACATCGAGACCTCGACCTGCGAGCCGGTCCCGTCGCGGGCGCGCGCGATCAGCGCGGCCATGATCGCGTGCACGGCCATCAGGGCGCAGGTCTTGTCGGCCGCCACGGTGGGCAGAAAGCGCGGCTCGCCGGTCTGCCGGCGCATCAGGTCGGCGAGACCGCACATCCCCTGCACGATGTCGTCATAGGCCGGGCGCCCGGCATAGGGGCCGGCCTCCGAGAAGCCGTTGAGGCTGGCATAGATGAGGCGCGGGTTGGCCGCGCGAACCGAGGCCGGATCGAGGCCGATGGCCGCGAGCTTCTGCGGCCGGATGTTGTGCATGAGGACGTCGGCGCCGGCCACCAGGCGGGCGAGCGCGGCGCGGCCCGCGGGCAGCTTGAGGTTGAGCACCACGCTGCGCTTGTTGCGGTTGACCGGGATGAAGCCCGCGGCCAGACCAGGGCTGCGGGCCTCGCCGGTGCGGCGCGGCGAATCGCCCTGCGCGGTCTCGACCTTGATGACGTCGGCGCCATAGTCGCCGAGGAACTGGCTGGCGTAGGGGCCGAAGAGCACGGTGGTGAGGTCGATCACCCTCACGCCGTGCAACGGCGGCAGCGGCGGGTTCAGAGCAGCACCCCGGCGGCGCGCAGCGCCGCGATCTCGTCGGCGCTGTAGCCGGCCTGCGCGAGCACCTCGTCGCCGTGCTGGCCGAGCCGGGGTGCCGGCCCGGGCGCGCGCTTGCGCACGCCGTCGATCTCGAAGGGGCTGTTCACGGTGAGGCCCGAGCCGTCGGCAAAGGGCAGCACCACGCCGGCGGCGCGCATCTGCTCGTCGCCGGCCATGTCGTAGATGCTGCCGACGATGCCGAAGGTGATCCCGGCGGCGTCGAAGCGGGCCCGCCAGTCGGCGAGGTCGCGCTGCAGGAAACGGGCATCGAGCACGGCGAGCAGGGCGAGGTGGTTGGCGCTGCGGCCCTCGACCGTGGCAAAGCGCGGGTCGCTCAGCAGTTCGGGGCACTCCATGGCCTCGCACAGCGGCTGGAACTGGCGCGCCGGATTGAGCAGGGTGAGGTTGAGCCAGCGGCCATCGCGGCAGCGGTACAGGTTGGTGAGCGGGTTGGGCGCCTGCTCGCGCGGCAGGCGCGGCGGCATGGTCAGGCCATCGAGCGCGGCCTGCGCCATCACGCCGTTGGCCCACACGCCATTGGCCAGCAGCGAGGAGGTGACAAGCCCGCCGCGGCCGGTGCGCTCGCGCCGCAGCAGCGCGGTGACGATCGCCGCGTACAGGGCCACGCCGCTGGGGTGATCGCCCATGCCGCTCACCGAGCGCGCGGGCGTGGCGTCGTGGTCGGCCTTGACCAGGTCCATGAGCCCCGAGCGGGCCCAGTAGGCGGTGGAGTCGAAACCGGTCTTGCCGGCCTCGGGTCCGGTCTCGCCATAGGCGGTGAACGAGCCGTAGATGAGGCGCGGATTGAGCGGCGCGAGCGCGGCGTGGTCCACCTTCAGGCGCTCGCGGGCGGGCAGCGGCAGGTTGGTGACGAACACGTCGGCGTCGCGCACCAGGCGATGCAGCACCGCCAGGCCCTGCGGCTGGCGCAGGTCGAGCGCCACGCCGCGCTTGCCGCGAGCATCGATCTCCCAGGGGAAGTTGCGCTCGGTGGGCGGCATGCCCGGCGAGCGGTAGAACTCGCGGTAGGGATCGCCCTCGGGGGGCTCGATCTTGATCACGTCGGCACCGAGATCGCCGAGGATGGTGGCGGCAGCCGGCGCCGCGATGAAGCTCGCGCAGTCGATCACCTTCAGGCCGTCGAACGGCAGCGCTTCCGAAGCCATGTCTGCTCTCCTGGTGGGCCGGCCTGCCTTTGGCTGCCGACGGTGGCGCAGGGTAGCCGATCGCCCGCGCGGCCCGCGGCGCGCGCGGGCGTTCATGGAACCGTTCCGCAGACCCCGGAATCGCCGCGACGGCGGGCGCTAGCGCCGCCTAGAATCGACCGACGCCGGCCGCCCGAGCGCGCCGCGTCATCCCGCCAGGCGCCGCCCGCGCCCGGCCCATCGTCTCGTCGGCAAGCCCGCCGGTACCGGCCCAGGAGCCCGCCATGCCCAACCTCCCGCAATCTCCCCTGCCCTGCGCCGCTCGCCGGCTGCTGCCGCGCCTCGCGCTGCTGGTGGCCGCAATGGCCTGCGCACCCGCGCAGGCCCAGGCCCCGGCCTGGCCCACCAAGCCCATCCGGATCATCACCGGCTTTCCGGCGGGCAGCGCCACCGACTCCATCTCGCGAACCCTGGCCGAGCACCTGCGCGCGCGCCTGGGCCAGCCGGTGATCGTCGAGAACCGGGCCGGGGCCAACGGCGCGCTGGGGGTCTCCGAGGTGGCACGCGCGCCGGCCGACGGCTACACCATCCTGGCCACCAATTCCAGCAGCATGACCGTCAACCCGCAGGTCTATCGCAAGCTCGGCTATGTGCCCGAGCGCGACTTCATCCCGCTCACCATGGTGGTGTCGGCGCCCTTCATCCTGGTGGTCAATCCCGCGGCCGAACGCACCGCCGGGGTCAACTCCGTGGCCGACCTCATGGCCCTGGCGCGCAGCAAGCCCGGGCAGATCACCTACGGCTCGGGCGGGCCCGGCAACCTCGCCCATCTCGGCTTCGAGATGATCAACAACCGGGCCAACGTGAAGACCACCCATGTGCCCTACAAGAGCGGGGTCAACGCGCAGATCGGGGTGCTGGGCAAGGAGATCGACACCATGCTCGACACCCCGGTGACGCTACCCAACCTGAAGGCGGGCAAGCTCAAGGCGCTGGCCGTGACCACCGCCACCCGCTGGCGTGACCTGCCCGAGGTGCCCACCATGATCGAGGCCGGCTATCCCGGCTTCGACGTGTCGTTCTGGCTGGGCCTGCTGGTGCCGGCGCAGACCCCGCCCGCGGTGGTGCAGGCGCTCTACGCGGCGCTGCGTACCGCGCGCGACGATCCGAACATCCTGCGCCAGCTGCAGACCCAGGGCCAGGTGGAGCTCACCGACCCGCAGGCCTTCGCGGCGCGCATCCGGGCCGAGACCGCGGCCTGGGGTGAGGTGATCCGGCGCGAGAACATCACGCTCGACTGAGCGTCAGCACCAGCCCGGCGAGCGCGCTCAGGCCGATCACCGGAATCACGCCCAGGCGGCCGCTGAAGAGCGCCGCGGCCGCGCCCAGGGCGATGCCCAGCGCGGCCAGATCGGGCCCGGCCGCTAACCCGAGCGGCCAGAGCACCTGCCGGCCAAAGAGCAGCGCCAGGCTCAGGATCACGCCGACCACCGCCGCGCTGATCGCGGTGAGCGGACCGGCGAGGCCGACCTGCCCGCGGGTGGATTCCACCAGCGGGCCGCCCGCCAGGATGAACAGGAACGAGGGCAGGAAGGTGAACCAGGTCACCGTCACCGCCGCGATGACGCCGGCGACCAGCGCCTGACCGGGGCCGAGCAGCGCGGCCAGGTCGGCGCTGTTCCAGCCGCCCACGAAGCCCACGAAGGCCACGACCATGATCAGCGGCCCGGGCGTGGTCTCGCCCAGGGCCAGTCCGTCGATCATCTGCGCGGCGCTCAGCCAGCCGTGCTGCACCACCGCGCCCTGGTGCACGTAGGGCAGCACCGCATAGGCGCCCCCGAAGGTGAGCAGCGCGGCCTTGGTGAAGAACCAGCCCATCTGCGGCAGCGTGCCCTGCACACCCTGCCATGCCAGCAACGCGGCCATCGGCAGCAGCCACAGCAGCGCGCCCGCCCCGAGCACCGCGGTCAGGCGGGCGCGGTTGAAGCGGGCGTGGGCCGGCGTGGGCGTGTGGTCGTCGATCAGCGCCGGCAGGCCCGCGCCGGCCTTCGCGCCATGACCGCCACCCTGGGCGAAGGCCGCCGGCATGAACCGCGAGGCGAGCGCGCCGATGACCGCGGCGCCCAGCACCACCAGCGGAAACGGCAGATGCAGCAGCGCGATCGCCGCGAACGCGCTTGCTGCCAGCATCCACAGCAGAGGGTGGCGCAGGGTGCGCCGCCCGAGCCGCCAGGCAGCCTGGGCGACCACCGCGGTGACCGCCGGCTTGATGCCGAAGAACAGTCCCGCCACCACGGGATGATGACCGAGCGCGAGGTACAGCCAGGACAGTCCGATCAGGATGAGCAGCGAGGGCAGCACGAACAGGCCGCCGGCCACCAGCGCACCCGCCGTGCGATGCATGAGCCAGCCGAGGTAGGTGGCGAGCTGCTGCGCCTCGGGCCCGGGCAGGACCATGCAGTAGTTGAGCGCGTGCAGGAAGCGCTTCTCGCTGATCCAGCGCCGCCGTTCCACCAGCTCGCGATGCATGATCGCGATCTGGCCGGCCGGGCCGCCAAAGCTGATGAAACCCAGCATCAGCCAGAAGCGCAGCGCCTCGCGCAGGCTGACCGGCGCGGGCGCCGCGGGGCCGGGCGACAGTGGCGGTTCGGACATCCCCGGACCCTATCACGCGGCACCGGCTTGCCCTGCGCGCCGACCGAACCCACACTGCCAGCCTCGATCCCGACTGTCCCTGCCCAGCCCATGACCCGCAAGCCCAGCCCGCCCGAACGCTTCTTCGAGGACTACCCGGAAGGCGCCGTCTTCGAACTCGGCAGCATCCGGGTGGAACCCGACGAGCTGCTCTCGTTCGCGCGGCGCTTCGACCCGCAGCCCTTCCACACCGATGCCCGCGCCGCGGCCGAGTCGCCCTACGGCGGCCTGATCGCCAGCGGCTGGCACACCGCCAGCCTGATGATGCGACTGCTGGCCACGCAGTTCCTGTCGCCGGCCTCCAGCCTGGGCTCGCCCGGCATCGACGAGTTGCGGTGGCTGGCGCCGGTGCGTCCGGGCGACGAACTCTGGGTGCGGGTCACCATCCTGTCGGCGCGCCGCTCGGCGTCCAACCCCGAGCGCGGCGTGGCGATCTCGCTGATCGAGACCCGCAACCAGGAGGGCACGCTGGTGCTCTCGATGAAGGCGGTCAACCTGCTGCGCTGCCGCGCCCGGACATGAGCGGCACGCGGCCGCCCGGCCTGATCGCGCGCGCGCTGGCCCGCTTCGCCGGCGCGGCCGCCCGCTCCCCCGGCACGCGCGCTGGTCCGCCGCTGCCAGCCACACCGGCCGAACTGCTGGCCGAAATGGCATCGATCAAGGCCCGGCTCGGGGCCGGCGAGGCGGCCGCCGTGGTCGATCGCCTGGAGGCGCTGGCCGGCTCGCCGCTGGCCTCGGCCGATGTGCCGGCCCATGCCGGCATCGCCCGGGTGCTGATGGGCCAGCCTGCGCAGGCCATTGCCTGGCTGGAGCAGGCGGTCAGCGCCGATCCGCGCCACGCGCTGGCGCTGAAGTTCATCACCGCCGCGCTGGCCGAGACCGGCCGCCTTCCCGAAGCCCTGGCGCGCGGCGAGCAGGCACTCAAGCTCAACCCCAGCGATCCCGAAACCCTGGGCACCGTGGGCGTCATCCTCATGCGACAGGGGCGTCGGGCGCAGGCGGCCCGGCACTTCGAGCGCGCGCTTCAGGCCCGCAGCGAGGACCTGACCGCGCTGACCAACCTCATGATGCTGCATGGCGGCGGGCTGGAGCGGTTCAGCGAACTCCCGCCGCTGTCACCGCGCACCGCGCAGATCCTGGCACGCGCCCGCAAGCGGATGACCGCGGCGCTCGATGCCGGCAGCCTGGTCCCCGCCGACGCGCCGGCGCTGATCGCGCTGCTGCATGGCAGCCGCGAGCACTTCCCGGCGCTCGAGCGCCTGATCGCCGCCCATCCTGCCAGCGACCAGACCGCGCCCGACGCCGAGTCGCTGCGGCGCTACCTGCTGGTTCATGCCCGGGCCGGGCATGCCGCGAAGGCGGCCGATCTGGCGCAGCAGATGGCCGCCCGCTCGGGCCATCGGGGACCCCCGATGCACACCGCCGGCAGCATGCGGGTGGCCGCCGGCACGGGCGACTGGCACGAGAACTGGCGCTGGATGCGCGAGGCCCACCGCGACATCGAACCCGATCACGTGGTGCGTCAGGTGCCGGAATGGGATGGATCGCCCACCGGCGAACGGTCGGTGTTCGTCTACCAGGACCAGGGCTATGGCGACGCGCTCATCGCGCTGCGCCTGGTGGGCGCGCTCGCGCGGCGGGGCGTGCGCTTCGTGCCCTGGGTCAAGCCGACGATCGCCGGGCTGGCGCGCAGCGCGCCCGGCTGCGAGGCGCTGGTGAGCAGCGAGGCGCTGCCCGACCCGCGCGAGCACGGTTGCGCACTGGCGATCCCGATGTTCGGGCTGGTGTCGGCGCTTCGCCTGGGCCCGGACGACATCACGCAGGCGCCGGTGCTGCGCGCCGATCCGGCCGCCACCGAGGCCTGGCGCGAGCGCCTGGCAGCCCTGCCCGGCCGACGGATCGGTCTCGCCCTGCTCGGCAATCCCGAGCGCCATGATGACTGGGTGCGCTCGGTGATGCCGGCGGCTGCCCAGCCGCTGGCCACGCTGCGCGACCGGATCTCCTGGGTGAACCTCTCGGTGGATCGGCGGCCCGAGCGCGACCTGCTGATCCGCCAGCTCGGCGCGACCGATCCCACCGCGAGCCTGCGCACGCTGGACGACACCGCGGCGCTGATCGCCGCGCTCGATGCGGTGGTCACCATCGACAGCGTGGTGGCGCATCTGGCAGCCGCGCTGGGCAAGCCCACCTGGGTGCTCGTGCCCACGCAGGTCGACTGGCGATGGCGCATGGGTGAGCGGCTCAGCCCCTGGTGGCCGGCTGCGCACGCACTGCCCGCCAGCCGCCCTGGCGACTGGGACGAGCCGATGGCCCGCCTGAGCGCGGCGCTGGCCGCAGACTGAGCCTGGCGTCGCGGGCGTGACCGGCTCAGGTCTTGCGCCGCTGGCGCTGCGATTTCTCGCGCCGCTCCAGCCCCTCGGGTGCGGGCATCTCGCCGGCGGCCACCGCGTCGAGCAGCCACTGGCGGATGGCCTCCACACCAGGCACCGGCCCGGGCACAGGCGGCCGCGCCACGCGCACCAGCACCCGCACCTCGTTGCTGACCTCCAGCAGGGTCAGGCCGGGCTGCTCGGCCCACAGGCGGGCAGCATGGGCGAGACAGGCCTTGCGAACCGGATTGGCCATGCGTGGCTCAGGCCGGCGCCGGCGCGGGGGCCGGGCACTGCGCCACGGCCCGCACGAAGCGCATGAACTCGGCGTCGCGATCATGCTCGCCGGGACCGATCCAGGGGGGCTGCGGAAACGCCGCCAGGCAGACCACCACGAGGCGTCGGCTGCGGTCGATGTAGAGGAACTGGCCGGCAAAGCCACGGGCGAGCATCGCGCCCTCGCCGGTCAGCCACCAGCTCATGCCGTAGTGGCTCAGCTCCAGCGCGCGGGTAGCCGGCAGCGCGAGGGTCTCGGGCGGCAGCGCGAAAGCGGGGCGAGCCACCGCGTCGATCCAGCCCTCGGGCAACAGCCGCCTGCCGCCCGCGACACCATCGTCACAGACCAGCTGCGCGAAGCGCGCGAAGTCGCGCAAGGCCATCCCGGCGCGACTGCCGCCGATCTCCTGCCCGCCCTGCGACTCGAGGGTGTAGAAGGCATCGAACTCCATGCCGGCCGGCTGCCAGATGCGTTCGGACAGATAGCGCGCCAGCGGCTGGCCGGTGGCAGCGCTGAGCGCCGCGCCCAGCAGGTAGGTGTCACCGCTGTTGTAGCACCAGGTGCTGCCGGGCTCGTGCAGCGCCGGCAGGGCGCGCATGATGTCGAGCACACCGCCAGGCACCTGATTGGCGAGCGAGCGGCTGTAGCGGTTCACGTCGGAATCGCGATCGGGATAGACCTCGGTCCAGCGCACCCCCGAGGACATCGTGAGCAGGTGCCGGATGGTCACGCGCTGGTAGGCCGAGCCGGCCAGCGAGGGCAGCCAGCGCACCACCGGCTCGTCCAGGCCGGGCAGACTGCCATCGGCCAGGGCCGCGCCCACCAGGATCGCGGTCATCGACTTGATGGTGGACATGGTGCTCCAGCGGTCGGACTCGCGCAGCCCCAGCCCGTAGCGTTCCAGCACCACCCGCCCCTCGCGCATGACCAGCAGGCCGGCCACGGTGTTGCGGTCGAGGAACTCGGCCACGCCCATCGGCGCGCCGTCCACCGGGTAGACCGGCGCGATCTCGGGCCCGCGCGGCAGCACGCGCGGCGCGGGGCCGCGCGGGATCGTGCGCGAGGCAAAGAGCTGGTCGACGATGCGGTAGCCCCAGGCCTGGAGGCCAGGCGGCCAGAGCAGGAAGTTCTCGGCCCGCGGCAGATGGGTCTGGGGACGGCTGTCGGCAGCCTGCGGGCTCATGGCATCACTCCAGCTTGGCGCCCGAGTCGCGCACCGCGCGCTCCAGGTCGCGCGCGCCCTCGCGCAACTGCGCGGCAAAGGCCTCGGGCGAGGCGCTGGTGGCCACATCCATGCCCTGGCTGGCCACCCGCTCGCGCACGCCCGGGCGGGCCATGGCCCGCGCCGCCGCCTCGTGCAGACGGCGCACCACCGCGGGCGGCGATCCCGCCGGCAGGTAGAGCCCGAAGGAGAAGCTCGCGTCATAGCCGGGCAGGCCGGCCTCGACCGCGCCGGGAATGCCGGGGATCGCCGGCGACGCCGCCGCCGTGGTGAGCGCGAGCGCCCGCATGCGACCGGCCTTGATCAGGTTCATGACCGTGGGCGGGGTGGCGAACATCACCTGCGTGTCGCCGGCGATGGTGGAGGTGGCCGCCGCTGCGCCGCCCTTGAACTGCACGGTGATGAACTTCACCCCCGCCGCGACCTCGAACTGCGCGCTGGCCAGATGCGGGGTGGAGCCGTTGCCCGAGGCCGCCGAGGCGAGCCGCTCGGGATGGGCGCGGGCGTGCGCGATCAGCTCGCGCAGCGAGCGCACCGGCAGATCGTTGTTCACGCAGATGATCATCGGCCCGACCGCGAGCTGGCTGATCGGGATGAAGTCGCGGTTGCCGTCGTAGCCCAGGCGGCGATAGAGCGCCGCGGTGAGCGCGAAGGGACCGGCCACCAGCACGGTGTGGCCATCGGCGGGCGCGCGCGCCACCAGCTCATTGGCGATGGTGCCGCCGGCTCCCGGCCGGTTCTCGACCAGCACCTGCGCGCCGAGCTCGCGCGCCAGTTCGTCGGCCGCGACCCGCGTGATGAAGTCACCCGAGCCGCCAGGCGGATAGCCCACCACCAGCCGCAGGGGCTTCGCCGGCCAGACGGCAGGCTGCGCGCCGACGGTGGCCGCAGGCAAGGCCGCGAGGGCGGCCAGGGTCCGCAGCAGATGCCGGCGATGCGCGTGCATGATCAGAGAATCACCCGACCGCCGCGCAACAGCGCGATCTCGGGCTCGGTGACGCCGATCTCGCGCAGCACCTCGTCGGTATGCTCGCCGCGCTCAGGGGTGGCGGTGGCCAGCGCCGCCGGGGTGCGTGACAGACGCACCGCCTGGTTGAGGATGTTGAGCGTGCCCAGCCTGGGATGGGTCACCGGCGCGGCCGCGCCAAGGTGCTGCACCTGCGGGTCGGCGAAGACCTCGTCCATGCGGTAGATGGGGCCGCAGGGCACGCCCGCGTCGTTCAGGCGGCTCACCCACTCGGCACTCGGCCGGGTCTGCAGGGCGCTCTCGATCTCGGCGGCGAGCGCGGCCCGGTTGGCGGCACGGTCATCGGCGCGCCGGAAGCGCGGGTCTTCGGCGAGTTCAGGGCGGCCGATCGCCTCGCACAGCCGCAGCCACATCACGCTGCCCGAGGCGGCCACGTTGATGTGGCCGTCGGCCGTCCGGTAGGCCGAGGTGGGCATGCTGGTGGGATGGTCGTTGCCCACCTGCGGCGGCACCTGGCCATCCATGGTGTAGCGAGCGGCCTGGAAATCGAGCAGCGTGATGCCGGCCTGCAGCAGGTTGGACTGCACCCACTGGCCCTCGCCACTGACCTCGCGCTCGAGCAGCGCGGTCATGATGCCCAGCGCCGCCAGCAACCCGGCGGTGACATCGGCCACTGCCGCCCCGGCCCGCAACGGCCCCTGACCCGGAAAGCCGGTGACCGACATGATCCCGCACAGGCCCTGCGCGATCTGGTCGAAGCCCGGCCGGTCACGGTAGGGGCCGTCCTGACCGAAGCCCGAGATGCTGGCCAGGATGATGCGCGGATTGATCGCCCGCAGCGACGCGTAGTCGATGCCCAGGCGGTCCTTGACGTCGGGCCGGTAGTTCTCCACCACCACGTCGGCGGTGGCCGCCAGGCGACGGAAGATGTCGCG
>JBIKWU010000231.1:0-6341 GCA_044356115.1 Burkholderiaceae bacterium
ACGCTCATGAAGAGCTCGCCTGCCATCACCAGCGATTCCTTGTTGACCAGCAGAATGCGCTTGCCGGCACGTGCCGCAGCCAGCGTGGGCGCCAGACCCGCGGCGCCCACGATCGCGGCCATCACCGCATCGACCGGTGCGGCGCTGGCCACCGCCGCCAGGGCCTCGGGCCCGTGGCCGATCTCGATGCCCTCCCCGGCCAGCAGCGTGGCCAGACGGCGCGCATCGGCGGCGCTGCCCACCACCGCCCAGGCCGGACGGTGCCGGCGGCAGAGCGCGGCCAGCTCGTCGACCCGGGTATGGGCGGTGAGCGCATGCACCCGGTAGCGCTCGGGGTGGCGGGCGATGACATCGAGCGTGCTGGCGCCGATGGAGCCGGTGGCCCCGAGAATGGTGATCGCCTGGACGGGCATTGCGGCCTCCACAGTGTCAGCGCAGCAGTTCGAAGATCAGCAGGACCACCGGCATGGTGGGGATCAGGGCATCGATGCGGTCGAGCACGCCGCCATGGCCGGGCAGCAGACGGCTGCTGTCCTTGACGCCGGCCTGACGCTTGAGCAGCGACTCGTGCAGATCGCCGACGATCGACAGCCCGACCACGCCCGCGAGCACCAGCGCCGCCCCCGGAGCGCCCATGCCCTGCACCAGCACCGCCGGCAACGGCTGCCACTGATGCAGCCAGGCCGGGCTGGCCAGACTGACGAGTGCGAGACTGAGTGCGACCACCGCCACCACCGCACCGTGGACGCCCTCCCAGGTCTTGCCAGGGCTGATCGCGGGCGCGAGCTTGCGACGACCGAAGGCGCGACCGCTGAAGTAGGCCGCGATGTCGGCGACCCAGACCACGGCCATGCCCGAGAGCAGCGCCACCGCGCCGACCTGGCGAAGCTCGAACAGCGCCAGCCAGCAACCGAAGAGCAGCAGGCCGATCAGGGCCTGCCCCGCGCGCTGCGCGTCGTGGCGTCGCAGATGGGCGGGCCCCGCCACGAGCCAGTAGGCGGTGAGCGCGGCCATGGCAGCAGCCAGCAGCCCCGGCGGCCAGGCATGCGATTGCCGCCAGACCAGCACGCCCAGGCCGGCCAGGACGAGCACGCTTGCCAGCGGCCAGCCGCGTCGGGGCAGCCAGGGCGGCGGGACGGCGGGCCTGATGGCGGTGGGGGCCAGGGGTTGCGCGGCCGAGGCAGCGGCGAGAGCCGTCTGGGTGGGCGCACCGCGCGCCACCGGCAGCAGGCTGACCCATTCGGCGGCCGCCAGCGACAGGAAGGCCAGCGACACCGCTCCCCAGACCCAGGTGGGGGCGAGAAAGATGGAAGGCAGCAGCACGACCAGCAGCGCCACGGCCGTGATGACGCGCTGGCCGAGCATGGCGCTCAGCGTCCCCGCCGCAGGCCGGCGTGACGGGGCACGGTGCTCACCGGCCCGCCCCGAGCTGCGCGCTGGTGCGGCCGAAGCGCCGCTCGCGCTGGCGGTACGAGGCGAAGGCGGCATCGATGCTCGCGCCGTCGAAGTCAGGCCAGTAGGTTTCGGTGAAATAGAGCTCGGTGTAGGCGAGCTGCCACAGCAGGAAGTTGCTGATCCGCTGCTCGCCGCCGGTGCGGATGAACAGGTCAGGCTCGGGCAGCCCGGCCATCGCCAGATAGGGCTCGAAGGCCGGCTCGGTGATGGCGGCGGGGTTGGTCGCCAGTTCGGGGCGCGCGAGGAGCATCCGCCGCATGGCCTGGAGGATGTCCCAGCGGCCGCCGTAGTTGGCAGCCACCGTGAGCACCATGCGCTCGTCGGCCGGCGCCCGCGCGGTGGACTCGACGATCAGATCGCGCAGGCGCGGCTCGAAGGCCTGGATGTCACCCACCACCCGCAGCCGGATGCCGCGCGCCGCGAGCTCGGTGATCTCGCGCTGCAGGGTGCGGATGAACAGACGCATGAGCAGCGCCACCTCGTCGGGGGGTCGGCGCCAGTTCTCGGAGCTGAACGCGAACAGGGTGAGGTGCCCGACCCCACGCTGATGGCAGGCCTCGACCACCCGCCGCACCGCCTCGACGCCCCGCACGTGGCCCGCGAAGCGCGGCAGCTTGCGCGAGGTGGCCCAGCGACCGTTGCCATCCATGATGATGGCCACGTGCCGGGGCACGGTGCCGACTTCCGGGACGGCGGCGGTGGAGCTGGTGAAGTCGGCCATGATGGAGCGGCTTGCCCTGGGCGCAGGCTCAGATGGTCATGATCTCCTGCTCCTTGGCCACGAGCAGCTTGTCGATCTCGGCCACGAACCGGTCGGTGAGCTTCTGAACGTCTTCCTGGGCACGGCGCTCCTCGTCCTCGGAGATGGCCTTGTCCTTGAGCAGCTTCTTGAGCTGCTCGTTGGCCTCGCGACGCAGGTTGCGCACCGCCACGCGGGCATGCTCGCCCTCGCCCTTGACCACCTTGGTGAGTTCGCGCCGGCGCTCCTCGGAGAGCGGCGGCATGGGAATGCGGATGAGTTCGCCCATGGACACGGGATTGAGCCCGAGCCCGGAGTCACGGATGGCCTTCTCGATGGGGCCGGACATCTTCTTCTCGTAGGGCGCCACGCCGATGGTGCGGGCATCGACCAGCGTGACGTTGGCCACCTGGTTGATGGGCACCGGACTGCCGTAGTACTCGACCTGCACGTGATCGAGGATGCCGGCGTGCGCGCGGCCGGTACGGATGCGCGCGAGGCTGGTCTTCATCGACTCGATCGACTTCTGCATCTTCTGATCGGCAGACTTGCGGACTTCGGCAATGCTCATGTTGGCTCCGGGGAAACAGGAAGGACTCAGACGTGCACCAGCGTGCCCTCGTCCTCGCCGCGCAGGACGCGGGCGAGCGCGCCCTCCTTCAGGATGGAGAAGACCTTGATCGGCAGGCGCTGATCGCGGCACAGCGCGAACGCGGTGGCGTCCATCACCTTCAGGTTGCGGCCGATGGCGTCATCGAAGCTGATGCGGTGATAGCGCACCGCGGCCGGGTCGCGGGCCGGATCGGCGGTATAGACGCCGTCGACCTTGGTGGCCTTGAGCACGATCTCGGCGCCCATTTCCGCGCCGCGCAAGGCTGCGGCGGTGTCGGTGGTGAAGAACGGGTTGCCGGTGCCCGCCGCGAAGATGACCACCTTGCCCTCCTCGAGGTAGCGCAGCGCCTTGGGTCGGATATAGGGCTCGACCACCTGCTCGATCTTGAGGGCGGACTGCACCCGCGCCACCACGCCAACCTGACGCAGGGCGTCCTGGAGGGCCAGCGAGTTCATGACCGTGGCCAGCATGCCCATGTAGTCGGCGGTGGCGCGGTCCATGCCAGAGGCGCCCGGCGCCACACCGCGGAAGATGTTGCCCCCGCCGATGACCACCGCGAGTTCGACGCCGAGGGCGACCACGCCGGCGATCTCGGCAACCATGCGGTCGATGGTCTGGCGGTTGATCCCGAAGGCGTCATCGCCCATCAGGGCTTCGCCCGACAGCTTGAGCAGTACCCGGCGGTAGGCTGGGCTGCCAGCTGCGCCCGAGCGCTCAGGGTTGCGGTTGATCGGCACGGTGTTCACCCATCGTCCTCCGGTGAGATGGCCACCCGCCGGCCGGGCGGCGGGCGGCGCTGTTGGACTCCGGACCGATTATCCCGGAAATCAGCGACCCGCCGCAGCCGCTGCGGCCGCCTGGGCGGCCACTTCCGCGGCGAAATCGTTCGATTTCTTCTCGATGCCCTCGCCCACGATGTACAGGGCGAAATCACGCACCTGCGCCCCGCGCTGCTTGAGCAGCTGCTCGACGGTGAGCTTGTCGTCCTTGACGAAGGGCTGCCCCAGAAGGGTGTTCTCCTTCAGGAACTTCTGCACCGAGCCTTCGATCATCTTGGCGACGATCTCGGGCGGCTTGCCGGGACGCCCCTCGGCGGCAGCCTTCTGCTGTTCCTCCGCGGCCTTCAGTTCGGCGATCGAGCGCTCGCGGGCGATGTCGGCCTCGGCCACGCCATCGCGCGAAACCGCCTTGGGCTTGCTGGCGGCGATGTGCATGGCGAGGTCACGGGCCAGGGTGTCGTCGCCCCCGGCGAGGTCGAGCAGCACGCCGATCTTGGCGCCGCCGTGCACATAGCTGGCCAGGCGGGCATCGGTGGCAAAGCGCCGGAAGCGCCGGATGCTCAGGTTCTCGCCGATCTTGCCCACCAGCGCGGTGCGCACAGCCTCGACGGTCTGGCCATTGCAGGGCAGCGCCGACAGGGCGGCCACGTCGGCCGGGTTATGCTCGGCGACCAGCCTGGCCAGGGTGGCAGCCAGGGCGAGGAAGTCGTCGTTCTTGGCGACGAAGTCGGTCTCGCAGTTGAGCTCGACGATCGCGCCGCTGCGGCCGTCGGCGGCGAGATTCACGCCGACCACGCCTTCCGCGGTCACGCGGGTCGCGGCCTTGGAGGCCTTGTTGCCGAGCTTGACCCGCAGGATCTCCTCGGCCCGGGCCATGTCGCCGGCGGCCTCGGTGAGGGCCTTCTTGCATTCCATCATGGGCGCGTCGGTCTTCTCGCGCAGTTCCTTGACCATGCTCGCGGTGATTTCCGCCATTTCAGATCTCCGAATTGAAGGATGACGGGACGCCGCCCGGGCGCCCCTGAGGCTGACTGTTCCCCCCTGACGGGGCGACGCCGTGGCGCCGGCCGGTGGCCATGCGCCGCCCTGCGTGAGACCGGGGCGTGCCGCGCGGCACACCCGGGCCCGCGGGCTTACTCGCTGGCGGCCACCTCGACGAACTCCTCGGTGCTCTCGCCCTGCACGATCTCCTGGATCGCGGCATTGCGGCCTTCGAGCACGGCGTCGGCCGCGCCGCGCGCGTAGAGGCGGATGGCCTTGCCGGAGTCATCGTTGCCGGGGATGACGTAGTCGATGCCCTCGGGCGAGTGGTTGGTGTCCACCACCGCGATCACCGGGATGCCGAGCTTGTTGGCCTCGGTGATGGCGATCTTGTGATAGCCCACGTCGATCACGAAGAGCGCATCGGGCAGGCTGACCATGTCCTTGATGCCGCCCAGGCTCTGGTTGAGCTTGGTGAGTTCGCGCTGGAAGGTCAGGCCTTCCTTCTTGGACATGCGCTCGAGGCCGCCCTCGGCCATGATGGCTTCCATGTCCTTCAGGCGCTTGATGGAGCCCTTGACGGTCTTGAAGTTGGTGAGCATGCCGCCGAGCCAGCGCTGGTCGACGTAGGGCATGCCGGCACGGGCGGCTTCCTCGGCCATGATCTCGCGCGCCTGACGCTTGGTGCCCACGAAGAGAATGCTGCCGCGGTTGGCCGACAGCTTGCGCAGGTACTTCATGGCGTCCTGGTACATGACCAGGGTCTTTTCCAGATTGACGATGTGGATCTTGTTCCGATGGCCGAAGATGAAGGGGGCCATCTTGGGATTCCAGAACCGCGTCTGGTGGCCGAAATGAACGCCGGCCTCGAGCATTTCCCGCATGGTGACGGACATGGTTGAACTCCTGTCAGGGTTTTGACTGACGCGGTGCCCTGGCCGTCCGGCCGTGCCCCCACCGCCCGAAGGCGATGCAAGGACCCTGGAGAGCGCCGCGCGCGATTTGCGCTGCCCCGCCGCCCGCGGCCGCAGGGTGATGACACCCGGCCTCGCACGCGGTCAAGACAGCACGGTCAGCCGGGCCTGGCCACGCAAAGACACGCGGACAGGCCCGAGCTAACCTATAATCATAGCATGGCAATCACCCTGAAGACACCCGACGAGATCGCCGCGATGCGAATCGCCGGCCGCCTGGCGGCCGAGGTCCTGGATTACATCGCTCCGTTCGTCAAGCCCGGCATCACCACCGGCGAAATCGACGCCCTGTGCCACCGCTACATGGTGGAGGTGCAGAACACCATCCCGGCGCCGCTCAATTACGCCCCACCCGGCTACTCGCCCTACCCGAAATCGATCTGCACCTCGGTGAACCACCAGGTCTGTCACGGCATTCCGGGCGAGAAGGTGCTGCGCAACGGCGACATCGTGAACATCGACATCACCGTCATCAAGGACGGCTTTCACGGCGACACCAGCCGCATGTTCACGGTGGGCGAGCCCTCCATCGCCGCGCGCCGCCTGTGCGACATCACCCATGAGTGCCTGTGGATCGGCATCGGTCAGGTCCGCCCCGGCGCCACGCTGGGCGACATCGGCCATGCCATCCAGCGGCATGCCGAGGCGGCCGGCTACTCCATCGTGCGCGAGTTCTGCGGCCACGGCATCGGCCGGCGCTTCCACGAGGAGCCGCAGATCCTCCACTATGGCCGCCCGGGCACCGGCGAGCGTCTGGAGGCGGGCATGATCTTCACCATCGAGCCCATGGTGAACGCCGG
>JBIKWU010000232.1:0-6336 GCA_044356115.1 Burkholderiaceae bacterium
CCTCGCCGGGCATGACCGACCACTCGCTGGTGCCGATGGCCGCGCGCGCCGAGGGCATGAGCTACGAGGCGCTGACCCTCGAGCTGCTCGCCGGGGCGAGCCTGAAGATCGGGGGCGCGCGGTGAAGCGCCTGTGGCATACCCCGCGGCTGCTCAATGCGCTGGCCAATGCGCTGATCCTGCTCTCGCTGCTGGGGCTCCTGGCGGCCGCGGGCGGATGGCTGGCGCAGCGCCCCGGTCTGGCGCTGCGGGTGGTGCGCATCGACGCCGCCCCGGGCACCGAGCTGCGCCATGTGTCGGCGGTGCTGCTCGACCAGTCGGTGCGCCAGCGGCTGCGTGGCAACTTCTTCACCGTCGATCTCGACGCGGTGCGCGCCGGCTTCGAGCAGGTGCCCTGGGTGCGCCGCGCGATGGTGCGCCGGGTCTGGCCCGACCGTCTCGAGGTGGCGATCGAGGAGCACCGCCCGCTCGCCACCTGGGGCGAGAACCAGCTGATGAACACCTTCGGCGAGCTCTACACCGCCAACGCGGCCGAGGCCGAGGAGGATGGTCCGCTGCCGCATTTCTCCGGGCCGCCCGGCAGCGAGCAGAAGCTGCTCGGCCGCTACGAGGAACTGCGCCGCTGGCTCGCGCCGCTGGGCGTCACGCCGCGCTCGGTGCTGCTCTCGCCGCGGCTGGCCTGGTGGGTGCAGCTCGACGACGGCACCCGCCTCGTGCTCGGCCGCGAGCAGGGCGTGCCGCTCGAGGAACGCGTGGCCCGCTGGGTGGATGCCTATCCGCGGGTGCGGCCGCGCCTGGGCGAGCGCGCCCAGGTGATCGACCTGCGCTATCCCAACGGCTTCGCGGCACGCGCCGTCGGTGCCGAACCGCCGCCTGCCGATCACGCCCCGCCGGCGGCGCCCGCCGGCGACAGCAACCAGCATGACAGCCGGCCGGCGCTGTCGGAGTCGGGCGGACCGACCCGGCTCGCCGCGCTGCAACCCACCGGCGCGCCCCGGGCGCGGGGCGCCGACCGCAGCACCGACCAGGGAACGGACTAGCGAGATGGCCAGGGAAGCGAATGACTTGATCGTCGGGCTCGACATCGGCACCTCCAAGATCGTGGCGATCGTGGCGCAGATGCTGCCCGACGGGCGCTACGAGATCGTCGGCTTCGGCCAGCACGAGTCGCGCGGCCTGAAGAAGGGCGTGGTGGTCAACATCGAGACCACCGTGGCGTCGATCCAGCGCGCCCTCGAGGAGGCCGAGCTGATGGCCGACTGCAAGATCCGCACGGTCTACACCGGGATCGCCGGCAGTCACATCCGCAGCTTCAACTCCAGCGGCATGGTGGCGATCAAGGACAAGGAGGTCAGCGAGGCCGACATGGCCCGCGTGATCGAGACCGCCAAGGCAGTGAACATTCCCACCGACCAGCAGATCCTGCACGTGCTGCCGCAGGAGTTCATCATCGACGGCCAGGAGGACATCCGCGAGCCGATCGGCATGAGCGGCGTGCGCCTGGAGGTGAAGGTGCACATCGTCACCGGTGCGGTCTCGGCGGCGCAGAACATCGTGAAATGCGTGCGCCGCTGCGGCCTGGAAGTGGCCGATCTCATCCTCCAGCCGCTCGCCTCGAGCACCGCCGTGCTCAGCCAGGACGAGAAGGAACTCGGCGTGGCCCTGGTCGACATCGGCGGGGGCACCACCGACATCGCGATCTTCACCGGCGGGTCCATCCGCCATACCGCGGTGATCCCGATCGCCGGCGACCAGATCACCAACGACATCGCGATGGCGCTGCGCACGCCCACGCCCGAGGCCGAGGAGATCAAGCTCACCCACGGCCTGGCCAAGCAGGTGCTGGCCGATCCCAACGAGCGCATCGAGGTGCCCGGCCTGGGCGACCGCGGGCCGCGCCAGCTCACCCGCCAGACCCTGGCGGCGGTGATCGAGCCGCGGGTCGAGGAGCTGTGCGGGCTGGTCCATCAGGCGATCCGCGAGTCCGGTTACGAGGAGCTGCTCTCCTCGGGCATCGTGGTCACCGGCGGCACCGCCCTGATGCCCGGCATGGTCGAGCTCGCCGAGGACATCTTCCTGAAGCCGGTGCGCCTGGGCTTGCCCGGCTACGCCGGCGGCCTCTCGGACGTGGTCAGCAACCCGCGCTTTGCCACCGCCGTGGGCCTGCTCGAGGAGGCCCGCATGCAGCGGCTGCGCGGGCGCAAGGCCGCCGAGCAGTCGGGCAACTTCAAGGAAACCATGCGCCGCATGAAGGACTGGTTCGTGGGCAACTTCTAGCCGCGAACCCGCCATCACCGATCACCCCGCACGCCCATCCATCACCGCATCCCGATCCCAACGAAACCACCCGAGGAGGCCCAGCCATGTCGACTTTCAAACTCATCGAATCCGCACCCGACGGTGCCGTCATCAAGGTGGTGGGCATCGGTGGCGCCGGCGGCAACGCCGTCAACCACATGATCTCGCGCGGCGTGACCGGGGTGGAGTTCATCGCCCTGAACACCGACCGTCAGGCGCTGTCGCGCTCGCAGGCCGGGCGCATCATCCAGCTCGGTGACCAGGGCCTGGGCGCCGGCGCCAATCCGGCCGCCGGCCGGGCCTCGGCCGAGGCCGCCGAGGCGCAGATCCGCGAGGCGCTCACGGGGGCGAACATGGTCTTTCTCACCGCCGGGATGGGCAAGGGCACCGGCACCGGCGCCTCGCCGGTGGTGGCGCAGATCGCCAAGGAGCTCGGCGTGCTGACCGTGGGCGTGGTCACCAAGCCCTTCCAGTTCGAGGGCGCGCGCAAGATGCAGATCGCCGAGGCCGGCATCGAGCAGCTCGTCGATCACGTCGACTCGCTGATCGTGGTGCTCAACGAGGCGCTGTTCGAGGTGATGGACGAGGACGCCAGCCTCGAGGACGCGTTCAAGCGCGCCGATGACGTGCTGCACAACGCGGTCGCCGGCATCGCCGAGATCATCAACGTGCCCGGCCTGGTCAACGTCGACTTCGCCGACGTGCGCACGGTGATGGGCGAGCAGGGCAAGGCCATGATGGGCATCGGCGAGGCCGCCGGCATCGACCGTGCCCGCCTGGCCGCCGAGCAGGCGGTGGCCTCGCCGCTGCTCGACGGGGTCGACCTCTCGGGCGCGCGTGGCGTGATCGTCAACATCACCGCCACCCGCGGGCTGAAGCTGCGCGAGACCAACGACGTCATCAACACCATCAAGGCCTTCTGCGCCGATGACGCCACCATCATCCACGGCACCGTGTTCGACGACGCGATGGCCGATACCCTGCGGGTGACCGTGGTGGCCACCGGCATCGGCGGGCGTCGCGCTCCCACCGCGCAGCGGCCGGTGCTGGTGCAGCCCACCCTGCAGCGCACCGGCACCGACGACGGCCAGCCGGCGCGCGCCACCACCAACTTCGCCGACCTCGACCAGCCCGCGGTCTGGCGCAGCCCGCGCGCCTCGGCCGCGGCGCAGGTGCAGGCACTGGAGGAGAGCGGCGTCGAGCGCTTCGACATCCCGGCCTTCCTGCGCAAGCAGGCCGACTGATCCGGCGCCGCCGGCGGTGCTGCCCGCTTCGCGCAACGCCGCCGGCAGGGTTTTGCCGATGCCACTAGAATCCGGGGTTTGTCCCGGCCTGCGCCGGGCCGTCCCCCAGAACCCCCGGAGAGACCCATGACCATCAAAGTCGGCGACACCCTGCCCGAAGCCACCCTGCGCGAATACATCGAAGTCGAGGGCAACGGCTGCACCGTCGGTTCCAACGCCTTCAAGGTCTCCGACCTGGTCAAGGGCAAGCGCGTGGCCATCTTCGCGGTGCCCGGTGCGTTCACGCCCACCTGCTCGGCCCAGCATGTGCCCAGTTTCCTGCGCAACCACGAGGCGCTGCGCGCCAAGGGCATCGACGAGATCTGGTGCGTGTCGGTGAACGATGCCTTCGTGATGGGCGCCTGGGCCCGCGACCAGCAATCGGCCGGCAAGCTGCGCATGCTCGGCGATGGCAGCGGCGAATTCACCCAGAAGGTGGGGCTCGAGCTCGATCGCATCTCGGCCGGCATGGGCGTGCGCTCGCAGCGCTACGCCATGGTGGTCGACAAGGGCGTGGTGACCCACCTGTTCGTCGAGGCCGCCGGCAAGTTCGAGGTCTCCAGCGCCGAGCACATGCTGGCCAGCCTCTGATTCCGGCAAGCGCCTGAACCACCGCTGCCCGGCCCTCTCGCCAGAGCCTCGACCCCATGCTGCGCCAGCGCACCATCCGTCAGCGGGTCAGCACCACCGGCGTGGGGCTGCACTCCGGTCAGCGGGTGGAGCTCACCCTGCGGCCGGCCGCGGCGGGCACCGGCATCGTGTTCCGGCGCACCGACCTGGACCCGGCCATCGACATCCCGGTGCGCGCCGTGCAGGTCACCGACACCCGCATGGCGTCCACCCTGTCGGCCCCTGATGACCCGTCGGTGCGGGTGGCCACGGTCGAGCACCTGATGTCGGCCCTGGCCGGCCTGGGGATCGACAACCTCTACATCGATGTCACCGCCGCCGAGATCCCCATCCTCGACGGCTCGGCGGCGTCGTTCGTGTACCTGGTCCAGTCGGCGGGCGTGACCGAGCAGGCGGTGGCCAAGCGCTTCATCCGGGTCAAGCGCCTGGTCGAGGTGCGCGAGGGCGACAAGTGGGCGCGCCTCGAGCCGCACGAGGGCTTCCTGCTCGACTTCTCCATCGACTTCGGCCACCCGGCCATCGATGCCACCGGCCAGCACGTGCTGGTCGACTTCGCCGAGACCTCCTTCGTGCGCGACATCGCCCGCGCGCGCACCTTCGGCTTCGTCCAGGATGTGGAGATGCTGCGTGCCGCCGGTCTGGCGCAGGGCGGCAGCTTCGAGAACGCCATCGTGATGGACGAGTACCGCATCCTGAACGGCGACGGCCTGCGCTACGACGACGAGTTCGCGCGCCACAAGGTGCTCGACGCCATCGGCGACCTGTACTGCGTGGGCCATCCCATGCTCGCCGCCTACCGCGCCCACAAATCGGGCCATGCGCTGAACAACCGACTGCTGCGCAGCCTGCTCGCCCAGGCCGATGCCTGGGAGTACACCCGCTTCGCGCAGCCGCGCGAGGCGCCCGCGGTCTTTGCCCGGGACTGGCGTCTCGCCTGAGGGCGCGCCGCCGCCTCGTTCATGCTCGCGCTGCGCGTGCTGGTCATCGTCACCGCGGCCGCGGTGGCGATCTGCGTGGCGGGTTACCTGATCGGCGGTGACCGGGTCTGGCTCGGCCGCGCGGTGCGCACCCTGAAGTTCGCGGCCGCCGCGGCCCTGGTGTTCTTCGCGGTGCTGCTGCTCGAGCGGCTGGCCTGAGTCCCCCGGGGCCTCCGGGTTCGCCGCGCCCGGTCCGTCATGCGTCCCCGGGCGCGCCGCGGGGGCCGCAGCAGCGCCGTCAGCGCGCGCGCCGCAGCAGCGCCGTCAGCGCGGTCTTCAGGGGGCCCTCCGGCGTCTGGCCGGCGAGTTCGGCCAGACCGGCGAGGGCTGAGGGAGGAATCGGGCCGCGGGGTGGCGCCATGGGCACCGGCGGCAGATCGCCCACCGGCTGAGTGCGGGCCCGCAGCCGGGTGACCGCCCAGCCTCGCGCCACCAGCCCGGCGACCAGCCGCGGCTCGAACTGCCGCAGCTTGGCCGCCGCCGCCGCCGAGGGCGTGGCCACGCGCAGCACGCCGTCGGCGTCGAGCCCCAGCACGGTCAGCCCGGGCACCGGCGAGAGTTGCGCGAGTTCGCCCTGCAGGGCGATGGTCCGGGCGGCCCGCTGGGCGAGTTCGCGGGCGACCGGGCTGTCGGTCAGGCAGGCGTAGACCTGTCGGCTGGGCGCGGAAGGCATGGGCGGGGCGGGAGAGGCTGAGGCGCGGGCGCGGGCGGGAGGCCATGACCCCCGTGCTACCATGACAGGTTAACTTAACCCGGCAGGCCATGCGGCCGGCACGAGGCTTTCTGCAATGATCCAGGGTTTCCTCACGAAGATCTTCGGCAGCCGCAACGAGCGGGCGCTGAAGCAGTATCGCAAGGCCGTGGCCGAGATCAATGCCCTCGAGCCGGCCATCTCGGCGCTCTCCGACGAGGCCCTGCGCGGGCGCACCGGCGAGCTGCGCGAGCGCGTGGCCGCCGGCGCCACCCTGGATTCGCTGATGCCCGAGGCCTTCGCGGTGTGCCGCGAGGCCGCGCGGCGGGCGCTGGGCATGCGCCACTTCGATGTCCAGCTGATCGGCGGCATGGTGCTGCACAGCGGCCGCATCGCCGAGATGCGCACCGGCGAGGGCAAGACCCTCACCGCCACGCTCCCGGTGTACCTGAACGCCC
>JBIKWU010000233.1:0-6285 GCA_044356115.1 Burkholderiaceae bacterium
GGCCGCGCGCTACGCCCGCGCCCTGGCGCTGGCCGGCGTGGTCGGCCGGGCGGCGCCCGCCGGATGCACCGCCCTCGGGCTGTTCGCCATCGCCCGCGCCGCCGGTCTCGTGGCGCGCCAACCCTCCCCCTCCGCCCGCTGACCCCGTCCATCATGAGCACCCTGCCCAGTCTCCTCATCATCGGCACCGGCGGCACCATCGCCGGCGCTGGCGCCGCCCCCGAACTCAGCACCCGCTACCAGGCCGCGCAGGTGCCGGTGCAGGCGGTGGCCGCCGCGGTGCCGGGCCTGGAGGCCCGGGCCGCCCTGCGCTTCGCGCAACCGGTACAGAAGGCCAGCTACGAGATCGATTCGGCCGACTGGCAGGCGATCCGCGCCGCCGTGCTGGCGGGTCTGGCCGACCCCGACCTGGCCGGCGTGGTGATCACCCACGGCACCGACACCCTGGAGGAGACCGCGTTCTGGCTGCATCACAGCGTGGCCGACTCACGGCCGGTGGTGCTCACCGGCGCGATGCGGCCGGGCACCGCCCACTCGCCCGACGGGCCGGCCAATGTGTTCAATGCCGCGATGGTGGCGCTCAGCGCGCAGGCCCGGGATCGCGGCGCGCTGGTGGTGATGAACGAGCGCATCCATGGCGCGGGCTTCGTGGCCAAGCGGCACTTCGCCAGCGTGCAGGCCTTCGACAGCGGCAGCGCGGGCGAGCTCGGCAGCGTTGCCGACGGCGTCGCGGTCTTCCATCGCGACGCCGACCCGCGCGCGGCGCGGCGCGCGGTGCTGCCGCCGCCTGCTGACCGGCCCCTGCCGCGGGTGCCGATCGTCAGCGGTCACGCCGGCCTGGACGCCCTCACCCTGCAGGCGGTGATCGACACCCGCCCCGACGGTCTGGTGCTGGCCGGCACTGGCAACGGCAACCTGCCCGCCGCGCTGCGGCCGCTGATCGGTGCAGCGATCGCCCGCGGCATCGCGGTGGTGCGCGCCTCGCGCGGACTGGAGGGCGTGATCACCCGCGACAGCCCGATGTTCGATGACACCGGCCTGGGCACCCTCACCGCCGGCCGCCTGCCCCCGGCCAAGGCACGCGTGCTGCTGATGCTGATGCTGGCCAGCGGGGTGACGGCAGACCAGCGCCAGGCGCTGTTCGACGCGGCCTGAGGCCGCCGGTCAGGCCTGCGCGAACGCGCCGCGCCCGGCCAGCCAGCGCGCCACGATGGGCGCCGCCCGATCAGGGTGCGCGGCCAGCGCGCCGGCCGCGAGATCACGCGCGTGCTCCACCAGATCGGCATCCCGATCAAGGTCGGCATGGCGCAGCATGGGCAGGCCCGACTGCCGCGCGCCGAGCAGTTCCCCCGGGCCGCGCAACAGCAGGTCGCGCCGGGCGATCTCGAAGCCGTCCTGGCTCTCGAAGATGATGCGCAGCCGCTCGCGGGCGGTGTCCGAGAGCGGATTGCGGTAGAGCAGCACGCACACGCTGTCGGCGCTGCCGCGCCCCACCCGCCCGCGCAGCTGGTGCAGCTGCGCCAGGCCGAAGCGCTCGGCGTGCTCGATCACCATCAGCGAGGCATTGGGCACATCGACCCCGACCTCGATCACGGTGGTCGCCACCAGCACCCGCAGCTCGCCGGCGGCGAAGGCCGCCATGGTGGCCGCCTTCTCGGCCGGCGTCAGGCGGCCATGCACCAGTCCCACCGGCCAGGGCGCCAGCGCCGCCAACAGCGTGGCATGGGCCTCGATCGCGGTCTGCAGATCGAGCGCCTCGCTCTCCTCGATCAAGGGGCACACCCAGTACACCTGCCGGCCCTCGGCCAACGCCGGCGCGATGGCCGCGATCACCCGCTCGCGGCGACCCATCTCGACCAGCCGCGTGACCACCGGCTGACGGCCCGGCGGCAGCTCGTCGATCACCGAGACATCGAGGTCGGCGTAGTAGCTCATGGCCAGGGTGCGCGGGATCGGCGTCGCGCTCATCATCAGCTGATGCGCCGGGGCGAGCGCGGCCTCGCCTGATGCCGCCGCGCCGCGCAGGGCCAGCCGCTGCGCCACCCCGAAGCGGTGCTGCTCGTCGACGATCGCCAGACCCAGCCGCGCGAAGCCCACGCTGTCCTGGATCAGGGCGTGGGTGCCGATCAGCAGGTCGACCTCGCCGGCGGCCACCGCCGCGCGCACCGCGCGCTTGTCGGTCTCCTTCATGGAGCCCGAGAGCCAGGCCACCCGCGCAAGCGAATCGTCGAGCCACGCGGTGAGCTTGCGATGATGCTGCTCGGCGAGGATCTCGGTGGGCGCCATGAGGGCCACCTGCCGGCCGCTGCCCACCGCCTGCAGCGCGGCCAGCGCCGCGACCACGGTCTTGCCGCTGCCGACATCGCCCTGCAGCAGCCGGTTCATCGGCCGGTCGCGGGCGAGGTCGGCGGCGATCTCCGCCCAGACCCGCTGCTGCGCGCCGGTCAGCCGGAAGGGCAGCCGGGCGAGCAGCGCCTGCGCCCGTTGCGCGTCGGCCAGCGGCTCGACCCGCAGCGCGGCGCGCCGATCGCGCGCCTCGCGCAGGCTGAGCTGCTGGGCCAGCAGTTCGTCGAAGATGAGCGTGCGCCAGGCCGGGTGGCTGCGCTCGTCGAGGCTCGCGCGCGACACCTCCGGCGGGGGCTCGTGCAGCAGGTGCAGGGCCTCGCGCAGCGGCATGAGGCCCAGACGCTGCCGCTGCGCTTCGGCGAGCGGCTCGGGCCAGTCGATGCGCGAGAGCGCGCCCGCGATCTCGGTGCGCAGCAGCGTCTGCGAGATGCCGGCGGCCGAGGGATAGACCGGGGTGAGCCGCGCCGGCAGGGTCGACGCCCCGCCGGCGGGCTTGAGCACGGGGTGGGTCATCTCGGCGCCGAACAGCCCGGCGCGCACCTGGCCGAAGGCGCGCACCCGCTGGCCGACCGCCAGCTGGCGAAGCGTTGACGGGTAGAAGGTAAAGAGCCGCAGGGCGATGCGCCCGCTGTCGTCCTCGAGTTCCGCGTTGAGCACCCGGCGGCCCCGCCCGGTGACCTCCTGACGTCGGATCACGCCCTCCACCTGCACCTCGTCCCCGGTACGGGCCTGGGCGATGGGCAGCACCCGGGTGAGATCGAGGTAGCGAAGCGGCAGGTGCAGCGCGAGGTCGTCGTCGCTGCGCAGGCCCAGGCGGGCCAGGCGCTCGGTGGCGACGGGACGGGGGCCGCGCGAACCCGCCATGCGCGGCAGACCGCGGGTCAGTCGAGGACCATGACCGCCTCGACCTCGAAGGCGGCGCCCCGGGGCAGGCTGGCCACACCCACCGTGGAGCGCGCCGGAAAGGGCTGGGCGATGTAGCGCTCCATGACCTGATTGACCACCGCGAACTGGCTGATGTCGGTGAGGAACAGGGTCATCTTCACGCACTTGCTCAGGCCGCCGCCGGCGCGCTGGGCCACCGCGCGCAGGTTGCGGAAGGCCTGCTCGACCTGTTCCTCGAAGCCGCCCTGGACGAGCTGGCCGGTGGCAGGGTCAAGGGGGATCTGGCCGGAGAGATAGACGGTGTTGCCGACCTTGACCGCCTGGGAATAGGGCCCGAGGGCCGCAGGCGCGTCGGGCGTGGAGATCGCTTCGCGAAACATGGTGGGGTCGCAAGCCGAGGGAGGGAACCCCTGATCATATCGGATGGACGCCGCTCAGGGGTAGGGATGTGATAGAACCGCTGCCCACCCTCCCCTGCATCGACAAGCCCCATGTCCGACTCCCCCGTTGCGTCCGGCCCCGACCGCGGCAGCATCCGCATCCGCGGCGCGCGCCAGAACAACCTCAAGAACCTGGACATCGACATCCCCACGCACGAGCTGGTGGTGGTCACCGGGGTATCGGGTTCGGGCAAGAGCTCGCTGGTCTTCGACACGCTCTATGCCGAGGGCCAGCGCCGTTACGTCGAGACCTTCTCGGCCTACGCCCGGCAGTTCCTCGACCGCATGGACAAGCCGCAGGTCGATCGCATCGAGGGCGTACCTCCCGCGATCGCGATCGACCAGACCAACCCGGTGCGCACCTCGCGCTCCACGGTCGGCACCATGACCGAGCTCAACGACCACCTCAAGCTGATGTTCGCGCGCGCGGCCATGCTGCACTGCCGCTGCTGCGCCCGGCCGGTGCGCCGCGACGACACCGGCTCGGTGCTCGAGGCCCTGCGCGCGCGGGCCCAGGCCGCCGGCGATCCACGGCTGGTGATCTGCTTCCCGGTGCCGGTGCCCGCCAACTTCAGCGATGCCGAGGTCGAGAGGCACCTGCAGGCCCAGGGTTACACCCGGGTGCATGCCCGCAGCGAGGGCAGCCCGCCGGTGCTGTCGGTGGTGCAGGACCGCCTGCGCGCGGGCAGCGCCGATCCGGCCCGGCTGGCCGAGGCGATCGAGACCGCCTTCCGCCACGGCCAGGGTCGGCTCGCGGTGCACGTGCTCGATGACGAAGGGCTCGATCGGGCGGTGTGGCGCTTCTCGCAGGGCCTGCACTGCGCCGAATGCGACATCGCCTACACCGAGCCCACGCCCAGCCTCTTCTCGTTCAACTCGCCGCTGGGCGCCTGCGAGGCCTGTCGCGGCTTCGGTCGGGTGATCGGCATCGACCTCGGCCTGGTCATCCCCGACGAGGGCCGCACCCTCGCCGAGGGGGCGGTGAAGCCCTGGCAGACCGCCAGCTTCAAGGAGTGCCAGCAGGACCTGCGCAAGTTCGCGGCGCGGGCGGGCGTGCCCATGGATGTCCCCTGGCGCCAGCTCAGCCCGGCGCACCGGCGCTGGGTGATCGAGGGCGGCGACGACTGGACCGGCAAGTGGCAGAGCCAGTGGTACGGCGTCAACCGCTTCTTCGCCTGGCTGGAGAGCAAGGCCTACAAGATGCACATCCGGGTGCTGCTCTCGAAGTACCGCTCGTACTCGGCCTGCGGCCAGTGCCGCGGCGCGCGCCTGAAGCCCGACGCGCTGCTGTGGCGGATCGGTGACCGCCCGATGACGCCCGAGCCCTTCCTCCCCGAGGCGGTGAGCTGGACCCCGGCGCAGCGCGCGGCGCTGCCCGGCCGCTCCATCCATGACCTCATGCTGATGCCGATCGACGCGGTGCGCGACTTCTTCGGCGCGCTGAGCACCGGCGAGACCGGCGCCCGCCAGGAAGCGCTCGAGATGATCCTGGTGGAGATCCGCGCCCGCCTGGGCTACCTGTGCGAGGTGGGCCTGGGCTATCTCACGCTCGACCGGCAATCACGCACCCTGTCGGGCGGCGAGGTGCAGCGCATCAACCTCACCACCGCGCTGGGCACCTCGCTGGTGAACACCCTGTTCGTGCTCGACGAGCCCAGCATCGGCCTGCACCCGCGCGACATGAACCGCGTGATCGGCGTGATGCGCCGGCTGCGCGACGCCGGCAACTCGCTGGTGGTGGTCGAGCATGACCCGCAGGTGATGTTCGCCGCCGATCGCATGCTCGACATCGGTCCGGGGCCGGGCGAGCGCGGCGGCGAGATCGTCTACTGGGGGCCGCCGCAGGGCCTGCGCGAGGCGGGCACGCTCACCGGCGACTACCTGTCCGGTCGCCGTCAGGTCGATGCCGCCCGGCCGCAGCCGGTGCTGCCGGCCACGCCGCGCCTGGTGCTCGAGGGCGCGCGCGAGCACAACCTGCGCGACATCTCGGTGGAGATCCCGCTGCAACGGCTGGTCTGCGTCACCGGCGTGTCGGGCAGCGGCAAGTCCACGCTGGTGCAGAACGTGCTCCTGCCGGCGCTGCTCAAGGCCAAGGGCCGGCCCACCGAGTCGCCCGGGGCCCATCAGCGCCTGCTCGGCGATGACTGGCTGGCCGATGTGGTGTTCGTCGACCAGTCGCCCATCGGCAAGACCGCACGCTCCAATCCGGTGAGCTATGTCGGCGCCTTCGATGCGATCCGCAAGCGCTTCGCGGCCGCGCCGCTCGCGCGCGAGCGCGGCTACACCGCCGGCACCTTCAGCTTCAACTCGGGCGACGGCCGCTGCGCGAGCTGCGGCGGCAACGGCTTCGAGCATGTGGAGATGCAGTTCCTCTCCGACGTGTACCTGCGCTGCCCCGACTGCGACGGCCGCCGCTACCGCGCCGAGACCCTCGAGGTGACCCTGTCGGACCGCCACGGCGGCGCGGCGCTGTCGATCGCCGATGTGCTCTCGCTCACCGTGAGCCAGGCCCTGGCCCGCTTCGCCGACGACCCGGAGATCCGGGTCAAGCTGCAGCCGCTGGCCGATGTCGGCCTCGACTACCTGCGCCTGGGCCAGCCGGTGCCCACGCTCT